>NZ_PGDQ01000003.1:0-300000 GCF_003073135.1 Euzebya rosea
CTGGTGGGTGCCCTCGGTGAGTGCGTTGGCCTGGTCGTTGGTGACGTTCATCACCGGCTTGTTCTTCCACGCCGTGAGGCACAGGTAGGTGCCGCCGTTGGGGATCCAGTGGCGGACCGAGTTGTCGTCCACGTAGTGGGTGGTGCCGTCGGGTTGGCGGATGACGTGGCCGCGGGCAGCGGTGACCACGCAGGAGGCCGCAGCCCCTTCGGCAAGCTGGTCCGCCTGTGCCGACGTCAGCTGCACGACGTCCTTTCCTTTCCAGGCGGTCAGGCACAGGTAGGTGCCGCCGTCGGGGATGTGATGACGGACGTTGGACTCGTCGACGTACCACGAGCGGCCGTCGGGCACCCGGATGACCCGATCACGCATGTCGGGCATGTCCTGCTCGGCAAGGGCGTGACGGAAGATCTCGTAGGGGCCGAGCAGCGTGCCCGACACCTCGTGGGAAAGCTCGACCCGCCCGACGCGACCCGAAACCGACCCGAACGCCTCCAGCGCCACCGTCGCGACGATGGCCGAGGGCGGGGGACTGTCGTAGCGCAGCGTCCACGGCATGCGGATACCCATGGCGACCTCGCCGCTGAGGATCCGACGGCTGTCGAGCGGGCCGACGCCGATCAACAGCGCACCCTCGAGCTTCGCGAAGGGCCGGAACTGTGCCTGGCCGGACAGGTTGATGCCGTCGTGCACGCGGAAGCCCGAGGTGTCGGACTCGTAGGCGACGCCGGTCAGCCCGATGCCGTCCAACCCTGCTCGGAATCCCACGACCCGCTCTGCCGAGGTGTACGTGATCCGCGCCGAGGCGATCTCGGAGTGGCCCGACACGTCGGCGCCAACCACGATCGTCGGGACGAAGATGACGCCGAGGGCGAACGGTCCGAAGCTGATCGCGGTCCCGACCGGCAGCTTCGGCAGGTCGATCCGGCCGTACTCCTGCTCGTAGCTCTGGCCCGAGCGCCCCGCGAACCGGGCGTCCATGCCGATCGACATCCGAACGCCGGTCTCGATGCTGGACTGGTCGGTGTTGATGTCGAAGAAGGGGTCGAAGGAGACGGCCATCGAGCCGTCGATGCGAATCTGGGCGTCGGTGCAGTTCTCCGGCTTGGCCGTCGAGCAGCCCAGGTCACCGAAGTCCACGACCCGCTCGGAGGCCCGTGCCGACCGCTGTGCCGGCGTGGAGCGGATGACGCCGTCCTCCAGCACATCACCGATCTCGGCCGCCTTGACCCCGAGGACGACCGTGTCCGTATTCGTCGTCACGGCGAGGACCTCGACAACCCAGCCGCCGGGCAGGACATCTGGATCGGGCTCCAGCGCGACGAGGTTGCCGGCAGTGATGCCGGCGCTCCTGGTCGTGCGCTCCAGGACGACGGTGTCGGCCGTGGCCGACATCACGCGCGCCTCGCGTGACTCGAGGGCGACGACGTCACCAGCCACCCGTGGCGGCGGAGGGGTCGCCGCGGCAACGGCGGCCTCCAGGGTTGCGTTGCAGACCGACGGGGCGTCGCCGACGGCGACGATCTCGGCAGGCAGGAGCCGTCCGAGCTCGTGCTGCACGGCTGGGTCCAGGGTCCCGCAGGTATCGACCAGAAGGATTGGACCATCGGTGACGCTTCCGGTTGCGACGGCCGTCGCCAGCTCGTCGTGGCCGACCAGGTAGGCAGCGGTGGTGAAGTCCCCACGGGCCGACAGGCCGAACCCGAACTCGGAGATGGCCGCTGCAGTCGTCAAGCGGGTCGGGCCCCACAGCCGGGTGACGGGCGCCCAGTCGGCCAGATGCCCAACGACGCCGTCGGACACCGCAGCTGAACCACCCAGGACCACGACCCGGCTGGGGGACAGGTCGTCAAGGGCATCGGCCACGACGTCAGGCACCGGGCCGGCCCCCGGGACCAACAGCATCGGTCCACCCGCCATGGTTCCACCGACGACCGCGTCCGGTCGCTGCTCACCTGCAGCGACGTACACGAGGTCCGACCCGTCGGGGTGGGATGTCAGGGCGATGGTGGCTGCGGTGTCGTACCGGGAGGGGCCCCACAGCCGACTGCGGCTGCGGCCGCCGGCCAGGTCGACCAGCAGGGATTCGCAGATCGCGCTCGTGCCGCCGAGCGCCGTGACCTCTCCAGCGCCGAGGTCCTGCACCAGGTCGACCACGACGCGCGGAGGGGTTCCGCATGGCGGGACGAGCACGACGGGTCCGTCGGCGAGCGGAGCCGCGGCCAACGCGTCGGCCACCAGGTCCTCGCGAGCCAGGTACAGCCGGTCAGCCCCGTGGGGAAACGCACGGCGTGCCAGCATCACCGAGGTGGCGACGTCGTCGCCGCCGTCGATTCGCGTGGCGCCAGCCGGGACGTCGACCGTCGGTGCCGGCCCAACGGGCGGCGGTTCCTCCGTGGGAGGCGGGGGTGGGTCCCCCGCGGACGGCGGTGGCGGTCCGGCATCCGCGGCCGGCAGGCTGGCGGGCCCGGCGTGTGCATCCAACCGCACCCGACCGGGTCGGTCCGGATGCTCGTCGTAGTACGCGGCGTCCCCGTCGGCCAGGTAGACGAACGCCGCAACCTCCATCGACGATGGCCCCCCGATGCAGCTCGACGGGATCGTCGTGGTCACTGTCGTCCCGTTGATCGTGGCCGGCACCGTGCACACGAGGCTGTCGTTGCCGATCTCGTACAGCCGGGCGGCCAGTTCGCCGTCGATCCGGTCGACGTTGACGACCCGAGCCATGCTGCTGGTGACCAACTCCCAGGCATGGGTACCCGTGTCGTGCACGAAGCCGGTACCCGACGCGGCGACCGTCGTCAGCGACAGGGCGATGCCGTCCGCCCCGAGGTCAGCACACCACCTCGTGATGTCGACGGTCGACGGTCCACCGGTGGACCCGTCGCCGAGGTCCTCAACGTCCCCCTCCGCGTCGGTCAGGCATCCGCCGGTCTGATCGAAGGTCGTCGGTTCCGGCTCGGTGGCTGCCCCACCCGAGGAGGCTCGCGTCCACGGTCCGGCGTCGGCCAGCACAGCTGGTCCGACCGCCACCACCTGTAGCAGCGCACAGATCAGTACCCCGGCCCACAGCACCCTCGAGCTCATCGACTTCCCGTTCCCGCAGTAGGAAACGAGCACGCTAGCAACTGCGCTGTCGCCCGTCGACGACAACGGCATGGACGTCCCCGAGGACGTCGAGCAAGTGGCGCCCGAGTCACCCTGCGCATCGTGAGGGGTGGGAGAGGACATCGTGCTCGCGTGTCGCTGCTCGGTCGCAGTCGACACGCCTCTGAGGTCGCCGAACCCGGTACCTCGGGGGTAGCCTGCTGCCCCCATGCCCGAGTCCATCCTGCGCAGCGCCCGAGGTCCCGCCGATGCCCGGCATCGCTGACCTGTCCGCGGACGAGGTCCGCGATGCCCTGCGGCTGCTCGGTGCCGAGGACGCCGCCATCGCCAGCGGCAACCGGCGTGCGCTGCGCGACCAGCTGGTCGCCCCGGGCCGCGTGACCGACCTGCTGGACCGTGCCCCCGACGGTGCGGCCGAGGCGTTCCGCCGGATCGCCGTCGACGGTGCCGCTTCGGTCGAGGACCTGCTGTCCCGTGGCTGGGCCGGCGTCGGTCGGCTGCCCGAACCGCTGGACTGGCTGCAGCGTCGCGCCATGATCATCGTCGGCCGCGAGGGGCTGGTGCACGCCACCGACGCCGCCCGCGAGGGGTTCGCCACGATGGTCCTCGACCTGCCCGAGGAACCACCGATCGACGACGCCCCGCTGATGGTCGAGGCCGCCCGGACCGTCGTGATCGCACCCAACGAGGGGGCGCTCGACCGGGCGACCGCCGTGCCCGGCGCCGCCCTCCGCGCCGTCTCGGCCACCGTCGCCGTCAGCGACCGCTCGCCCGCCGCCGTCCACGCGGCGCTGGAGTCCGCCGGCGCCACGGTCTCCGCCGCCACCGCCGACGCCCCGCAGGCCATGACCCTCGGCCTGCCCGGCACCGAGCAGGAAGCCGTCGGCCCTCGCGCCATCCGCCGGCTGCTCGAGCAGTCCCTGGAGGAACAGCGGCAGGTCCGGCTGGAGTACTTCGCGTCCTCACGCGGCGGACAGGCCACCGAACGGGTCGTCGACCCGTGGACCTTCGCCGACGACCTCCTCAAGGGCTACTGCCACCTGCGCGAGGGCGAGCGGACCTTCGCCGTCGACCGGATCGGCCGGGCGAGGCTGCTCAGCACCCACCGCACCCACGAGCCGGCCGAGTAGCGCCACCGCCGCCGTCCACAGGGGAGGGGAATCCATGACCGACCGGGTGATCATCACCAGCGGCCTCACCAAGGACTACGGCGACGGCCACGGCGTCTTCGACCTCGACCTGCACGTCGACGCCGGCGAGGTCTTCGGCTACCTCGGGCCGAACGGCTCGGGCAAGTCCACCACCATCCGCATGCTGCTGGACCTGGTCCGCCCCACCCGGGGCACGGCCACCGTCCTCGGCCACGACCCGCGCCACGGCGATCCAGCCATCCGCCGGCGGATCGCCTACGTGCCGGGCGAGCTGAACCTCTGGTCGGGCTGGACGGCCCGCGAGATCGTTGGCTACCTGGCCGCCATGCGCGGCGGCGTCGACCCCTCCCGCATCGCCGACGTCGCCGACCGGCTGGACCTGGACCTCGACCGTGAGGTCGGCAACCTCTCCAAGGGCAACAAGCAGAAGGTCGGCCTCGTCGCCGCCTTCGCCCCCCGCGTCGAGCTGCTGGTCCTCGACGAACCGACCAGCGGGCTGGATCCGCTGCTGCAGGTCGAGTTCGTGCGCCTCGTCCGCGAGGCCGCTGCCGATGGCACCTCCGTCCTGCTGTCCTCCCACGTGCTCAGCGAGGTCGAGCACGTCGCCGACCGGGTCGGCATCATCCGTCGCGGCCGGCTGGTCGACGTGCTCGGGGTGGCCGAGCTGAAGGCGCAGGCGAGCCGGACCCTGGAGGTCACGTTCGCCCACGACCCACCGCCGGGGCTGGCCGACCTCCCCGGGGTGTCCGTCCTCGTCACCGATGGCCGCGTCGGCCGGTACGAGGTGGCCGGCGGCGCCGGACCCGACGGACGGCCGTTCGTGGACACCTTCGTCAAGGCGCTGGCGGCCCACACCGTCACGGGGCTTCGTGGTGAGGACGCCGACCTCGAGGCCATCTTCCTGCGCTACTACGCCGACGAGCCCACCGGTGGGGTCGAGCGGTGACGCCCGTCCTCGGCCGCACTCTCGCCCGCGAACGCCGGCCGATCCTCGGCTGGGTCGTCGGCGTCGCGCTCATCACCCTGATCACCGTCGCGTCGTGGCCCGGCATCGCGGAGTCCAGCGCCGACTTCGAGGAGATCCTCGCCAACCTGCCGGCCGCCCTGACGGCGTTCTTCGGCGAGGGGATCGCCAGCTTCTCCGCCGCCGCCATCGTCGGCTCGCGGCTGTACGGCACGATCGGCATGGCCCTGTTCATCGGCTACGCCGTCTCGCGCGGCGCCCGCGGCATCGCGGGGGAGGAGGGCGACGGCACCCTCGAGCTGCTGGTCACCCTGCCGGTCAGCCGCACCGCCGTCGCCGTCGACAAGGTCGTCGCCATGCTCCTGGGACTGTCGGGTCTGGTGGTGCTCGAGCTGGTGATGCTGCTGGTCGCCATGCCGCTGGTCGACCTGGACTTCGCCGTCGGCAACGTCCTGGCGGCCTCGGTCGGCGTGTACCTGCTCAGCGCCCTCTTCGGAGGGCTGGCCTTCGCAGTCGGCGCCGCGACGGGCAGTCGGGGCGCCGCGGTCGGCATCGCGGGAGGGCTGGCCGGCGGGCTGTTCCTCCTGACCGGGTTCGCCTCCCTCGTCGACTGGCTCGAGCCGCTGTCGGCCATCAGCCCCTTCTCCGCCTACGACGGAACCGTCGTGCTGTCGGAGGGGCTGGGGGCCGGCACGCCGCTCGTGTTCGCCGCCCTCGTGGTGCTGCTGGTCGCGGTCGGCGTGGCCGCCTTCGACCGGCGGGACCTGTCCTGACGGGGCCCCCACGGATGTCGCACCTCGATGCGATGATCGCGCCGTGACCGACGACCACGCTGCCGCACACCCCGACACCGACCACCCCGACGACCGCCCCTCTCGGGCACTCCTGGCCCGCCGGGTGGTCGGCTTCGACGACGCGTTGCACAAGCGGATGGCCTCCTCGACCGAGCGGCTGCCGTTCGGCTCGGTCCGCCTGACCCCGGACCTGCCCCTGGTCTACTCCCTCAGCGGCATGCACATCGACCGTCCCGTCGCGCTGCCCGAGCTTCGCGCCGCGGTCGACCGCTGGATGGGCGACCTGCCCAACCAGAGCCTGTGGACGACCCGCGCGGAGGTGGCCTGGTCCCTGGGCGGGGTCATGGCCGAGGACGGCTGGACGCTCAGCCGGGTCGTGTTCATGGTCCACGATCGGACCACCGCCCCGAACGTCTCCCCCGTTGGGTTCCGCACCGTCGACGCGGCGGAGTACGCCGTCTTCACCCGCCCGTTCGTGCTGGAGGAGGAGTGGGGCAGCCCTCCGGTCGCCGAGGAGATGGTCCGTCGCGACGCACGCCTGGAGGCCCGCATGGACGCGAGGTTCGTGCTGGCCCCCGACGCCGACGCGGGCTGTCACGTCTACCGGCACGGCACCATCGCCCAGATCGAGGCCGTCGGGGTGTTGACGGAGTCACGCGGCCGCGGGCTCGGCGAGGGCCTGATGGCCGCAGCCATGCGCGAGTGCGCGGACGCCGAGACGCTGTTCCTGATCGCCGACGCCGACGGCTGGCCGCAGCACTGGTACGGGAGGCTGGGGTTCCTGAAGGTCGCTGCCGGGTGGGAATGGAACCGAAAGCGCGAGTCAGCCGACCAGCACGCCTGAGCCGACGGTCAGGGGCGGGGGCCACCCTCGACGGGGCCGAGCAGCGTGGCGTGCTTGACCTTGAACCGGTGGATGGCACCCAGCCGCTGCAGCGCCGGGCCGGCCGGCTCGACCTCGCCGTCGTCGTGCACGGCCCGCAACGACCAGCCGGGCAGGACGATCGTCTCGCCCTCGTGGGGGACCAGCCGCAGGGTCGGCGTGCCACCGGCCTGCTGCAGGACCACACCCTTCAGCGCCTCGTGGGGCAGGTCGATCCGTCCCGACAGCCGCCGGACGTGCACCCCCTCGTCGTCCACCGTGACCGACGTCACCAGCCAGCGGAGGCCGACGCGCAGCAGCAGGAGCCCGACCAGAAGGCCGACCCCCGTCCACACCATCCCGAACGGCGAGGTCAACGGCGTGATCTCGTTGCCGCCGAGGGCCGCCAGCCGTCGGGACAGCCCGATCCCGGCCACGACGACGGTCACGGCGCCGACCAGCAGCAGGCCGATCGACACCACCCGGGGGATGAACAGACGCGTCACAGCCGCCCACGGTAGACCGCTACACTCGTCGATCCCATGTTCAACGCACTTCAGGAACGACTCGACGCCGTCTTCGACCGGTTCCGGGGGTCCAAGACCCTGTCGGAGGAGCAGGTCGGCGAGGGCCTGCGCGAGATCCGCCTTGCCCTACTCGAGGCCGACGTCAACTTCAAGGTCGTCAAGACCTTCGTCGGCCGCATCCGCGAACGCGCCGTGGGCGCCGAGGTCTCCGAGGCGCTGAACCCCGGGCAGCAGATCATCAAGATCGTCAACGAGGAGCTCGTGACGATCCTGGGCGAGCAGTCCGCGCCCCTCGACCTGGGCTCGGCGTCGCCAGCGGTGGTCATGATGGCCGGCCTCCAGGGTGCCGGCAAGACGACCGCGTCGGGCAAGCTGGCCAAGTACCTGAAGGCCAAGGGCCGCCAGCCCCTCCTCGTCGCCTGCGACCTCCAGCGTCCCGCGGCCGTCAAGCAGCTCAAGGTGCTGGGCGAGCGCATCGACGTGCCCGTCTACGCCCCCAAGCTGGAGGGCGACCCCGTCGAGGTGGCCCAGAACGCCATCGCCGAGGCCAAGCGCCTCAACTGCGGCGTGGTCATCGTCGACACGGCCGGCCGGACCAACGTCGACGAGGAGATGATGCAGCAGGCGGCCGACATCAAGGCCGCGGTCAACCCGATCGAGACCCTGTTCGTCATCGACGCGATGATCGGCCAGGAGGCCGTCAACGTCGCCAAGGCCTTCCAGGAGGCCGTCGACTTCACCGGCGTCATCCTGTCCAAGCTGGACGGCGACGCCCGCGGTGGTGCCGCGCTGTCGGTGGCCGAGGTCACCGGCCGGCCCATCAAGTTCGCCTCGGTGGGGGAGAAGCTCGACGAGTTCGAGGCCTTCCACCCCGACCGCATGGCGGGCCGCATCCTCGGCATGGGTGACGTGCTGACCCTCATCGAGAAGGCCGAGGAGGTCTACGAGGAGGGGCAGCGCGAGGAGCAGGCCGAGAAGCTGATCAAGGGTGAGTTCACCCTCGAGGACTTCCTCAACCAGCTGCAGTCGGTCAAGCAGATGGGGCCCATCGGCAAGCTGCTGGAGATGATCCCCGGCATGGGCAAGGCCATGAAGGAGGCCCAGGCCGAGGTCGACGAGGACGACCTGAAGCGCATCGAGGCCATCATCCAGTCGATGACCCTCGAGGAACGGCGCAACCCCAAGATCCTCAACGGCAAGCGGAAGAAGCGCGTCGCCAAGGGGTGTGGCCGGTCGTCCCAGGAGATCAACGAGCTGCTGCGCTCCTACGAGGAGATGCGCAAGATGATGAAGAACCTCGGGCCGATGCTCGGGGGCATGGGGATGGGCGGCGGCGGGGGCGGCATGCTCGGGCAGGCCAAGGCCGCCCGGCAGCTGCAGAAGGCCATGGCCGGCGGAGAGGGTGACCTCATGGAGCAGCTCGCCGCCATGAACGCCGGTGACCCGATGTCGGGCATGCCGGGCATGGGTGGCCCCAGCGGCGGCGGCGCCGGACCTCGGAGGAACAAGAAGGTCCCGAAGCGCAAGAAGAAGAAGCGCCGGTAGCGCGCAGCGAGGACACGAGCGTCAGCGAGGCTCGTAGCGGAGCGCTGGGGGCCTGAGGGTTGCGGAGCAACTCTCAGGGTGAGAAACCGAGCGTCGGGCATGCGACACAACCGAGGCTCAAGTCAGCCGGGATGTGGCCGAGGTACTGGGTGAAGTTCGGTAGCCGTTCGGAGCAGTCCCGTGTCCTGTCGAGTGCATGTCCTCGCGCGCGTCGGGTCGGTAGCTGCGCTTCGGGCACGTGACGTCTCGGCGATCGTCGCGTCGTGGTGGTGAGCGCGCGCGGGCAGGGGGGTGTCTGGCTCGTCACCGGTGCGCTGGTGGTCCTGAGCTCGGCGCTGCTGCTGGGGCTCGACCTGCAGAGGCTGCCGCTCGCGACACCGCCGTTCGTCGCCCCGGTCTGGGTGTTCGCGCTGGCGTTCGCGGCGACCGAGCACTTCGTCATCCACCTGCACCGCAGGCGTGACGCCCACTCCCTCTCGATGTCCGAGCTGCCGCTGCTGCTCGGCTACAGCATGCTGGGCCCCATCGCCCTGATCGGTGCTCGGCTGCTCGGGTCGGCCTTCACGCTGGGGGTCCTGAAACGGCAGGAGCTCACCAAGCTCGCGCTCAACCTGGCGCTGTTCGCCGCAGAGGCCACGCTCGGCCTCCTGATCTTCAGGAGCGTGCTGAACGGCCATGCGCCGCTCGGTCCGCGCGCATGGGCGGCTGCGGTCCTCTCGATACTCGCCACGAACCTCCTCGGCACCGTGTCGGTGTCCAGCGTGATCTGGCTGACCGAGGGGCGTGTGCAGCTCGGGATGCTTCGCCAGGTCGTGTCCATCGGCTCGATCCTGGCGATCGGCAACGCGGCGCTGGGCGCGTTCGTGCTCGGCATCGCCTGGACCGCCCCCGCCGCACTGCCCCCGCTCGCAGCGGTGACGGCGTTCCTGTACGTCGGCTACCGGGCGTACCTGTCGCTACGGGAGCGACACGCCAACCTCCAGACGCTCTACCAGTTCACCAGCGCCACAGCCCGGTCCGGTGACACGCGTGATGCAGCCGCGGCGATGCTCGACGAGGTCTGCCAGCTGCTCCGCTGCGACATCGCCGAGTTCGTGCTGGTCGGCGAGGACGGTCGCATCGTCCTGCGCATGCGCCAGCAGGACGGTCTGCTGCTGCACGACGACGACCTGCCGGTGGCATCTCCCGCAGCGGTCAAGTGGTGCCTGGCGCGCGTGTCCGGCGGGCCGGCCCTGTTCCCGCACGGAAAGGGTCCGCACACTGCGCTGACGCACTACCTCGCCGATGTGCCCGTGAAGGACGCGGTCCTTGCGTCCCTGGACCTCGAGCTGGTCGAGCGACTTCGCGGGGTCATCACCGCCGCCAACCGCAGCAGCCAGATCAGCACGTTCGACGAGGGCGACGCCCAGCTCGTCGGTGCCCTGGCCCGCCATGCCGGTGTTGCGCTGGAGAACGGACAGCTGGTCGAACGGCTGCGTCACGAAGCGGCTGACAAGGCTCGGCAGGCCAGCCACGACAGCCTGACCCAGCTGCCGAACCGCACCCTGCTGCAGCGCGAGCTGGGTCTGGCCTGTGACCGGTCGCGTCGGGACGGGAGCCGCTTCGCGGTGCTGCTGCTGGACCTCGACAACTTCAAGCAGGTCAACGACACGCTCGGTCACGGGACCGGCGACCTGCTGCTGCAGGAGGTGGCGGCGAGGCTGCAGCGGCTGCTGCGGCCGGGGGACATCGTGAGCCGCCTCGGCGGGGACGAGTTCGCGCTGCTCGTCGCTGACGTCGACGACGATGGTGCCCTCGCGATCGCCGACCGGATCACGGCCGAGCTGCAGCAGCCGTGTGTGCTCCACGGGATCGCGGTCGACGTGCGCGCCAGCATCGGTGTGGCCCTGTGCCCCGATCACGCGACGGATCCCGACAACCTCATGCAGCGCGCCGACGTCACCATGTACGCCGCCAAGGCAGCCGGCGGTCGGCCGCGCCTGTACGACCCGTCGCTGGACGTCTTCACGCATCGTCGCCTGGCGTTGGCGGCGGAACTACGCACCGCCCTCAACCAGGGGGCGCTCGAGGTCCACTACCAGCCACGGGTGCGGCTCGCGGACGGCATGGTGACGGGGGTCGAGGCGCTGGCGAGGTGGACCCACCCGGAGTTCGGCTCGATCTCACCCCAGGAGTTCATCCCCATCGCGGAGGAGACCGGCCTGATCGACGAGGTGACGCGCATCGTGCTGGCCAGGGCCATCGCCGACGCGACTCGCTGGCACTGCGACGGGCAGCGAATCGGACTGTCGGTCAACATCGCGGCCCGCAGCGTCATGGACCAGTCGTTCCCCTCCGATGTGGCCGAGGTCCTGCAGCAGACGGCGTTCCCGGGCGAGCTGCTGACCCTCGAGGTCACGGAGTCCAGCATGCTGACCGACCCTGCCCGCGCCGTGGCGACGCTGGAGGCGTTGGCCGCGATGGGGGTCCGGCTTGCGATCGACGACTTCGGCACGGGCTTCTCGTCGATGGCGTACCTCAAGCGGTTGCCGCTGCACGAGATCAAGGTCGACCAAGGGTTCGTGCGCCACATGCTGAGCGACGAGAACGACCGGGTGATCGTGCAGAGCATCGTCGACCTTGCGCACAACCTCGGTATGGCCTGCGTCGCCGAGGGCGTCGAGGACGACGACACCGTCCTTGCGCTGATGGCGCTCGGGTGCGAGGAGGCCCAGGGATACCTGTGGTCGAGGCCACTGCCCGCCGACGAGCTGCTCGCCTGGCTCGGGAACTCCACCCCGAGCCTGCGTGAGCCTCAGGTCCTCCGCGACAGCCACAGCAAGCGCGACCGGCGTTGGGGAGTGCGCCACCCCGGCGCGCAGGGCGCCATGTGGACACGCTGATGTCGCGACCTGGGCGGCCTCGGGTGCGGTCGTCGGCACGGTGGACCACGTTGGGCATCACTGGCGATCAGCAGCCACGAAGCGGAAACGATCACCACTGACGAAACGTCAGAAATACCGTTTGAGCTGGGGAAACACCCGATCCGAGACCGGCGCGGCGGTATACTCGAACACACGATCGAGACAGGTGAGAGGTGGGGTCGGGCGTATGGGGTCAGGGGTGGTGGAGGCGGGTGAGGTGACCGAGCTGGTCACCCACCTGCATGCCCTTGCCTCCCGGTTCGACCCCGATGCCATCCCCGACTGCGACGTCGCCGGGCTGGTTGCCGACCTGGGTCGTGCCGGCCGGATCGTTGATGGGATGCTCACCAGGGCGGCCCGACGGACTGCCGAGGCCGACGCCCACGACACAGCTGGGGTGAGGGATGCGGTGACGTTGATCGCCACCGCCACCGGTACCACCCCTGCGGCGGCAAGGAAGGTGCTGCGCACCTCCGCACAGCTGGTCGACCAGCCCGAGGTGGACCGGGCGGTGACCGACGGGACCCTCTCCACCGACCAGGCGGTGGTGGTGTCCGACACCGTGGCTGATGCACCCGATCGTGCCGGTGAGCTGATCGTGGACGCCACCTCCCAGACGTTGCCGGAGCTGCGGAAGAAGGCGCGTGACATCCGCACCGCTGCTGATCCGGACCGGGAAGCAACCCGCCGTCGGCATCTGGCACGGCGGGCGTTTCGGTCGTGGACGGAGACCGATGGCGAGTGGAAGGCGTTCCTGCAGGCCCCCGGAGACCTGGGTGCCCGGATCGAGGCGGCACTACGGGGCGAGCACGATGCGGTGTTTCGTGCCGCCCACGCCGCCGGCCGGCGGGAGGACGATGCCTGCTACCGCTTCGATGCCCTCCTCAACCTGCTCGACCACCCCACCACAGGCCCGATCACCATCGACTCGTCCAGCCCGACTGGCGAGGATTCCCAAGCGGTCTCCACGACCACGCCGGCCCAGCCGACGTTCCCCGGAACCGACGACACCGCCGACCCGAGCAGCAACGCTGCGGACACGAGCGGGATCGGTACCAGCGACCCCCAGCGGGACCGCACCGGCCCGGACGGGCACAAGGGCTCGGATCCGACCACGAGCGATCCAAGCGCCGGATCGGGCGGCCATCCGGCGTCGCGGCGACATCGGCCCTCCGGCAGGCAGACCAAGGTGATCATCCGCGTCGACGGCTCAGCCCTCGTCCGCGGCGAACTCGCCGACGACGAGATCTGCGAGATCGCCGGCATCGGCCCCGTCGCCCTGTCTGCGGTGCGTGAGCAGATGCTGGATGCCCACATCGCCTACGTCATCACCAACGCCACCGATGTCACCGTCGCCCACCTCGGCCGACAGGTCACCGCCAAACAACGCACCGCACTCCACGCACGCGGCTACCGATGCGAGGTACCCGGCTGCACCGCCGATCACCTGCTGGAGATCGACCACGTCACCGGATGGGCCATCACCCGAACCACCCGACTGGACGACCTTGCCTGGCTGTGTACGGCGCATCATCGGGACAAGACCAGACGCAACCACCAGCTCCACGGCCCACCCGGACAACGCATCTGGACCACCGAGAGCGGCGTGGAGATCAGCCGCGACCCACCCCTCGCCGCCTGACGAGGCGGACGGCACGCGACGGAGTCCCAGCAGGACCATCGGGGCACTGCGCAGCCGAGGCCGACACCCCGAGCGCCGTACCCACGGTCGGCCCGATCCCGATCGGCACCCCGCCTGTCGCTGCAAGGTGCGACCGAGGAGACTGCTGACCGACCGGAGCCCACACGAGGATCCACAGACGCACCCTGTTGACCAGATGTCGGGAGTGGCCTTCCCCGGTCGAGTCGCTGCGAGGTGCGACCAGCGCCCCTTTCCTCGACCACCCGGAACGATCCGACCGGGCCGTTCGGCTCAAGCCCATCCCCACTCGTGCAGGCGGTCGTCGTCGATGCCGAAGTGGTGGGCGATCTCGTGCACGACGGTGATCGCGACCTCCTCCACCAGCTCCTCCCGCGTCTCGCACATGGCACACAGCGGCAGCCGGTAGATGCTGATCCGGTCTGGCAGGGCCCCGGCGTAGAAGTCGCGCTCCGTCAGCGGGATGCCCTCGTAGAGGCCCAACAGGTCCGGCTCGTCGGGGTGTTCGTCCTCGGTGACGATGACGACGTTGTCCAGCATGTCCAGCAGCGCCTGCGGCACCCGCTCGAGGCCGTCGTCGACCAGGCGGTCGAACGTCTCGCGATCAACGGCGTCCACGACCGTCGTTCACCTCCGGTCCTCGTCGACAACGCGTGTGATCGGTGTGCCTGGCCACGTCCATGGGTCTCCCGGTCGAGGGTTGGTCGGCCGCTGACGCTACTCTGCGCCGGGTGTCCGACGCCCTCTTCCTGCTCGCTGGCCTTGCCGTCCTGACGTTCTCCGCCGACCGCTTCGTCGAAGGGGCGGCCGGCGTCTCGACGCTGATGAACGTGCCCATCGTCGTGGTGGGTGCCGTCGTCATCGGGTTCGGGACCAGCGCCCCCGAGCTGCTCGTCTCGGCCCTCGCCAGCATCGACGGTCGCCAGGACATCGCGATCGGCAACATCGTCGGGTCCAACATGGCGAACCTGACGCTGGTCGCCGGTGCGGCTGCGGCCTTCGCGACCCTGCCGATCACCCTGCGGATCTGGCAACGCGAGATCCGGCTGATGCTGCTCGCCGTCGGCCTCCTCGCGCTGGTCAGCATCGACCTGCGCATCGAGGCGTGGGAAGCCGTCGTCCTGCTCGTGGCCGCCGTGCTCGCCATCGGACAGATCATGCGCTGGGCGGCGCAGGACCGGGCCCAGGGCCAGGACGACCTGTCCGACGAGGTCGCCGAGTACGTCCAGGACCTGACCCTGCGACGGGCGTGGACGCTGACGGGCCTCGGCCTGCTCGGCACGCTCGGCGGGGCCCAGATGCTGGTCACGGGTGCGGCCGGCCTGGCCGCCACGCTGGGCGTGCCCGAGGCCGTCATCGGCCTGACCATCGTCGCGGTCGGCACCTCCCTGCCCGAGCTGGTCACCGCCGTGGCCGCCGCCCGCAAGGACGAACGCGACCTCATCGTCGGCAACGTGGTCGGCAGCAACATCTTCAACTCCCTGCCCGTCGCCGGCGTCGCCGGTCTGCTGGACACCACGCCGCTGGACGGCAAGCTGACCCTGAGCCTCGGCCTGATGGTCGGCGTGTGCGTCCTCTTCGCGATATTCGCCCGGCGGGGCTTCCAGATCGAACGGACCGAGGGGCTCGTGCTGCTCGGCGCCTTCGTCGCGGCCACCGTCCTGACGTTCTGATACGCTGTTCGGACGCCACGTGCGGGCGTGATCCGTCTCCACACCAGAGTGATCCCCACGCACGAGCCGTGTTTCGAAGGTGGCTCCCCACCTTGCGTTGCCGCCGGAGTCCTCCGGCGGTAGATCCAAACAACGCGTAGACCCCCGAAAGAGGTACACCAGATGGCAGTTCGCATGCGCCTGCGGCGCGAGGGCAAGAAGAAGCAGCCGTTCTACCGTGTCGTCGTCGCCGACGCCCGGTCGCCCCGTGACGGTCGCTACATCGAGGACATCGGCTACTACCAGCCGCTGAACGACCCCTCGACCATCGAGATCAACTCCGAGCGTGCGCTCTACTGGCTGGGCAACGGCGTGCAGCCGTCGGATCAGGTCAAGCAGCTCCTGCGCGTGACCGGCATCTGGGAGGAGTTCAAGCCGGGCGACCCCGGTCGCGACCGCACCGCCAAGATCGAGGAGCGTCGCAAGGCCGCGGAGGAGCGCGACAAGAAGATCGCCGAGGCCGAGGCTGCTGCCGCCAAGGAGCTGGCCGACAAGGCCGCCGCCGAGGAGGCCGAGCGCAAGGCTGCCGAGGAAGCCGCTGCCGCCGAGGCTGCTGCTGAGGAGTCCGGCGAGACCGCCGAGGCCACCGAGGGTGACGAGGCTGCGGCCGAGGCTCCCGCCGAGGACGCGCCGGCCGAGGCCGACGCCGAGGCCGCCACCAGCGACGACGCGTAGGCGGTCGGTATGGACATGACCTCCGACGTCCTGGACTTCATCGCCAAGAACCTCGTCGACCACCCCGACGACGTCGACATCACCACCACGGAAGAGGAGGACGGCACGATCGTCCTCGAGCTCCGGGTGCACCCCGACGACATGGGCAAGGTCATCGGCAAGCGCGGGCGCACCGCCAAGGCCATCCGCACGATGGTCAAGGCCGCCGCCACGCGCGAAGGCGTCAACGCCTCGGTGGAGATCATCGAGTAACGGCGTCCTGCCGCTCCCGCCCCCGTCCGCACGATCGGATGGTGAACCCATGACCGAACACTCCGACCCCCGGGTCGTCGTCGGCCGCATCGGCAAGCCGTTCGGTCTGGGCGGCCAGGTGTACGTCTTCACCGACCCCGACCTCGAGGACTCCATCGAGGAAGGGGCGACCTACCTGGCCGAGGGCCACGGGTCGCTGGAGGTCGTCGCGGTGCGCACCCAGAAGGGGCGCACCGTCGTGGCCTTCGCCGGCGTGGACTCCCGCGAGGACGCCGAGGCGCTCCGCGGGACCATCCTGACGGTGGAGTCCGACCGCGTCGAGCTCGGCGAGGACATGATCTGGGTCGCCGACCTCAAGGGCCGCCAGGTCATCGACGACAACGGCGACCTCGTCGGCGTCGTCGAGACCGTCATCGACGGCCACGCCCACGACTACCTCGTCGTGGCCCGCCCCGACGGCGGCAGCGTGCAGCTGCCGATGGTCGAGGCCCTGCTGGACTGGGCAGCTGACCCGATCGTGGTCAGCCCGATCCCCGGCCTGCTGGACCCCGACGAGGCCTGGTAGCCGCCCGTGCGGATCGACATCCTCACGATCTTCCCCGAGTGGTTCTCCGGGCCGCTGACGACCTCGCTGCTCGGCAAGGCCGTGGACCGGGGCATCCTCGAGCTCCGCGCGCACGACCTGCGCCGCTGGACCGACGACGCCCACCGCACCGTCGACGACGCGCCCTACGGGGGCGGCGCCGGCATGCTGATGGGCCCCGATCCGTTCTTCCGCGCCGTGGAGGAGCTGTACGGCTCGGTCGAGGCACGCCCGCGGACGTTGCTGATGACCCCCCGCGGGCGCCGGCTGGACCAGCCGACCGTGACCGGGATGGCCACCGAACCCGCCCTGCTGCTGCTGTGCGGCCGCTACGAGGGCATCGACGAACGGGTGCACCTGCACCTCGCCCACGACGAGATCTCCATCGGCGACGTGGTGCTGGCCGGGGGAGAGGTGGCGGCCGCCGTCGTCATCGAGGCGGTCACCCGCCTGGTGCCCGGGGTCATGGGCAACGCCGAGAGCGGCGTGAACGAGTCCTTCGCCGACGGGTTGCTCGAACACCCCCAGTACACGCGCCCGGCGACGTACCGTGGCTGGGGCTCTCCTGACATCCTGCGGTCGGGGGACCACGGCCGTGTCGCCGCCTGGCGCACGGCACACGCACGGACCCGCACGCGCCTGATGCGTCCAGACCTGCTCGCCGACGAGAGACCCGACGACCGATCGTGACCAGCTCCAGCCACACGCCGTCGCGACGCGAGTCGGTCCGACCTGCCGACCTGACGGGTCGGCAACGGGACGCGGCCACCGCAGGTGATCCCGACGCCGACGAGCAGGGTCCGGGGCTGGCGTTGCGGGCCCTGCGGAACGTCCGTGAGGGCGTGCAGCTGATCGTCGTGGCGCTGCTGATGGCCTTCGTGCTCAAGACCGTGGCCATCCAGGCCTTCTACATCCCGTCGGGCTCCATGCTGGACACCCTGCAGCTGCAGGACCGGGTGCTGGTGGAGAAGCTGACCTACCGCGTCCGCCCGCCCGAACGCGGGGAGATCATCGTCTTCCGGCGGCCGGGACTTGAGGACGACGGCTTCTCGCTGACCGCCACCGCCACGTCGTTCCTGGAGGGACTGGGCCTCGTCGAACCCGACGAGGACCGTGACCTGATCAAGCGGGTCATCGCCCTGCCCGGCGAGACGGTGGAGATGATCGACGGGGTCGTGCACATCAACGGCACGCCGCTGGACGAGCCCTACACCCGGGCCGAGTCACGGGACTTCCCGCCCGTGACCGTGCCGGGCGGGCACTACTACGTGCTCGGCGACAACCGCGGCAACTCCCTGGACAGCCGCTTCGCCCTGGGGACCATCCCCGAGGAGAACGTCA
This sequence comes from Euzebya rosea, assembly GCF_003073135.1. Lineage (NCBI taxonomy): Bacteria > Bacillati > Actinomycetota > Nitriliruptoria > Euzebyales > Euzebyaceae > Euzebya > Euzebya rosea. The sequence goes on from NZ_PGDQ01000003.1 coordinate 18,078, forward strand.
TCGGTCGGGCGTTCGTCATCCTCTGGCCGCCCAGCAACGCCACCCTGCACATGGACCAGGACTACCCCAACGTGGGCGAGACCCCGGTCCCGCTGGGGGCCAGCAGCTCCGTCCCGGCGACCGACGGTGGCTGACCGCGGTTGACGACGCGGCCCCGGCGACCTATGCTCGCCGTTCGCGCCGCTTCCGGCGCCTCTTTTCCTGTCCTCGTTGTGCCGGGCGGCGCCTCCGCCGCGGAGGCAACGAACCCCCCGGCAAAGCCCCTGCTTGGAGCGTGAGCAACCAATGAATCGCACCGACTTCGTCGACGTCGAAACCCTCCGTGACGACGTCCCGGACTTCGGTCCCGGCGACACCCTGAAGGTCCACGTCCGCGTGACCGAAGGCGAGCGCTCCCGTATCCAGGTCTTCGAGGGCGACGTCATCGCCCGCAAGGGTTCTGGTCCGCGCGAGACGTTCACCGTCCGCAAGATCTCCTTCAACGGCATCGGCGTGGAGCGCATCTTCCCGGTGCACGCCCCGATCATCGACAAGATCGAGGTCACCCGTCACGGCAAGGTGCGTCGCGCCAAGCTGTACTACCTGCGCGACCGCGTCGGCAAGAAGGCCAAGATCAAGGAGAAGCGCGTCAACTGACACGCGCGTAGCCTCCTACTGCGTGGCGGACTTGCACCTGGACTCGAGTGAAGAGGGTTCCTCAGCGCTCGACTCCGAGGACTCCTCGGACTCGTCGCGTCGCCGACGGGGCCGCGACGACCGATCGGACAAGCGGGCCTTCTGGGCCGAGCTGCCGTTCCTGATCGTCGTCGCGCTCGTCCTGGCGATGCTGCTGAAGACCTTCGTCGTCCAGGCCTTCTACATCCCGTCCTCGTCGATGGAACCCACGTTGATGGTCCAGGACCGGGTGCTCGTCACGAAGCTGGCGTACCTGTACCGGGAACCGCGCCGCGGTGAGATCGTGGTCTTCCGCGACTCGCCGGAGGAGACCATCGGCGGGACCGACGAGGGGGGCTTCGGTGACCTGGTGTCCTCCTTGGCCTCGGGCCTGGGGTTCGGCGCCGGTGACGAACGCGACTTCATCAAGCGCATCATCGGCCTGCCGGGCGAGACCATCGAGATGCGCGGCGGCGTCGTCTACATCGACGGTGAGCCCATCCCCGAGGCCGCCACGGCCGACGGCGGCTACCTCTCGCGTCCGGACCTGAACGACTTCGGTCCGGTCACGATCGAGGAGGGCCACTACTTCATGATGGGCGACAACCGCCCCAACTCCTCCGACAGCCGCTTCGGGCTGGGCCAGATCCCCCGCGAGGACATCCTCGGTCGCGCGTTCGTCACCATCTGGCCCCTGGACCAGATCGGCACCCTCGACATCGCCGAGTACGACGCTGTGCCCGCCGAGCAGTGAGCGGTCCATTGCGCACCCAGGGGCATCGGCAGTGAGCATGGAGGACCTCGAGCGGTACGAGAGCGAGCTCGAGCTGTCGCTGTACCGCGAGTACCGCGACGTGGTGGGCATGTTCACCTGGGTCGTGGAGACCGAACGACGCTTCTACCTGGCCAACAACGTCGAGGTCACGCCCAGGGTCGTCGACGGGGACACCTGGTTCGAGGTCGAGCTGTCCGACGCGTGGGTGTGGGACATGTACCGCCCCGTCCGGTTCCTCCAGACCGTCAGGGTGCTGACCTTCCGCGATGTCAACGTCGAGAAGCTCGACCACTCCTCCCACCCGGCCGACGCCCGCGACCTGCTGTCGTAGGCCGGGCCGCCGATAGGATCGATCGCGCCATGGGATTCAACGCCACACGCAAGTACCGCGACGCCAAGTGGCGTGACATCAGCCTGCTGATCGCCGCCATCGTCATCGTCGGCGGACTGCTGGCCTGGGCCGTCGGCGTCTTCTAGTTCCAGGGGTCGTGGGTCGTCGCCGACGGCCCCGTTGGTCAGCGAGGCGTGCTGTTGCCCGGCGTCGTGCGAGCGGTGGCCAGGACGAGCTCGGCCACGCGCCGCCCCTGGGTCAGGCCGTTGGTAATGCCCATCGGGTAGTGGATGCCGCCGTAGAGCCGTGAGATGGCGGCTTCGTCGGCCGCGTGGGTGAAGCTCTCGAACCGGCGTGCGGTGAGGGTGAAGGGCGTCGGGGTCCCGTTGACGACCGGGTTGCCGGTGACCACACGGCCCTCGCTGTGGCGGTCGACGAAGGGGCGGTTGCCCAGCAGGGTCGTCAGCGCATGTGCCGCGGCCGCCGAGCTGACGGAGTGGCCGGAGGTGTACTCCGGGAACGCCGGGGTGTTCACGAACGTCGTCCAGGTCGGGTCGATGTGCTGGCGGATGTAGGTGATCGGCCGCAGCAGGTTCGTCCGGTACTTCTCGATCCAGCACGACGTGAAGGCGTCGGCGACACAGATGGCCATCAGCGTCAGCGCCTCGGCCGTGTCGCCCAGGTCCTTGCCCAGGTCCTCCGACGCTGCGCTGGCGGCCTGCAGCCAGTGGCCGGACGGCAGCCCGGTCACCCCGTCGGGGTTGTCGCGCCAGTACATCGCGGTCATCCGCTGGGCGTCGGTCAGGTTGGCCTTCGCCTCGACCACCGCCATCGCCTGCTGGTGGAAGTCCGACCCCTCCGTCGGGCTGTACGGGATGTGGGGAACGGGGGCCGCAGGACAGATCGCACGGCCCTGGTCGTCACGGGTGACCTGCAGCGCGAACGGCCGCACGCGGTGCCAGTTCGGCTCGATCGCCGCACCGAAGTTGGGGTGCGTCACCTCCCACAGGCCCGGTCCGACCGGCGGCACGTACGTGGGGCCCGCGTTGCGCTGGGCGAAGCCGTCGCCAGCGGCCCATGTCACCAGCCAGCGCCCGACGGCCTCGCCGTGGCGGACCGCCGCGTTGACGTTGGCGGCCGAGACCCCGCGGGCGAGCGTCGTGTGGGTGGACTGGCGGTGGGCCTGCAGGCCGTCGCGGACGGCCTGCGTCCGCGAGTCCGGGACACCCACCGCTACAGCCGCGGCCACGTGGCCGATGGCGGCGTTGGCGGCGATGGGCCAGTGGATCTTCTTCGCCCCGGCCACAGGGGAGGCACCCAGGCCGTTCAGCCTCCCCCCGAGCGACCGTCGGTTGGGGACGCCGTCGACGATCGCCTCCCACCCGGCCAGCATCGTCAGGCCGTAGAACCGGGCGGCCATGGTCGGCCAGGCGAAGGCCTGGGCCTGCGAGCGGTACAGCGCGCCGACCCATCCGTGCAGCACGGCGGGGTCGTAGTGCTTGGCCAGCGTCGCCGGCGTCGCGAGGGCCGGCCCCGCCCCGACCATCGCGAGGCCGAGCCCGGCACCCACGCCCTGCAGCACCCGACGACGGCTCATCCCCGTCACGTGCGAACCGCCTGTGTCGTGCACAGCGTCCATCTCCCAGCCTCCCTCTCAGCAAGTCGATGCCGTCATGACTTGACGGACGTCCAGTAAGTTACTAGCGTCACACAGGAGACGCCAGAAGTTGCCGGCAGGCTCGAGGAGGGAGATGGATGGCGCGCCAGAACCGCAAGCAGGCCCTCCTCGACGCGGCTCTCGAACACTTCGTCCAGCACGGGTACGAGGGCACCAGCGTCGGCACCCTGGCCGACGAGGTGGGCGTCAGCAAGGCCGCCGTCTCCTACCACTTCCCGGCCAAGGACGACCTCGCCGCCGAGCTCGCCGAACCGCTCCTCGATGCGCTGGACGCCGTCGTCCCGGAGGAGAACGCCCTCCTGTCGTGGCCCGAGGGCGTGCAGCACCTCATCGAGCGGTACCTCGACGTGCTGCTGACCTACCCGGAGGTGGCGACCTGGCTGGAGGGGGACCGGTCGGTGCGGATCAACTCGCCGATCGGTCGCCGGTTGACCCACATCAACCACCGCATGCGGCGGGCCCTCGTCGGCCGGCCGCTGGATCCTCGCGCGCGCGTGGCCGCCGCCGTCGCGCTCGGGGCCCTGTGGCGTCCCGTCCGCAACGTCCCGCTCGAGGACGTGTCGCGCAACCGGGACCTCATGATCGAGTCGGCGCTGGCGCCGCTGCGGGTGGTCCGATGACCCCCAGCGCGGTGTTGCCCAAGGTGTTCGTCGGCGCTCGGCCGGCGATGCTGCGACGGCCACCGTGGCCGTCCTGTCCAGAAAGGCACGGCCCGTCATGCGAGCCGCACGGGGTAGTCACGTCCTGGCCGGAGGCACCCGGCACCACACGTCCGCACGCCGAGGCCTGATCGCCGCGCTCGCTGCGCTGCTGGTCCTCGGCCAGATGCTCGCCACCAGCGGCGGGGTGCTGGCCGCCCCGCGCCCGGGCGTGGTCGGCACGGTCGCGGTCGACGGCCTGGACGGCCTGGTCGTCGACCAAGCGGGTGCCGTCGAGCTGCACCTGACCGCCGACGAGCGCACCGACCACACGACGCCGCTGCGCGCGGTCGTCCGCATCACCGACGAGTCGGGGCGTCCGCTCAACGACGTCGGTGTGTCCATCGACGGCGTCGCCGTGGACGTCGACGGCGACGGACGTGTGGTCCTGCCGACGATGGACCAGCCGCCGCTCACCGTCGCCACCCACCCCGAGCTGGTCGACGACGCCGGGCTGTCCCTGACGCTCCACCTGCGCGCGCCGGACACCGCCACCCGGTTCCTGACGGCCCGGCTGGTGGAGTCCAACGAACACGCGGCCGAGGTGGTCCGGCGGGCCGGGCCGGACCGGATCGCCACCGCGGTCGCCGTGTCCGCTGGGGCCTTCCCCGGCGGTGCCGACACCGTCTGGGTCGCCCGCGCGGACGAGTTCGCCGACGCGCTCAGCGCCGGCCCCGCCGCAGGCCTGGCCGGTGGCCCGATCCTGTTGACCGCCGGCGACGCGCTGCCGGACGCCACGGCGACCGAGCTGGCCCGGCTGACCCCGACCCGCGTCGTCGTGCTCGGCGGCACCGCCGCGGTCGCCGACCCGGTCCTCGACCAGATCACCGCAGCGGTCCCCGGGGCCGAGGTCGTTCGGGTGGCCGGTCCCGACCGCTTCGCCACCGCCGCCGCGGTGGCCACCGACACCTTCACCGCCCCCGTCCCGATCGTGGTCGTCGCGACCGGGTCCAGCTTCGCCGACGCCCTCTCCGGCGGGGCCGCCGCCGGGCATCACGGTGGTCCGCTGCTGCTGGTCGACCGCGACACCGTTCCCGAGGCCACGGCGGCAGCGCTGCGTGCGCTCCAGCCCGCCCGGATCGTCGTGCTCGGCGGCACCGCCGCCATCAGCGACGTCGTCGCCGGCCAGCTGGCCGCGTTCGCGCCGGGCGGGGTGGCCAGGCACGCAGGACCGGACCGCTACAGCACCTCCGCGGCGGTCGTCGCAGCCATGTTCGACCCGGCTGACGTCGACGCGGTGTTCGTCGCGACCGGTGACGGCTTCCCCGACGCCCTCTCCGGCACCCCGGCCGCCGTCCGGTCCGGTGGGCCCCTGATGCTGGTCGGGCACGACACGATCCCCACCCCCGTGGCCGAGCAGCTCGACCGGCTCGACGTCGGCACCGCCACCGTGCTCGGCGGTCCGGCCGCGGTCGGTGACGGCGTCGCCCAGCACCTCGGCCGCATCGTCCGTGACATCGCCCCGGACCCCGACCGTTTCAGGGACGCAGCGGTCACCCCGGCGATGCCCTTCGCCGCCCGCGACGCCGTCGACCCCGGTGGCCCCGGCGGCGGGGGAGGGGGAGGTGCGGCACCGGTCGTCGTCGACTCGCCCACACCCGGCGCACCCCTCAACCTGCGCCCCGGTGATCGCTTCCCCGTCCGGTTCACCACCTCGACCCCCGGGACCTACGTCATCGAGTACCGGGCGGCCGGCGACAGCACGTGGTTGCCGTTCCCAAACGGCACCGCCACCGGCAGCGTCGGGACGGGGCCGCAGGTCGTGCAGCTGAACGCCCCGCTCGCCCAGGGCGTGCTGGACCTCAGGGTCACGCTCCTGCCCGCGACGAGGGCCGCCGGCGCCGGCCCCGCCCAGCGTGCCGGTGCGTCGTCCACGTCGGTGGTCCTGCCTGCGGTGGTCACCGTGGCCCTGACGTTCCCGCCGCCCCTGATCTCCGCCCTCGTGGAGGACGTGGCCGACCAGTCCCAGCTGATCGCCGTGCGCCCGGTGGGTGGCCTTGCCGACGGCGTCCGTCTCGACATCGACCTCTCGTCGGCCGAGCGGGGTGGAGCGGACTACCCGCTGGATGCGGAGGTGACGCTGCTCAACGGCAACGGCACCGCCACGTTGGTCGTCGTCCGGGACCGAACCGCCCGCATCGAGTACACCGCCGGCCCCGGTGACAGCGTCCCCGCGCCCGGCGTCAGCCCACTCCTGACGTTCCGGATCGACCACATCACCACGGCCAACGTCCACGAGACCCACGTCGGGCAGTTCTTCCGCTACGACATCATGCACGGCGTCCAGCGGGTGTTCGCGATCGGCAGCGGGCCCTCGATCGCGAGCCCGACCGCCTCCGACGTGGCGGCCGGCAGCGGCCACACGTTCCAGCTGCTGTCCTTCGCCATGCGCGAACCGCTGGCACCCTACGAGCGGGTCGACATCGACCTGTCCGAGGCCGAGCAGACCGTCATCGACTACGCCGACGCCTTCGTCGCCCTGCAGGGCGACGGTGGGCACGGGGCGGCGCCGAACCACGGTCCGCCGCCCCCGCCGCCCGGCAGCGTCTTCATCGACGTCGACCACGACGAACGGGCGGTGGTCACCTTCATCGCCGGGCCCGACGGCATCCCCACCGTCCAGCCCGAGGGGCCGACGCTGACCGTCTTCGTCGGCGGCATCGTCGTGGCGGACACGGTGGCGACCACCCCGGTGGACTTCGTCAGGCTCGCCACCGGCGAGGTCGCGACCACCACCTTCACCACCCAGCGCCGTGACGTCGTCGGCCTGTCCGCATCCGACCTCGCCGCGGCCACCCCTGGCCAGGTCCAGACCATCACGATGACCCTCGACGGGGACATGGAAGCCGGCGGCGGCCTCCAGGTCGAGCTGCCTCGCACCTCCCAGGTCGACTACTCCGACATCAACGCGGTCGTCGTCGACGGCAACGGCACGGTCTTCCCCTACACCTACGACGGGATCACCGTGCTCGCCTACGACTCCGCGGGCGACACCGATGGGGCCACGATCACCTTCGCCATCGAGGGAGTCGACACGGGCCCCGACGACAGCTCGCACGTCGTCCGCGCCCATCGCTACGACGGCGTGATCAGCCGCAGCGCCATCTTCAGCGTCGGGGCCGGGAGCGCCCTCGCGGGGCTGACGGTGACCGACCTGCCCGACGACGCCACCGACCTGTACCAGTCGATGTCGTTCCTGCTCACCGACGACCTCGCCGAGGGCGACACGGTGACCATCGACCTGTCCGCGGCGGAAGCCGGCCTGGTCGCCTACGACGGCGCCCTCACCGACTCCTACGCCTTCGGTGGTGCCGACCCCGGCACCCCGTCGCTGGTGACCGTCGACGGCGTGTCCGCCGTCCTCACCTGGACCGCCGGACCCGGCGGCCTGCCCTCGGGCTCGGAGGTGTACGTCAACGCCTACGGCCACCGGACCGATGCCGGCACCGACACCTACGACGTGCCGTTCACCCTCGGCGACGGCCGCACCGCGAGCACCTCGTTCGCCGTGCGGCCCCAGGCCGGCTTCGACGCCATCTCGGCGACCTCCCTCGAGTCCGGCGCCAACGGACAGGCCCAGACGCTTCGGGCCGTGATCCGGGGTGCGCTCGGCCCGAACGAGAGCATCTCCATCTCCCTGTCCGGAGCGGAACGAGGTGGCGGCCGCTACGGCGGGGCGACCACACGGGTCACCTCTCCGGGCGGCGGCACCAGCTCGATGTTCGTCTGGGTGGGCGAGTACGCCGACGTGACCTACACCGCCCCGGAGGGCGGCCTGGCCGACGGCAGCGAGATCGTCATCGAGGTGGACGGGGTCAACACCGACGCCGTGGACGAGACCCACCTGACGGAGTGGTACCGCTACGACTCCGGCGGCTACGGCCGAGCGCTGTTCGACATCGGGGCCGGCAGCGACTTCGTCGGGGTCCCCTACCTGAGCGACCTCGGCGTCAACCAGTCCGACCAGTACCAGTTCGGCACCTTCGGCCTGGTGGCCCCGCTCGGACCGGGCGAGACCGTGACCTTCGACCTGTCGGCGGCGCAGGCGGCCGGCGTGGACTACTCCGCAGCGTTCGAGGACTACCTCTACCCGTCGGGAACCGTGGACGTGGAGGTGGTCGGTGCCGAGGCAACCCTGACCTACACCGCTGACCCCGAGGGGTTGGAGGCGGGCGAACCGGTGTACTTCGAGGTGTTCGGCATCTCCACCGACACCCGTACCGGGACCCATTCCGTCCCGGTCACCGCCCCCGCGGCCAGCACGACGATCACCTTCCAGGTCGTCCCCGGGCACGGGTTCGGCGGCTGATCGACCCGACCGGCGACCCCCGCGCCGGTTGTCCACAGGCGCCGCCGGGTTTTCCGGCGGCGCCTGCTGGCGTCTTCCTACGGTGCGGACATGCACGACCGACAGCAGCTCGGCGCCCATGGCGAGGCCCTCGCGGCCGACCACCTGCGTGCCGCCGGCCACGACATCCTCCACCGCAACTGGCGCACCTCCGTCGAGGGGGTGCGCGGTGAGCTCGACCTCGTCACCCTCGACCGGGGCACGCTGGTCGTGGTCGAGGTCAAGACCCGCCGCAGCACCCTCGCCGGCACGGCCAGCGAGGCGGTCGGCTGGCAGAAGCGGCGTCGCCTGCGGCGGCTGACCGGCCTGTACCTGGCCGAACATCCGCACCGTGGACCGGTCCGCGGTGACGTCGTGGCCCTCGACCTCGCCGACGACGGGCGCTGGGCCATCACCCACCACCGGGGTGCGTGGTGAGCATCGGCGTCGCCCGCTCCGTGGCACTGCTCGGGCTGCAGGCCACCCCGGTCACCGTCGAAGCGCACGTCGGCGTCGGGCTTCCCGGCCTGACGGTGCTCGGCGGCACGGGGCCGTCGTTCAGGCAGGCGGGGGACAGGGTGCGGGCTGCGTTGGGTGCGGTCGGGCACTCCGTCATCCAGCGCAAGGTCCTGATCAACCTCGCCCCCGCCGACGTCGACAAGCGCGGTGCCCGGTTCGACCTGGCGATGGTCGTGGCCGTCCTGCGAGCCCTCGGTGAGCTGCCCGCGGGGGACCAGGTGTTCGTGGGCGAGGTCGCCATCGACGGTGGGGTGCGAGGGGTCCCCGGGGTGCTGCCGAGCATCCGCGGGCTCCACGACGTGGTGGTCCCGCTCGCCAACGTCCACGAGGCTGCCGTCGGCGGGGCGTCCGCGCCCGTCGGCGTCGCGTCGGTCGAGGAGCTGCTCGCGATCCTGAAGGGGGAGGTCGAGGTGCTCCGGCCACCGCTGCCACCGGCCGACCCGCTCGACCCACCGCCGGACATGGCCGATGTGGTCGGGCAGCCCGAGGCGCGCCGCGCGATCGAGGTCGCGGCTGCCGGCGGCCACCACGTGCTGCTGCTCGGCCCGCCCGGATCCGGCAAGTCGATGCTGGCCAAGCGGCTGCCCGGGCTGCTGCCGGACCTCGACCACGAGGCCGCGTTGACGGTGGCGGCGGTGCGATCGGTCAGCGGCCGCGTCGGCGCGGTCGACCGACTCGACGTCCGTCCACCGTTCGCCGCCCCGCACCACTCCTCCTCCGCCGCTGCCCTGCTGGGTGGGGGCAGCGGCATCGCCCGGCCGGGCGCGGTCAGCCACGCCACCCACGGCGTGCTGTTCCTCGACGAGCTGTTCGAGTGGAAGCGCCACGTCCTCGACGGGCTGCGGGAGCCGCTGGAGGAGGGGAACGTCCGGATCGCGCGGGCGGCGGCCACCGTGACCTACCCTGCGCAGGTGCTGCTGGTCGGGGCCAGCAACCCGTGCCCGTGCGGGCCGGCCCGCACCGGCTGTCGCTGCCGTCCCGACCACGTCGAGCGGTACCGAGCCCGGCTGACCGGCCCGCTGGCCGACCGCTTCGACCTGGCCCCGCTGGTGGAGGAGGTCCCGGCCGACGCCCTGGCCAGCGGCGCCCGCGGCGAACCGACCGAGGCGGTCCGCGGACGGGTGGCCCGGGCGCGGCAACGTGCGCTGGACCGGTTCGGGGTCCTCAACGCCCGTGCCGCTGCTGGCGTCGTGCGAGACACGATGTCCCGCGACGCGTTGCGTGTGCTGGTCGACGCGGCCCGACGCGGTCGACTCAGCGCCCGCGGGTTCGACCGGGCGATGCGCGTCGCCCGAACCTGCGCCGACCTGGCCGGCAGCGACGTGGTCGGCCCCGACGACGCCCTCGAGGCGGTGGCCCATCGCGGGCGGCTGGACCGGGTGTGGGAGGTGGCGGCATGAACGCCGAGCTCCCACCGGAGGCCCTGCAGGACGCGGTGGCCCGCCTGATCGCGCTGGGGTGCAGCCCGGAGGACCTGGGGCGGGCACGGACGGCGTGCGGCCCCCAGGCCAGCCCGTCGGCGGTCGTCGCAGTCCTCCAGCGACGGGCAGGTCACCGCCAGGACCGGCTGCCCGGCCTGTCCCACGGCCCCGGTGGGACCGGCCGGACCTCGGGGGTCCGCCCGGACGGTGTGGTCGACGAGCTGCTGGTGCACGGTGGACGGCCCGGGATGCCCGAGCGGCTGGCCGCGGCATGGGAGGAGGGCGGCCCGCTGTGGGTGCACCGCAGACGTATCGGGCCCGGGACGGCACCCCGGCGGACGGTCGGCATCGTCGGGACGCGACGGCCGACCCTCGACGGGGCCGAGCTGGCCCGCACCCTGGCGGCGGGCCTCGCCGAGGCGGGAATCGAGGTCGTCTCCGGGTTCGCCAGGGGCATCGACCAGGCGGCCCACCGGGGCGCGCTGTCGGTACCGGGGGGCTCGACCACCGCCGTGCTCGGCACCGGCATGGACGTCGACTACCCCGCGCGGTCCGGCGAGCTGCGCCTCGCCATCATGGCCAGCGGTGGGCTGATCAGCGAGTACGCCCACGACCGTGGTGTGCGGCATCCCACGCAGTTCATCGCCCGCAACCGGATCCTCGCCGGGCTGTCGGACGCGATCGTCGTCATCGAGGCCGGACAGCGGTCCGGCGCGCTGAGCACCGCCCGGTGGGCCGCCGACTTCGGCCGCGACGTCATGGTCGTGCCGGCCAGCCCGTCCACGCCGTCGGCGGCCGGGGCGCTGGCGCTGCTCCGCGACGGGGCCGTCCCCGTCCGCCACGCCGCCGACGTGCTCGACGTGCTGGGTGATCCGGTCGGTTCGGTGGACGACGAACCGGTCGGTGCGGCCATCGGGGTGGCGGCACGCGGCCTCGGGTGCGACGCCGAGCTGCTGGCCGACCGGCTCGGCCCGGTCCCCGCGAGCGTGTCGGCGTTGTCGGGGGCCACCGGGCTCCCCGTGCGGCAGGTCCTCGTCGCCGTCGCCCGGCTGGAGGAGGCCGGGCTGGTGCGCCAGGTTCCCGCGGGGGTGGTCGCGGTGCGACGCTGATCGTTGGCTCCGCCCTGCGCCTGCGCGGTCATGGGCGGTGCTCTGTCGTGGGCGGTGCTCTGGGTGCCCGGCCGTGGGCGGTGCTTGGACAACGTCTGGCGAACGGGCAGGCTGGCGAGGTGAGCGATGACCCGCTTCCCCGCGCATGGGTCGCCGCGCTGGACGAGTTCCGGCGCCACCTCGCCATGGAACGAGGGCTGTCGGACAACACCGTCGAGGCCTACCTGCGCGATGTCGGCCAGCTGGCGGAGTGGTGCGCCGACTTCGGCATCGTCGACCCCGACGAGGTCACCCTGCAGGTGCTGCGCCGGTTCGTCGCCGACGGCCGCCGACGCGGGCTCGCCCGGTCGTCCATCGCGCGCAAGCGGGCGTCGCTGCGGGCCTTCTTCGGGCTGCTCGTCAAGCGGGGAAGGGTGACCAGCGACCCGGCTGCGCTGCTGGACACCCCCAAGCTGGACAAGTCGTTGCCGAAGGTGCTGCGTCGTGACCAGGTCGACGCCCTGCTGCGGCAGCCCCCGGCCGACGACCCGGTCGGCCTTCGCGACCGGGCGATCCTCGAGCTGCTGTACGCCAGCGGCGCCCGGGTCAGCGAGCTCGTCGACCTCGACGCCGACCGGCTCGACCTGGTCCGAGCCCGCACCACCCTCCACGGCAAGGGCGACAAGCAACGGCTCGTCCCGCTCGGTGCCCCGTCGATCGCGGCGGTACAGGCCTGGCTCGATCGTGGCCGGCCCCACCTGCCGCGTCGGCCCGTCGGTGTCTCGGGCGGTCCCGATGACGGGCACGCCGAGGCGGTCTTCCTCGCCCGGCGAGGGGGACGGATCAGCCGCGACGAGGTCTACCGGATGGTCCGTGCCCACGGGATGGCCGCCGGGATCGGGCACGTCACCCCCCACCTGCTGCGCCACAGCTTCGCCACCCACCTGCTCGAGGGCGGCGCCGACCTGCGCAGCGTCCAGGAGCTGCTGGGCCACGTCGCGCTGGCCACCACGCAGACCTACACCCACGTCTCCCGTGCACACCTGCGCTCGGTCTACACTCAGGCACACCCGCGGGCGTGAGACAGGGGATGGGTCGGCCCGCCAAGACCCGACGGTCCGTGTCATCTCCCACCACCGTCGCGACCTACCACCAGCTTGGCGGTCGATACCCGTAGACTCCGAAGAAGTGACCTCCACGGCACCGACTGACACGACCACGCCCACGTCCTCCATGGACCCGGGCGTGGTCGACCTGTGGACGCGGTTCAAGGACGACGCCGACCCCGACGCCCGCGAACGGCTGATCCTGCAGTACTCGCCGCTGGTGAAGTACGTCGCCGGCCGTGTGTCGGTCGGCCTTCCCAGCTCCGTCGAGCACGGCGACCTGGTCAGCTACGGCATGTTCGGCCTGATCGACGCGCTGGAGAAGTTCGACCTCTCCAAGGGCTTCAAGTTCGAGACCTACGCGATCACCCGGATCAAGGGCGCGATCATCGACGAGCTGCGGTCCATCGACTGGATCCCTCGCAGCGTCCGCACCAAGGCCAAGCGGGTCGAGAAGGCCCTGCGCGAGCTCGAGGCCAAGCTGGACCGCACCCCGACGGAGGAGGAGCTCGCCGAGGAGCTCGAGATGTCGGTGGCCGACCTCCGCCAGGTGCTCACCCAAGTGTCGCTGACCTCCATCGCCGCCCTCGACGAGAGCATCCAGGGGGAGGAGGGGGACCGCCAGTCGTTGGTCGACACGCTCGCCGACGATGACGCCCCCGACCCGCAGGCTGCACTCGAGGACGCCGAGATCAGGCGCCTGCTCGCCGAGACGATCAACCGGATGACGGACCGCGAGAAGACCGTGATCGTGCTGTACTACTTCGAGGGCATGACCCTCTCCCAGATCGGCGAGGTGCTCGGCGTGACCGAATCGCGGGTCTGCCAGATGCACACCAAGGCCGTCCTCGGCCTGCGCACCCGCATGGCCGCCCGCACGCGCTGGACGCGGTGACCGGCTGGACGCGCTGACGCGCTGATCGCCCCGGCGAGGTTGTCCACAGGTGGGCGTCGATGCGTCGCCCGCGTCGAGCCGTAGCTGCCTAGCGTGCCGGTCATGGTCGTTCGTCCGGGAGCCGTCCCCCTCCTCCTGCTGGTGGTCCTGGGTGTGCTCGCCGGCCCGAGGGCGACCGTGGCCGCCGGCCCGATCAGCGCGTCCACACCTCCCCTCCCGGCCAGCGGGCACGTGCCGCTGGTGCAGGTCACCGCCTCGGGCGCCGTCCGTCCTGTCGTCGGCGCGGTCGTCCGACCCTTCGACCCGCCCGAGAACCCCTACGGCGCCGGTCACCGAGGTGTCGACCTGGCGGCCACTCCCGGCGAACACGTTCGCGCGGCCCTTCCGGGCACCGTGGCGTTCGCCGGTCCGGTCGCGGGACGCGGGTGGGTCACCGTCGACCACGGTGGGGGACTGCGAACCACGTACGGCGACGTCGTCCCGTCGGTGGGGGTCGATGACGAGGTACGTGCCGGCGACGTGATCGGCCAGCTCGCCGACGGCGCCCGCCACCTGGACTGGGGCGCCCGGCTGGCGCGGATCGGCGGAGGGACCGAGGGGCCGGGCGACCCCGGCGACTACATCGACCCGCTCTCCCTGCTCGAACGCTGGCGCCCCCGCCTCACCTCTCCCGCGCGCGTCCCCCGCGGCGAGGCCGTCGAGCGCTGACCCGACCCGTCCGCCCCAGGCGGTCCCGCGCGCCCCCCGCGGCGAGGCCGTCGAGCGCTGACCGCCCCCGTCCGCCCCAGGCGGTCTCGCGTGTCCTCCATGGCGTCAGCGGACCGGCGCGGTCCCGGCCGTCTCGTGCACCTCAGCCGCCATGCCGGCCGAGCTGCACAGTTGCTCGTGCGTCTCGTGCACCTTCATCGACCCGTCGGCCGAGGTGCACAACTCGAGTTCCCGGCCCGGCCGCCCCGAGTCCGGTGTGCCAGCCGCTCCGGAGGGCCCCTGACCGATCGTCCCGGATGGCCACCGCCCGACATCGCGTGTACCATTCGGCGCCCGTCCGGGCCGGCACGTCGTCGTGCGCACGCATCGGACGGTTCAGGCTGCTCGCGGGCCATGTCGGCGATGCAGACCACCACATCACACAGCGCGCGGCCGGGCCAGCGGTCCACCACATGGTGGAGGCCCGACCGGCGAGCGACGTCACCCCCGAGCGGGGCACCGTCGACCGTCAGGTACGCGCGCGAGGTCCAACCGCGAACACAAAGGAACAGATCATGGGCGTCGTCACCGTGCGGCAACTCCTGGAAGCCGGTGTCCACTTCGGACACCAGACCCGTCGCTGGAACCCCAAGATGAAGCGGTACATCTGGGGCGAGCGCAACGGCATCTACATCCTCGACCTGCAGCAGACCGTCGGCATGCTGGAGCGTGCCTACGAGTTCGTCGAGAACACCGTCGCCAGCGGCGGCACCGTGCTCTTCGTCGGCACCAAGAAGCAGGCGCAGGAAGCAGTCGAGCAGCAGGCCATGCGCGTGGGCATGCCCTACGTGAACTTCCGCTGGCTCGGCGGCATGCTGACCAACTTCGAGACCATCAAGACCCGCCTGACTCGCCTGCGCGAGCTCGAGGACATGGTCAACGACGGCACCATCGAGCTGCTGACCAAGAAGGAAGGCCTCCTGCTCACCCGTGAGCTGGACAAGCTGCAGCGCAACCTGGGCGGCATCCGCACCATGACGAAGCTGCCGTCGGCCATCTGGGTCGTCGACACCGTCAAGGAGCACATCGCCGTCGCCGAGGCCAACCGCCTGGGCATCCCCGTCGTTGCCGTCGTGGACACCAACTGCGACCCCGACGTCATCGACTACGTCATCCCGGGCAACGACGACGCGATCCGCTCCGGCGCGCTGCTGACCCACCTCATCGCCGACGCCTGCGCCACCGGGTACGCCCGTCGTGCGGCTCGCACCTCCGACGACGTCGTCGCCGAGCAGGCTGCCGCGGCTGCCGCGTCCACCCCGACGGAGTCCACCGAGGCCCCCGCCGCTCCGGCCCAGCCGGCCGCCGAGCCGCTGGCCGAGTGGGAGATCGCCCTGCAGCAGGAAGAGGCCGCGTCGGCCGCTGCCGCCGCCGGTGCATCCGCCTCCGAGGCCGACCAGGCCGACACCCAGCCCACCGAGGAGCCGGCCCCGGCCGCCCCGCAGGAAGAGGCCCAGGCGTAACGCCTGGCCACACCCCAACCACGATCGAGAGAACCCAGACATGAGCGACGTCAAGATCAGCGCCGCCGACGTCAAGGCCCTTCGCGAGGCCACCGGCGCCGGCATGATGCTCTGCAAGAACGCACTGGTGGAGGCCGGCGGCGACTTCGACGCTGCCGCCGACATCGTCCGCGCCAAGACCGGCCGCAAGGCCGCCGAGCGCGCCGGTGACCGCACCGCCAACGAGGGGCTCGTGCACGCCTACCTGCACACCCCCACCCCCGGCATGCCGGCCAAGGTCGGCGTCATGCTGAAGCTGCACTGCGAGACCGACTTCGTGGCCAAGGAGGAGTCCTTCAAGGTCCTGGCCCAGGACATCGCGATGCACATCGCGGCGGCCAAGCCGGTTGCGGTCAGCGAGGACGAGGTCGACGAGGCGCTCAAGGAGAAGGAGGCCAACTTCGCTCGCCAGCAGGCGATCGAGGAGGGCAAGCCCGAGCACATCATCGACAAGATCGTCGAGGGTCGGGTCAACTCGCTGCTCAAGGAGCAGGTCCTCCTGAACCAGCCCTTCGTCAAGGACACCAGCAAGACCATCGAGCAGCTCGTCACCGAGGCCAGCGCTCGTACCGGTGAGAAGATCGAGATCGGCGGGTTCGCCCGCTTCTCCATCGGCGCCTAGCGCCACCAACGTCAACGCCCCTGCCCGACTCGTCGCGCAGGGGCGTTCGTTCGCCCCGACCCCCGGGACGTCCACTACCATCGCCGCCGGCCCCGACGCCGACCCCGCTCCGACGGGGCCCCCGCGCCACCGCCGTCCCATCCCAACGGAAAGATCCCTGATGGCCGACTCGCCCAACAAGCAGTACCGCCGAGTGCTCCTCAAGCTGTCCGGTGAGGCGTTCGCCGACGAAGCGAACTCCATCTCGCCGCAGGTCGTGGCCTCCGTCGCCGACCAGCTGGTCGAGGTCGCCGGCCTTGGCGTCGAGATCGGGGTGGTCGTCGGCGGTGGCAACATCTTCCGTGGTGCCTCGCCCCAGGCCTCGGGCATGGAGCGCTCCAGCGCCGACCACATGGGCATGCTGGCCACCGTCATCAACGCCCTGGCCCTGCAGGACGCCTGCGAGAAGCGTGGACTGGACACCCGGGTGCAGTCCGCCGTCGCGATGCAGGAGCTCGCCGAGCCCTACATCCGCCGCCGCGCCGTGCGCCACCTGGAGAAGAAGCGGCTGGTCATCTTCGCCGCCGGCCTCGGTGCGCCGTACTTCTCCACCGACACCGCCGCCGCCCAGCGCGCGCTGGAGATCGGCGCCCAGGCCATCCTGAAGGGGACGAAGGTCGACGGCGTCTACGATGCCGACCCGGCGATCCACCCGGACGCCACGAAGTACGACCGCCTCGACTACCTGCGGGTGCTCAAGGACGGGCTGAAGGTCATGGACGCCACGGCCATCTCGTTGTGCATGGACAACGGCCTGCCGATCATCGTGTTCAACCTGCGGACGGAGGGCAACATCCGCCGGGCCGTGACGGGCGAGCCGATCGGGACGATAGTTGAGTGACACACACAGCTGAGCGATGGCTACAGCTGAGCAACGGGACGACACACAGAGCAGCCGGCAGGTCCCGGGCCGATGGATCCAGCGAAGGACTACGACGTGACCGACGACATCCTCGACGACGCAGAGCTGAAGATGGACGGCGCCGTCGAGCACACCAAGGCCGAGTTCGCCAAGATCCGCACGGGCCGTGCGAACCCCCAGCTGCTCACCGAGCTGCCGGTCGAGTACTACGGCACCATGACGCCGCTGCAGCAGATCGCCGGCGTCACCGCACCCGAGGCGCGCGTGCTGCTGATCTCCCCCTATGACCGCGGGGCGCTCAGCAACATCGAGAAGGCGATCATGATGTCCAGCCTCGGGCTGAACCCCAACAACGACGGCAACGTCATCCGCGTGGTGTTCCCCGACCTGACCGAGGAACGCCGCAAGGAGTTCGTCAAGATCGCCCGCGAGCGTGCGGAGGACGGCCGCATCGCCGTCCGCAACGCCCGCCGTGCCGCCAAGTCCGAGCTCGAGCG
The DNA here is from genome assembly GCF_003073135.1 of Euzebya rosea. Taxonomy (NCBI): domain Bacteria; kingdom Bacillati; phylum Actinomycetota; class Nitriliruptoria; order Euzebyales; family Euzebyaceae; genus Euzebya; species Euzebya rosea. The sequence goes on from NZ_PGDQ01000003.1 coordinate 35,839, forward strand.
CCTCGAGGGCGAGAGCGAGATCACCGAGGACGACCTGCGTCGCGCCGAGGACGACCTGCAGAAGCGGACCGACGCGGCGACCGCCCGCATCGACGAGCTGCTGAAGGTCAAGGAGGCCGAGCTGCTGGAGGTCTGACCACCTCCTGCATCCTCATCCTTCATGGCGGTCCCCGAACCCGCTGACGGTGCCCCGGCGGCTGCGACGCCACGGGGCGGTCGCAACCTGCCCGTCGCGATCGGCGTGGGCCTGGGCCTTGCCGGTGCGTACATCGGCAGCCTCCTGCTCGAGCCGGTGCTGTTCCTGGTGTTCGTCGCCGTCAACGTCGTGATCGCGCTGTACGAGCTGGACGGCGCGTTCGCACGGACCAAGGCACGTCCACCGACCATCGTCGCGGCGGTGGCGGCACCGGTGATGCTCCTCGGCACCTACTGGTGGGGGCCGGACGTGCAGGTCCACGGGCTGTACGTCGCGCTGCTCGCCGGCTTCGTCGTCGTCCTCGTGACCAACGCGGCCGGCCACGCGGTGTCCCGCATGGCGGCGCTGGCGCTGATGCTGGTGTGGGTCGTCGTCGCCGCCAGCTCGCTTGCGATGCTGCTGCGTCGTCCCGACGGGCACTGGTACGTCCTGGCCGGCACCGCGCTGACCGTCACCAACGACATCGGGGCCTACGCCTTCGGCCGCAACTTCGGCCGGCACAGGATCGCCCCCGCCGTCAGCCCGGGCAAGACGTGGGAGGGCTTCGCCGGCGCGATGGCCACCACGCTGCTGATGGCGGCGCTGGTCACGACGCGTACCGTTCCGGGGGTCGACCTGGTCCCCGCCCTCGCCCTCGCGGCCGCGGTCGTGGTCGCCGCGACCCTCGGTGACTTCGCCGAATCGTTGGTCAAGCGTGATCTGGGTATCAAGGACCTCGGCGGCATCTTCCCCGGACACGGCGGCGTCATGGACCGCATCGACGCGCTGCTGTTCGCCCTGCCCGTCACCCACCTCGTCCTCCTCGCATTCGGGATCTGATACCGATGTCCGACACGTCCGACGCCACGCCGACCACGTCACCCCCGTCCGGCGCCGTCACCACCCCTCCTGGCCCCGGCAAGACCCCGCCGGACCCCGGCAAGACCCCGCCGGACCCCTACACCGAGGCCGGACTCGATGTGCTGCTCGAGGGCCAGCCCGGGTACCGGCGCGGCCAGCTGACGGAGTGGCTGACCAAGGGGGTCGAGGACCCGCAGGAGATGACCAACCTGCCGGCGGCGCTGCGTGACGAGCTGTCGGCGGCGATGCAGACGCGTCCGCGGGTGGTCAAGGTCAGCGAGGCCGACGGCGGCCTGACCCGCAAGGTCCTGCTCGAGTGCGGCAACGGCGAGCGCAAGGAGGAGATCGAGAGCGTCCTCATGCTCTACCCGAGGACCGAGAAGCGCGCGGCGCGGGCCACGGTGTGCATCTCCACCCAGGCGGGCTGCGCCATGGGCTGCCCGTTCTGCGCGACCGGGCAGATCGGCTTCCGCCGCCAGCTCGGCGTCGGCGAGACCCTTCGCCAGGTCACCGTCATGCAGCGCCTCCTGACCGACCCCGAGGGCAGCGCCGCCGACTGGCCCGAGCTGTCCCCCCTGCCCGACGGCGTGCCCGACCACGTCACCAACATCGTGTTCATGGGCATGGGCGAGCCGCTGGCCAACCTCGACGTGACCCTCGACTGCGTGAAGTGGCTGCACGGCCCGTTCGGCCTGTCGGCGCGCTCGATCACCGTCTCGACGGTCGGCTTGGTCCCCGGCATCCGCAAGCTCCAGGCGCTGGACCTGCCGATCACACTGGCGGTCAGCCTGCACGCCCCCGACGACGGCCTGCGCAACGACCTGGTCCCGGTCAACCGCCAGCATCCCCTCGAGGAGCTGCTCGCCGCCGCACGCGACTACCTGGAGGCCACCGGTCGCCGCGTCACCTTCGAGTACGTGATGATCGCCGACGTCAACACCGACGTCGCCCAGGCCCACCAGCTGCGCCGACTGCTCAGCCACCACATGCCCGGCGGCTCCGCGCACGTCAACCTCATCCCGATGAACCCGACCCCGGCCGTGCCGTGGTCGGCGCCGACGGTGGAGCAGCAGCGGGCGTTCGCCGACGTGCTGGTCGACGGCGGCATCTCCGCCACCATCCGGGCCAACCGCGGCAACGACATCGACGCGGCCTGCGGACAGCTGTACGCCAACTACCAGGTCGCCAGCGGCAGGATCCTGCCCGTCGCCGTCGGGGCGGCCGAGCGGATCACCGGACGATCGTGAGCCCCGTCGAACCCTCGCCCACCACGGGACGACGCACCGTCGCCCTCGTGGGGGCCACCGGGTCGATCGGCACCCAGACCCTCGACGTCGTGGAGCGCTGGCCGGACCGGTTCGAGGTCGTGGCGCTGGCATGCGGCCGCTCGACGGACGTGATCGAGCAGGCCCGCAGGTCGGGTGCGTCGCTGGTCGGTGTGGCCGATGCCGACGCTGCCCGCGAGATCAGGGAGGCGCTGCCCGGCGTGGAGGTCGTCGACGGCCCGGACGCCGCGGCGATCGTGGCCGGCTGTGGCGCCGACGTCGTCGTCAACGGCATGGTCGGCTCGATCGGCCTGGCCCCGACGATGGCGGCCCTGCACGCCGGCAGCCAGCTGGCGCTGGCCAACAAGGAGTCCCTGATCGTCGGCGGCCAGCTGGTCCACGACGCGGCGGCCCCCGGCCAGGTCGTCCCCGTCGACTCCGAGCACTCCGCGATCGCCCAGTGCCTGCGCAGCGGCGGGGCCGAGGAGGTCGGACGGCTGGTCCTCACCGCCTCCGGCGGGCCCTTCCGCGGGCGGACCCGTGACGAGCTGAAGACGGTGACCGTCGACGACGCGCTCGCCCACCCGACGTGGGACATGGGTGCGGTCATCACGATCAACTCCGCGACCCTCGCCAACAAGGGCCTGGAGGTCATCGAGGCCCACCTGCTGTTCGACATCGACTACGACCGCATCGACGTCGTCGTGCACCCGCAGTCGATCGTGCACTCGATGGTGGAGTTCGTCGACGGCGCCACGGTGGCCAAGCTGTCGCCGCCCGACATGCGGCTGCCGATCCAGCTGGCCCTGACCTGGCCGGAGCGGCTGGCGTTCGCGCCGACCACGATGGACTGGACGACGGCGCAGAACCTGACCTTCGAGCCCCTGGACGACGACACCTTCCCGATGGTCCGCCTGGCAGTTCAGGCCGGCCGAGCCGGCGGCACCGCGCCGGCGGCGTTCAACGCCGCCAACGAGGTGGCGGTGGAGACGTTTCTGCAACGAGGGCTGGACTTCCTCGGCATCACCGAGGTCGTCGCGGCAACCTTGGAGTCCCACGACGTGCACGCGGCGGAATCGGTCGAGCAGGTGCTCGCCGCAGAGGCCGACGCACGACGCACCGCCGCAGCGCTGATCCGCCGACGGTGACAGGGCCCGGTCGACCGACCGGACCGGCCCGCCACACGACCAGGAGATGACCCAACCGCATGTTCGTCGCGATCTTCGTCTTCACCATCGTGTTCTCCATCGCCCTGCACGAGTTGGGGCACTTCGTCACGGCGAAGGCGTTCGGCATGAAGGCCGAGCGGTACTTCATCGGCTTCGGGCCGACGGTCTGGTCCCGCCACGTCGGTGAGACCGAGTACGGCCTGAAGGCGATCCCCGCCGGCGGGTTCGTCAAGATCGCCGGGATGACCCCGTGGGAGGAGGTCGACCCCGCCGACGACGGCCGGCTGTTCTACCAGCAAAAGCCGTGGAAGCGCGTCATCGTGCTGTCCGCCGGGTCGGCCACGCACCTCCTCCTGGCGTTCCTCCTCCTCATCGGCGGCCTGGCCTTCGTCGGCCTGCCGATGTCCACCAACGAGGTGGCCATGGTCGTGGAGGACAGCCCCGGCGCCGCCGCCGGCCTTCAGGCGGGCGACGTCATCGTGGCCGTCGACGGGCAGGAGGTCGACGGGTTCGCCCCGATCCGCGAGATCGTGGAGGGTGCGGCCGGCGAGACGCTGGCGCTGACGGTGGTACGTGACGGCGAGACCATCACCACCGAGGCCGTGCTCGACGCCGACCACCCCGACCCCGAGCGGGCTGGCGCCGGGTTCCTCGGCGTTGCCCCGGAGGGTGCCGTGCAGCCCCTCGGCCTGGTCGACGGCACCCGGACGGCTTTCAGCCCCTCGGCGAGCGTGGAGATCACCGGGCGCGACTACTCGATGTGGTTCATGACCCGCGCGACCGTCGACGGGCTGACCCGCATCTTCAGCCTCGACGGGCTGACCTCGTTCTTCGGCTCCGTCGCCGGTGACGAACCCCGCCCCGCGGAGAGCGCCACGAGCCTGGTCGGGGCCGGGCAGATCGTCAACGAGCTCGGCAACCAGGGCGATGTCTTCGCCGTGCTGGTCGTGCTGGCCCAGCTGAACCTCGTGCTCGGGCTGCTGAACATGCTGCCGCTGCCCCCGCTGGACGGCGGTCACGTTGCCGTGCTGGCCGTCGAGGAGGGCGTCGAGGGCGTCCGCAAGCTGCGCAAGGACGGCCGCTCGCGTCCCAAGTTCCGCCTGAACCCGTCGGTGGTCACGCCGATCGCCCTCGCGGTCATCGCCTTCTTCGTGGTCCTCACGACCACCGCCCTCTACCTCGACATCACCCAGCCGGCGTCCCAGCTGGTCCAGTAGCCGCCGCGCGCTGCCGGGTTGGTCCGGGTTGGTCCGCTGGCGCGGGTTGGTCCGCTGGCTGGGCGTGCGCGATCGGCAGCTCGGGCGGGTGGGGATCGCACACGGGGTCGGCTGCCGTGTGGCATGCACGCCCCCAGTGGGAGGGGATCACACACGCGGGTGGAGGGTGTGGGCGTTGGACGTCCGAGGCAGGTGGGGATCGCACACGCCGGGGCGCCGGGGGTCGGGGCCGGGGCGTCGGGGGTCGGGGCCGGTCAGCGGGTGGACCGCGTGCGCGCTGGCCCGTTGACTGGGCGTGCGCGATCGGCAGCTTGGGCGGGTGGGGATCGCACACGGGGTCGGCTGCCGTGTGGCATGCACGCCCCCAGTGGGAGGGGATGACACACGCGGGTGGAGGGTGTGGGCGTTGGACGTCCGAGGCGGGTGGGGATCGCACACGCCGGGAGTCGGGGCCGGTCAGCACGTGGAGGGTGTGCGAGTTGGACGTCCGAGGTGGGTGGGGATCGCACACGCCGGGGGTCGGGGCCGGGGCGTCGGGGGTCGGGGCCGGGGCGCCGGGGCCGAGGCGCAGGCGGGCCGGCTGGAGGGTGGGTCAGGCGGTGGTGGTGCGGGGGCAGGGGCCGACGGCAGCCCCGATGGCGTCGTGGTCGCTGCCGGGGAGGGGGACGTGGCCGCGGCTCCGGCCGCACCAGCCGCCGCCGACCATGATGTGGTCGATGCGCAGCCGCAGCGGCAGGAACAGCGGCTTGGTCGACGTGGGCAACGCCCACGAGGACCGGATCACGTCGTCGACCACCGTCGTCAGCTGGCGGTAGCCGTACCCGCGGTCGGTCAGGTTCAGGTCGCCCGCGACGACGACCGGACCCTCGACGTCCGCCAGGCCGGCGGCCAGCGACTCGGCCAGTCGTTGCTGGGTCAGCAGGTCGGCTTCGTATCGGGTCGCGTGCGGTGGGTCACCGACCAGGCCTCGGCTGGTGGCCCACGGCCGCGGGAGGTGCATGGCCACCAGCACGAAGGGGGCGGGTGCGTCGACCCGGACCACGACCGACCGGGCCTCCTGCAGCCCGTCGAGGTCGGGCAGGCGCTGCAGCGGGTACCGCGACCACACGGTCACCCCGCCCAGACGCCGGGGGAGGGCCGTCGTGCGGTGCGGGTACACCGCCTGCAACCCCTCGATCGCGAGGATCGGCGTCTCGACCGTCACCACGACGTCGGCGCCGGTGGCCAGCAGCTCGTCGGTTGCGGCATCGCCGTCGTTGGCCGACCGGATGTTGGCCGACACGATCTCCACCGTCGGACCGCGGGGCGCGTCGAGGTCCATGGGGGTCCACGGCAGCACCGTCCCGGCGACGCAGGCCAGCGCGAGGGTCGCGGCGGCCACCACGGTCGGCACGGCCCGACCGTCCACCGCCGGCGGGCGTCGTCGGTGCACCCACACCGCAGCGACCGCCGCGGCAAGCCCGATCACCGGCAGCAGGACGCCCACCAGCTCGCCCACGACGGGGACGCGGGGCAGCAGCAGGATGCTCCACGGCAGGAGGAGGGCGAGGGCGGTGCGCACGTCCCCACCGCATCACACCCTGCGGGGTCGCGGCCAATCGGCGGGTCAGGCCGCCTCGCCGGCCAGCCAGGGGCCGCCGAAGTGGGCGGTCATCGCGCGGTCCAGCCGAACAAGCCCCGGGCCGGACCAGGCCAGCTGGTGACCGAGGCGGTCGCAGCGGATGACCTGCTCGGCGACCTCCTGCTCGCTGACGGGCTCCTGGTTGCGGGGGTCCACCATGACCGCCATCGCGTCGACGACCCATCCGACCCCGTCGTCGGACGCCACGGGATCACCGAGCGACACGTCCTCGCCGACCCGGGCGCCGCGTACCGGCCACACCGTCGTGCGGCAGTCGGCCGGCCCGTTCGCCGCGTCGACGCTGTGGACGACCAGCACTCGCTGCCGTAGGTCCCCGACGTCGGGCAGCACGGGCGGGATCGGGTCGTCCTGCGACCACGCCCGCCCGCCCAGCGAGATGGCCAGCCGGCGGGCCTGCAGCGCCATCGCCAGGGCACCCACCTCGATGATGGCGTCGTGGTGCCGGCCCTTGTCGAAGGGGCGGACGGTCGCGAGGAACAGCGGGCCGTCGGCGTCGAAGGCCACCATGGTCGGGCGGATGTCGAGGCCGGCGCGGAGGTCGTCGACGGCGAGGTCCACGAGCAGCTGCTGCTGGTCCTCCCAGGCGGGAGCGGTGGTGTGGCGTGATTGGTCCATGGCCCGACACTGACCGATCCGCGAGCCCGACGGCCGACGAGATGCCTCCACCTGTGGACAACCGGCCGACGACCGTGGCGCAGTGGACGAGTGGCACGGGCGCGGATCTGGGTAGGTTGGTGGCCACCATGGTCACGTCGCTTCCGGTCCTGTCCACCGCTCCTGCCCAGCCCGAGCACCTCACCCCTCCCGTCCGTCGAACGACCCGCCAGATCGACGTCGGCGGCGTCAAGGTCGGCGGCGACGCACCCATCAGCGTGCAGTCGATGACGACCACACCGACCCACGACGTCAACGCGACCCTGCAGCAGATCGCCGCGCTCAACGCCGCTGGCGTGGACATCGTGCGCGTGGCCGTCCCCCGACAGGAGGACGCCGACGCGCTGGCCGCGATCGCCAAGCAGTCCACCGTCCCCGTCGTCTCCGACATCCACTTCCAGTGGAAGTACGCGATGGCGGCCATCGAGGCAGGCGTGGCCAAGGTCCGGATCAACCCGGGCAACATCCACAAGGCCGGCGACACCTCCAAGGTGAAGGTCATCGGCGACGCCGCCAAGGACGCTGGCATCCCGATCCGCATCGGCGTCAACGGCGGGTCGCTCGAGGCACGCCTGCTGGAGAAGCACGGTGGCGTGACGCCGGCCGCGCTGGTCGAGAGTGCCCTCGACGAGGTGAAGATCCTCGAGGACGTCGACTTCACCGACATCGCGATCTCGGTCAAGCACTCCGACCCGTGGACGATGATCCAGACCTACCGGCTGCTCAGCGAGCAGACCGACTACCCCCTCCACCTCGGCGTCACCGAGTCGGGGCCGTTGAAGACCGGTCGGGTCAAGTCCGCCGTCGGCCTCGGTGCCCTCCTCAGCGAGGGCATCGGCGACACCATCCGCGTGTCGTTGTCCGCCGACCCCGTCGAGGAGGTCAAGGCCGGCATCGAGATCCTCGAGGCCCTGCACCTGCGCGAGCGTGGCCTCGATGTCGTCTCGTGCCCGTCCTGCGGTCGGGCCGAGGTGGACGTCTACACCCTCGCCGAGAACGTCCAGAAGGGCCTGGAGGGCATCGACGTGCCGCTCCGCGTCGCCGTCATGGGCTGCGTCGTCAACGGTCCGGGTGAGGCTCGCGAGGCCGACCTGGGCGTGGCCGCCGGCAAGGGCAAGGGCCAGATCCTGAAGAAGGGCGAGGTCCTGTGGACCGTCGCCGAGGACGAGATCGTCGAGACGCTGGTCTACATGGCCAACGAGATGGCCGAGGAGATCCGCGCCGAACGCGGTGACGGTTCCCCCGCCGTCGTCAGCTAGCCTGCGGGGCCAGTGAGCAGCATCGCCCGCACCGCCGCCCCCGCCCATCACGACGACGCTGCCCTGCGGCATGCCCGGCAGGTGGCCACGGCCATCGCCGTGGAAGCCGGTGACCTGGCGATGAGCTGGTACCACCGCGGCGTGGCCACTGAGGAGAAGGGCCACGCCGACCTGGTGAGCGAGGCCGACCGCCAGGTCGAGGCGTTGGTCAAGCGACGCCTGATCGAGGCGTTCCCCGACGACGCCGTGGTGGGGGAGGAGGGGACGGGGCCCGACTCGGTCGCCCTCGACGATGCCCGGCGGTGGTACGTCGACCCCATCGACGGGACGACCAACTTCCTCAAGGGCCTGCCCGACTGGGGCGTGTCCATCGGCCTTGCCGGCCCCGCCGACGAGCTGCTGGTCGGCGTGATCGTCCTGCCACGCCACGACACCGTGTTCAGCGCAGCACGGGGGATGGGCGCGACGCGCAACGGCGTGCCGATCCATGCCTCGACCGTCGACCGGGTCGACCGGACGCTGATGTGCTACGCGCTGACCCCCCGTGCGCCCGAGGCCTGGGGCGGTCAGGAGCGGATGCGGGCGGGCTACGTCGCCCTCGTCCAGCGAGCGCTCGGCACGCGCATGCAGGGGTGCTCGGTCGCCGACCTGACCAGCGTCGCCAGCGGCCGCATCGACGCGACGTGGGCCGGCGGCATGGGCAAGTGGGACGTGGCAGCAGGGCTGACGATCGTGCTGGAGGCAGGGGCTCGGGTCACCGACGTCGACGGCAACGCCGTGACGACCGTCACGACGGACTTCCTGGCGTCCCCGCCCGCCGTGCACGACGAGCTGCGCCGCCTGATCACCATCGGGCCGTAGCATCCCCCGGGTGAGTTCACCCCCGACGGAGATCAACGTCGGTCGCCTGCCGGTGACCCGACGCCTGTTCTTCGCGCTCGGGCTGTTCGTCACGGTGTCCGTCGCGGGCGTCGTGGCGTTGATGGCCACCCAGGGCGCGACCGTGGGTGACGCGATCTACTTCGTGGTCATCACGGTGTTTGCCGTCGGCTTCACCGAGATCGTCGACCTCGACGCCACCGGCCGCGCCATCATCAGCGCGATCATCGTGCTCGGCGTGGGCAGCTTCACGTTCCTGACCGTCAACGTCATCGAGTTCCTGGTCGAGGGACACCTCCTCGACCTCGTGGGGAGACGCAGAATGAACCGGCAGCTCGAGGCCCTCGACCAGCACATGATCGTCTGCGGGTTCGGGCGTGTCGGACGGCAGGTGTCCGACGACCTCCTCCGCGACCAGACCCAGCAGGTGGTCATCGACGTGGACCCCGACCGCCTGCACTACGCCGCCGAGCGGGGGCTGCCCCACCTGCTCGGCAACGCCTCGGAGGAGTCGGTCCTCGATGACGCCGGAATCCGCAGGGCCTACGGCGTGGCTGCCGTCACCGAGGACGATGCCGAGAACGTCCTCATCGCGCTCACCGCGAAGCTGATGCGTCCCGACCTCTTCGTCGTGGTCAGGCTCAAGGACGCGCGCAACAGCTCCAAGGCCCATGCGGCTGGTGCGGACCGGGTGATCTCCCCGAGCGAGATCGGTGGCCATCGCATCGCGGCACTGCTGACCAAGCCGTCGGTCGTGGACTTCCTCGACGTGGTCACCCACGCCTCCGACGTCGACATCGTCCTGGAGGAGATCGAGCTCCGAAGTGACGCCCCCGTCGTCGGCCTGACCCTTGCCACCGCTCGCCTGCGCGACACCTACGGCATCAACGTCGTCGCGATCCGCCGGGCCGGTGTGGCCGGCCTCAGCACCCGCCCCGACCCGGCCGTGCCCCTCGGAACGGGCGACGTGCTGGTCCTGATCGGCGCGCGGGAGGACCTCGACCGCCTCAACGCCGACAACGGCCGCCCGACCCACGAGCGACGGCGCCCGGCCACCGGCTGATCCCGCCGGGCCCGAACCGGAGCCGAAGCAGCCACCGGCAGCCGAGAACCAGCGACGGCCGCCGGCAGGTGCCGGCGGCCGTCGTGGTTGCGTCGTGGAGGGCTAGGACTCCAAGACGGCTTCGGCGGCGTCACACGCCGCCTGCGCGGCGAGGCAGACCACGACGGTGCCCGACTCGGCCGGCGCGAACGCCGACTCGAGGAAGGACATGGTCTCCGTCGGCAGGTCGTCGCCGTTGGCCAGCAGGATCGGGGCGTCGGTGGACGCCGACAGCGCGGCAGCGGTGAAGCCCGCCACCCACGACTGCGCGTCCTGTCCCTCGACCACGATCACGCGCTCGGCCGGGTTGCTCGCGTCGAAGCCACGTGCCTCGGCGATCGCAACCGCGGTCGCGAACCGGTTGGGGCCCTGCACGCGATCCGTCGACAGACCCAGCGCCTCGACGGCGTCCAGGACCACATCGGCGATCGCTGCGGCGCCACCGATGGCGGTGACGTCGTCGGCCGACGTGGACTGGAGGTGGGTCGCCGCCGAGCCGTTCAGCTCGTCGGACTGGGTCAGCAGCAGGCCGGTGCCGGCCTGTGCCGCCCACCCACCGGCAGCCAGCGAGTCGGCGAACGCCTGGGTGGCGTCCGACGACCCGTCGGCGGGATAGGCCCGGGCCAGCAGGAGCCCGGCGTCGTCGGCAGCCGCCTCGGCGATCGCAACCGCCGTCTCGGTCCGGGTCGCACCAGCGATGCGGGTGACGGAGAAGCCCTCCGCCTCGAGCTCGTCGGTGACGGCCTCGCTGATGGCCGCGGTGCCACCGAGGACGATGACGTCGTCGACACCGAGCCGCTGCAGCTCCGCGAGGACTTCCGGCTCCAGCTCGTCGGCCTCGTTCAGCAGCAGCGAACGGCCGTCGGTCTGCAGGGTCCCCGACGCAAGGGCGTCGGCGAAGACGGTGTCGGAGGCGACGAGTGCGCTGTCACCGGCCTGGGCGAACGCCCGCGTGCCGGGGTTGGTCAGCTTCGACAGCTCGATGGACAGGTCGGTCGGGTCGGCGTCGTCGACGCCGCCGGGGGTGATGGACAGGACCCGGTCGGGACCCTCCGTCGGCTCCTCGGTGGGCGTCTCGGTCGGGGTGACCGGACCGGGGTTGGGGCCCGGACCCGGGTTCGGGGTCGGGGTCGGCGTGGGGGTGGGGGTCGGCGTCGGGGTCGGCGTCGGTGCCGGCTCGAAGCGGACGGTCACCTGCTGGGGGTCCGACACGTTGCCGGACGCATCCACGGCGATCCAGCGCAGGACCGTCTGCTCGCTGATGGTCAGCGGCATGGGGATGTCACGGATGTAGCGCCGCTCGATGACCGGCGAGTCCAGGGTGGGCTCGCTGCCGTCGGTCGTGTAGTGGATGGTGGCCGGTTCGTCGGAATCGAAGGTGACGTCGACCGGTTCCTCGAACCACTGGTCGTCGGCGATGTTGGTGGAGGTGACCGGCGCCTGGGTGTCCTCGCCGAAGGCCTTGACGACCTCCAGCAGGCCGTACATGCCGCTGGCGAACTCCATCGCCTGGTAGAAGCCCTCCTCCTCGAAGTCGGGCTGGAACCCGGTGCTGTCCCAGGAGTCGTCGACGGCGTCGTAGATGCGCGCACCGACCTCGAAGTTGAACGCGAAGATGTCGGGGTCGCGACCGACCTCGGTCTCCTCGTCGACGTACTCGTAGTAGTGGTCGTCGGCGGAGTTGCCGGCGGCGGAGTACAGGACGTCGATGACGGGGCCGGCACGACCCGGCTCGATCACCGTGCCGCGGAAGGACTTGATGTCCTGCAGGATCGACTCGGCGGTCACCTCGAAGTACTCCTCGATACCGGCCGTCGGACGCGGCAGGGTGACGCGTCCCTCCTGGATGTAGGACGCCGGGGCCCACATGAAGTACCCACCGTGGGAGTGGGTGTTCATCGCGAACTCGATGTTGGGGTAGGTCGCGGCCAGCCACATCTCGTTGCGGGCCTCGGGTTCGCTGCCCTCGGCAGGACCGGCGTAGGTGCCGCTCGTGCACGACGTCGTGCTAGCGCCGTCGTAGCCGTCGTGGGCGCTGCCCACCCGGTAGTTGCGGTTCAGGTCCACACCCATGGAGTTCCACCGACCCGTGTCGGAGTTGTCCGGGGTGCAGTAGTTGGTCATGCTCTTGCGCTGGAAGTTGTAGTCGTACATCGAGAAGTTCGTGCCGTCGGGGTTGACGGTCGGCACGATGAAGATGTCGAGGGTGTCGACCAGCGTGGTGGTGGCCGGGTCGGTGCCGTAGTTGGCGGTCAGGCGGTGGGCGGTCTCCAGGCACACCAGCGGGGTGACCCACTCACGCGCGTGCTCCTGGCAGTAGATCATCACGCCGGGCCGGGTTCCGTCGCGCTGGGCACCGATGCGGAGGGCCCGTACCTGGGCAGGTTCACGGGAGATGTGCTCGGGTGCGGAGAGGCGGTCGCTGAGGGGGTAGGTCCCGGCGAGGACGGGGCTGGTGCCGGCACTTCCCCGGTAGGTGTGCGCCGAGCCCATCGCCGCGACGGCCGGGTTGCCGTTGAGGGCGTCGACGACCTCCGCCGCGGTGGCGATGGCGTTGCTGTCGCCGTCGGTGGCCAGCGTGACGGTGATGGTCGTTCCGTCGACCGCCACGGCGGTGGTGGCGTCCGGCGTGCCCGGGTTCTCCAGGACCAGCGTCCAGTCGTTGCCCCCTTCGCTGCCGTAGGCGTCGCTCAGCAGGTACATGACCTGGTTCGAGCTGGTGCCCGCGGACTGGGCGATCGCCTGGCGGCGGTAGCCGTTGGTGAGGTACGGCAGGTCGATCATCTCGGTGATGCCCGGGTTGTACGCGGCGATCTCGATGATCTCCTGGGTGATCTGGACCGCGTCCATGTACCCCTCGTTGGTGAAGCCCCACTCGAACTCGGCGGGGAACGGGGTCACCGAGCCGGACGTCCACTGGCGGGTCGGCACGGTCGTGGACTCACCGTCGTCGTTGCTGACGGTCACCTGGGCCGGCGGCGACACGACGCGCTCGGGCGAGCTGAAGCGGTGGTACATGTACTGCCCGGCGTCGGTGAAGCGCGACATCGGGAACTCCTGGCCGTTCGCGGTCACGGTGAGGACGTCGCCCGATCCCTCCTCGGAGTGCGCTTCCACGGAGATGAAGATCCCGACGCTGTTGGCGAACCAGTCGGCCCGCAGGACGTCGATGTAGCGATCCTCCACGACCGGGGCGGGTGAGGGGGTGCTCTCGGCGAAGGCCGCCATCTCGGCTTCCGCGACGACGCGTTCCTGCATCTCCTCCGGCTCGACGAGGACGTTGCCGTACAGGTCGTCCTGCAGGTCCTCCAGGGTGGGGGCGGGCGCGCTGTCCACGATCCGTGCGAACCCGGGCAGCGCCTCGGCCTGGCCGTCGCTGGCGAGGACGCTCAGCTCCCAGCCCCCGTCGTCGGCGGCGTTCACCTCGGCGACGTCGTAGCCGGCCGTCTCCAGCATCTGGATGTGGGTGGAGTCGGGCACGTGGACCAGCAGGAACTGCGTCACGGACTCATCGGTGACCCGCTGGTCGGCGTCGGCATCACCGGACAGGGGCAGGGTCGCCAGCAGCAACGCGGCGACCGGGATCAGTACCGCGATACGCGACACCAACCGTGTGCGGACAGGGGACAACGGCATGTCTTGACTCCTTCAGCGACGGGACGGTCGCGGTGCGCGACCGCGGCGTGTCCAGCCCCTCGGGCGAGGCCGGGTGAACGCGAGGTGGACGCTAGAAGGGCCCCCGGTGGACCGGTATCAGCACGAGGTCGCGTCCTGTGTGTCCGCCGCGCGACAGTGTGTTCGAACGGTGTTCAGGCCTGCGGCGGCCGGGTCATCGCCTGGAGCACCCGGGCGGCCTTGACCCCGAGGTGCAGGTGCAGCCGCGCTTGGCCGTCGTCCAGGCGCATGCCGGTGATCTCCTCGATCCGACGGATGCGCTGGTACAGCGACGCCCGGTGCAGGTACAGGGTCGACGCGGTTGCCTTGACCTGCCCGCTGTTGTCGAGGAACGCCTCGAGGGTGTCCAGCAGCACCCCGTCCTCGATGCGCTGCAGCGCCCGGATCGCCTTGGGCACCATCGCCGACAGCTGATCGGGACCGAGGCCCGACAGCATGCCGAACACACCGAGGTCTCCCCACGAGGCGAGGGGGGCGAAGGCCGGCATGGTCCCGGCGATGCGCGCGGCCCCCATCGCCTGTCGGTAGGAGTACACCGCGCAGCTGAGGTTACGACGTTCGGCCCCGACGCCGACCGACGGCGGGTCCCCGATGGCGCCGGCCTCGGCCCATCGGGCGGTTGCCTCCTCCAGCAGCTGGCGTGCCACACCGCCGTCGGGCTCCTCGGTGCCGGGAGCGAGCGAGGGCACGAGCAGCACGCCGTGGGTCCGACGGGGAAGGTGGAGGATCCCGGCGCGGTCGGCCCGACGGACGCTGCGGCGCAGGACCTGGTGGATGAGGTCCGCCGTCAGGCCGTTGACGTGGCTGTCGTCCGCCCCGGCCATCACGACGACCGCGGTCACGGGTACGCCGACCGGGTAGGCGTTGTCGTCGATCAGGTCGGCGGCGGACTGGTGGCGGGATTCACGGTCGCCGAGCAGCAGGGTCCGGACGTCTCGTTCGTGCAGGCGCTGGATGCGCTCCACGGTGCGACGGACCCGTTCCTGGCGAGAAGCCGGGGCGGGCTGGTCCAGGACGATCTCGTCGGGGACGGTGACCTCGTCGAGGACAGTGACCTCGGCGGGGACGGTGACCTCGTCGGGGACGGTGGCGGCCGACGTGCGCACGGACGTCGACGAACCATCGCCGTCCATGGCTGTCGAGCCGAGGGAGGACGGGCGGTCCTCGGCCTGTCGGTCGAATGGGGGACTCATCGGTCGGCGGGATCCGTGGGTTCCGGGGGACGGCGGCCGCATCCTACCCCTTCTCGAACCGTCGGTCTCACGGGGTGCAGTCGCGCGGTCACGCACCGAGGTTCCTCTCCTCGACACCGTGTTCCACCCAGGCGACCCCCTCGGTCGCACTGCGGGTCACGACGCGGACAGAACCGGCGCGCTTGCCACGGCAAGGAGAAAGGGTGCTGCTACGCTGTTGAGTTGCCTGCCGCACCGGCGGCTGGCCGGCACGCCGATGACGTGTGTTGGACAACTGACCGGGTGGCACGAAGTGGGCGCTTGCGCCCGCTTCTTTTGTTCTCCACTGCAGACTCGACCGAACCACCCGAAGGAGCACCCGATGGCCGCGACGCTGACCGACACCATCGACGAGCTCGCCCGGCCGCTCGCCGACGAGGCAGCGCTGGACCTGGTCGACATCGAGGTGAAGGGCGGCGGCAGCCGCACCCGGATCCGCGTGATCGTGGACCGCAAGGGCGGTGTTGACGTCGGCACGTGCCAGAAGCTGTCGAAGCAGCTCGCCCGGCTGCTGGACGAACACGACCCCGTCAAGGACCGCTACACCCTCGAGGTCACCTCACCCGGCACCGACTGGCCGCTGCGCACGCAGCGCGACTTCGACCGCGTCGAGGGCCGCCTGGTCAAGGTCGTCCACGGCGACGACGAGGACTCCGCCGAGGTCATCGGCGAGATCGCCTCGACCACGGCCGAGGCCGTCGTCGTCCGCGACGAGGCCGGCGACACCCACGAGATCAGCTACGACCGCATCATGAAGGCCACACAGCAGCTCCCTTGGTGAGCCTGGTGGTGAGGGACGAAGAGACATCGGAAGGACAGCCGCGATGAAGGTAGAGATCCCAGCGCTCGAGGCGATCGCGCGTGAGAAGAGCCTGTCGTTCGAGACGGTGCTCGAGGCGATGGAGGGTGCACTGGCCAACGCCTACAAGCGGTCCAACGCCGAGGCGGAGGAGGCCCGCGTGGTCATCGACCGCTCCAGTGGCGAGGTCACGGTGTTCGCCCAGCGCCTCGACGAGGAGGGCAACGTCGTCGACGAGTGGGTCGACACCCCCGCCGACGCCGGTGGCCGCATGATCGCCCAGACCGTCAAGCAGGTGCTGACCCAGCGCCTGCGCGAGGCCGAGCGCGAGCTGACCTACGGCGAGTACTCCGGTAAGCAGGGCGACCTGGTGTCGGGGACGATCCAGATCCACGACAACCGCGTCGTCGTCCTGGACCTGGGCAACGCCGAGGCCGTGCTGCCCCACGCCGAGCAGGTGTCCACCGAACGCTACGAGCACGGTGCCCGCATGCGCTGCATCGTCACCGAGGTTCGCAAGTCCCTGAAGGGCCCGCAGATCATCGTCAGCCGGTCCCACCCGGACCTGGTCGCGTCCTTGTTCGCCCTGGAGGTCCCCGAGATCGAGGCGGGCGTCATCGAGATCAAGGCGGTCGCCCGCGAGGCCGGCTACCGGACCAAGATCTCCGTGGCCACCAACGACCCGGCCGTCGACCCCGTCGGCGCCTGCGTCGGGCCCCGTGGCAGCCGGGTCCGGTCGATCGTCGAGGCGCTGAACCAGGAGAAGATCGACATCGTCACCTGGTCCGACGAGCCGGCCCAGCTGGTCGCCAACGCCCTGTCGCCGGCCAAGGTCAGCGAGGTGTACCTCTACCCGGAGGAGCAGACCGCGCTGGTCGTCGTGCCCGACTACCAGCTGTCGCTGGCCATCGGCCGCGAGGGGCAGAACGCCCGCCTGGCCGCCCGCCTGACCCGCTGGCGCATCGACATCAAGTCCGAGACCCAGTTCGCCGAGGAGCAGGCCGCCTTCCAGGCCGCCCTCGACCGCGGCGAGATCGACGAGTACGGCAACCCCATCGCCCCGGCCGAACCCGGCGCCGAGCCGGCGGTGGCCCCCAGCGACGACGTCGTCGAGACCTCGACCGACACCCCCGTCGACACCCCCACCGACGTCCCCGCCCAGGCCGACCCGGCCGATGGTGGGGAAGCAGGGTCGGCAGGGGAGGAGTAGTCTGGTCACTCGGCCGCCGCCCCCAACGGGACGACGTCGGCGCCACGGAGGCCCACACGCGCTGCACATGACACCCGCAGCCAGGGACACCGTCGCCGAGAGGCCGACACCCCGAACAACTTCACGAACCCTCACCCCCACCTGCGGGCCCCGTCCGTACGGTGGGTTTGTGCGCCGCTGACAGCGGCGCGATCCATCCACAGGAGTGGTTGCACTGAGCAAGGTCCGCATCTACGAACTCGCCAAGGAGACAGGTCTGTCCAACAAGGAGGTCCTGGATCGTGTCAGCGAGCTCGGAATCGAGGCGAAGTCGCATTCGTCCTCCGTATCGGAGGGTGATGCGCTGCGCTTCCGCGAGAGCCTGGGCAAGGCCGCGGCAGAGCGTGAAGCCGCAGAGAAGGAACGGCAGCGCCGTGAGGCCGAGGAGTACGAACGGGCCATGACGGAGGCGAAGCCGAAGGAGCGGACCGCAAGCCGCATCCTTCCCCCTCACCTGCGCAAGGCTGCGCAGGCCGAGGAAGCCGGCGAGTCGGCGGCACCGCCCGCGGCTCGCATGCGTCCTCCCGCCCAGCCGTTCCGGCCGGCCGACTCCGGCAGCACCAGCGTCGGCGGCCAGCCGACGCCGGCCGCGCCCTCGGCACCCGCTGGCGAGACCGCGCGCCCCGGGGGCCCGCCCCCGCGTCCGGCAGCCACACCGCCGCCGGCACGTCCCGGTGGTGCCCCGCCTGCGCGTCCGGCCAGCCCGCCGGCCCAGCAGCCCGCGGCCGCCCAGGCGACGCCCGGTGCCCCCGCTGGCGACCAGGCCCGCCCGGCTGGCAACACGCCGCTGGACCCCAGCCGTGCCGCGGCGATCGCCCGGCAGGGTGTCGTGTACCGGCCCGGCGAGAAGCCCAAGCAGCAGCAGCCGCCCCAGCAGCCCGCGCGACCGGCCCAGCCGGCCGCCCGTGGCCCGCAGGACGGCGGCCCGCGTGCCCCCCAGCAGCCCGGCCAGCCCCCCATGGGCACGCCCGGTGTTGCGACGTCGGGTCCGCCCCGTCCGGGCCAGCCGACGATCCCCGAGCGCATGCTCCGCGGCAAGGCCGTCGAGCCCGTGCGCAAGGTCGAGACCAAGCTGCCCCAGGAGGGATCGGGCAAGCGGTCCATCCCGCCGCCCCTCAAGGCCGCCCCCAAGGGTGGGCCGAGCCGTCCCGCGGGTGGCCCCGGCCGTCCCGGTGGCCCCGGCCGTCCCGGCGGTGGCCCCGCCGGTCCCGGTCGTCCCGCAGGTGCGCCTGCCGGTCCCGGTCGCGGCAAGAAGGGCAAGAAGCGCCGCGGTGACCTGTCGCCGCAGGAGCAGTTCGAGCAGAACAACCGTCCGCGCCGCGGTCGCCGTCAGAAGGAGGCCGTCAAGGCCGCCGTCGAGGGCCCCGTGGATGTCGTCCCCGGCGTGACCGTCAACGAGTTCGCCAAGGCGATCGGCGTCAACGCCGTCGACATCGTGGCCGTGCTGTTCCGCATGGGCGAGATGGTCACGGTGACCCAGTCCATGTCCAACGACCTCATCGAGCTGGTCGCAGCGGAGATGGACGCGGAGATCAACTTCGTCGACGCCGACGACCTGCTGTTCGCCGACTACGACGAGGTCGAGGACGACCCCGCCGACCTGATCGACCGCCCGCCGGTCGTCACCGTCATGGGTCACGTCGACCACGGAAAGACCCTGCTGCTGGACTCCATCCGCAACGCCGACGTCGTGTCGGGCGAAGCGGGCGGCATCACCCAGCACATCGGTGCCTACCAGGTCACCCGCGACGGTCGGAAGATCACCTTCATCGACACCCCGGGTCACGAGGCCTTCACGGCCATGCGTGCACGTGGTGCGTCCGTCACCGACGTCGCCATCCTCGTGGTGGCCGCCGACGACGGCGTGAAGCCGCAGACGGTCGAGGCGATCGACCACATCAAGGCGGCCGACGTGCCGCTGATGGTGGCGGTCAACAAGATCGACAAGGAGAACGCCGACCCCGTCAAGGTCCGCACCCAGCTGACCGAGTACGAGCTCATCGCCGAGGAGTTCGGCGGCGACACCACCATGGTCAACGTCTCGGCCAAGACCGGCGAGAACCTCGACGAGCTGCTGGACCTCATCCTCCTGCAGGCCGACGTCGAGGAGACCAAGGCCAACCCCAACCGCGATGCCCGCGGCACCGTCATCGAGGCGCACCTGGACCGCGGACGCGGTGCGGTGGCCACGGTGCTGGTCCAGAACGGCACGCTGCGGGTCGGCGACAACATGGTGGCCGGCGTGGCCTCCTGCAAGGTCCGCGCGATGTTCGACGACGTCGGCGAGCGCGTGACCGAGGCCGAGCCGTCCAAGCCCGTCATGGTCCTCGGCTGGTCCGACGTCCCCGACGCGGGCGACGAGTTCCGCGTGGTCGACGACGAGCGCACCGCCCGTGACATCGCTGGCGACCGCGCCGCCCGTGCCCGCAAGGAAGAGCTGGCCAACCGTCCCCGCCTGACCCTGGAGGGTCTCGGCGACGCGGTGAAGGAGGGTCAGCTGACCAACCTGAACCTGGTCGTCAAGGGTGACGTCTCCGGTACCGTCGAGGCGGTCGCCGCCGAGATGGACAAGCTCGACCTCGAGGGCGTTCGCACCCGCATCGTCCGCAAGGGCGTCGGTGCGGTCACCAACGACGACGTCGTGCTGGCCGACGCCTCCGACGCGATCATCATCGCCTTCAACGTTCGTCCCGAGGCCAACGCCCGGCAGACGATCGAGGAGACCGGCGTCGACCTGCGGCAGTACTCGATCATCTACAAGGCGATCGAGGACATCGAGGCGGCCGTCAAGGGCCTGCTGGCACCGACCTTCGAGGAGTTCACCGTCGGTCGCGCCGAGGTTCGCGAGGTCTTCAAGGTCCCGCGCGCCGGGTTCGTCTTCGGGTCCTACGTCACCGAGGGCACGATCAAGCGCAACGCCAACGTGCGCGTCATCCGTGACAGCGTGGTCGTCGCCGATGACACCATCGGTTCGCTCCGTCGCTTCAAGGACGACGTCGCCGAGGTCCGTGAGGGCTTCGAGTGCGGTATCGGCCTCGACAAGTTCCAGGACATCAAGGTCGGGGACGAGTTCGAGGTCTACGAGGAGCGAGAGGTCGCGCGCGACTAGCGCAGCGCCTCCAGCAGCTCGACGCCACCCGGCCATGCCGGGTGGCGTTCCTCATTCCCCGGGGTCGTCGGAGATGCCGTCCGGGGGCGGGCCGGTCGGGAACACGTCGTTGAGGACCATGACCCGCACGGTGCCGGCTGTGCCGATGTCGTGTTGCTGCGCGCGGAACTCCTCGACCACCTCCAGCAGCCGTGTGGTCAGCGCGGCCGTCTGCTCCAGCGTCAGGTTGAGCCGGGAGTTGGCGATCATCGTGGCGTCTCGCCACGCCGCTGGCCACCGTTCCTGGTCGCGCTGCCAGGTCATCAGGCGCTGGTGTCGCGAGCGGCTCAGCTCCTCGACGACCATGCGAGCCTCGCTCCTCGTCCCGGGGGCGTCCATCAGCTCGCGCTCCAGCGACCAGCCCCCCGGCGTGCTACGCCAGTAGCGGTCGCGGGCGGTGCCGATGTCGGTGGCCTCCTCGATCAGGCCCACGTCGGCCAGCCGCCGGAGGTGGTAGCTGGTGGTGCCGCTCGACTCGTCCACCTCGCGGCCCAGGCTGCTGGCCGTGGCCGCACCGTGCGTCTCCAGCAGCTCGAGGAGCTGGAGGCGAAGCGGGTGGGCCATCGCCTTGAGCATCTCCGGGGTGAGCGGACGGCCGCGTTCGGTGGCGCGGTCGGCCTGATGTCGAGGCGGGGGTGGGGGTGGGGAGCCGGAGGTCATGACGGAACTCGTTCGGGGGATCGTGAACTGCAAACAGATGTTTGCAGAGAATTGTTTGCAAAGAGGTCTCTGCGGTCCTACGGTTGCCGAACCGCAGAGAACCCTCTGCGGTCGATGATAGGGGAGGGTGGGCCATGGGCAGGCGTCAACGCACGGGGTTCGGCCGGCTCTGGCTGTCCACGGGTTCGGGCAACCTCGCCGACGGCATCCTCGTGGCGGGCCTCCCGGTCATGGCGACGACCGTGACGACGTCGCCGTCCCTCGTCGCGGGCGTGCAGGTGGCCTTCATGACTGCGGTCGCCGCGGCGACGCTGCCGTCCGGGGTCCTCGTTGACCGCCACGACCACCGCAGCCTGCTCGTCTGGTCCAACGTGCTGCGTGGCCTCGGGCTCGGGGCGGTCGTGGCGGCGGTGGTGCTGGGGGACTGGCGCCTCGGCGCCGTCTACGTCGCCGCACTCCTGGCCGGCTCCACGGAGATGGTGGCGGACACGACCGCCGAGGTCGCGGTCCCGGCCCTGGTTCCCCGCACAGCCCTCGCCACGGCGCACTCGAGGCTCGTCGGCACCCAGCTGGCCATGAACGACGGACTCGGTGCACCGATCGGCGGGTGGATCGCCGCAGGGTCGATGGGCGCCGGCATGGCCGTGCCCGCGGTGCTCTACGGGGTCGCGGCCGCGATCGTGCGTCCGCTTCGCCTGCCCGTCGTGGACCGCGCGCCCAGGCGACCGGCCGGGACCGAGGTGGCGGAGGGGTTCGCTGCGCTGCGTCGTGATCCGCTGCTGCTGCGCATGGGGACCGCGTCGATGGTGATGAACGCCGGGAACACGGCCTTCTTCGCCGTGGCGGTCCTCTTCGTCATCGGCCCGTTGGGACTGCCCCGGTCCGCCTACGGCCTCGTGCTCCTGGCCGCAGCGGTGGGTGGCCTGGTCGGCAGCAGCGTGGCCGACCGGATCGTCCGCGCGATCGGGGTCCGGCGGGTGCTGCAGCTGAGCCCGCTGGTCCTCGGTGGCGCGTACGGGCTGATGGGCCTGGTCAGCACCACCGGCGTGGCCGTCGTGTCGCTGGGCGTCCTCGGTGCGGCGGGCATCGTCTGGAACATCACCAGCCGGGTCGTCCGACAGCAGCGCGTGGCCGCACCGCTGCTGGGTCGGGTGAGCGCCTCGATGAAGCTGCTGGCCCTGGTGGCCGCCCCCGTCGGTGGTGTGCTCGGCGGGCTCGTCGCCGACCTGGCCGGCGTGCGGTGGGTCGGCGCGCTCGGCCTGTCGTGCGGTGTGGCGGCGGCAGTCGTGCTGTGGTCGGTGGACCCCGACCGGGAACCACTTGCGGATCGTCCCGACGCCACGGCCCGTCGGAGGATCATTCGACGGTCAACGCCCGTGGCACCACCGACGCCGCCGTTCCCGCCGATCCGCTGACCCCGGGCGGGGCGCACGGCCGGGGCGGCGGGGATCAGGACGCCCAGAAGACCTCGACGCGCAGCAGGGCGTCACCATCGGGGAACGCCCGGGTCGACAACGCCAGCGTCGTGGCGTCGTCCAGCCTCGTGCTGGGTGTCGTGGCCGTGGCCCCGCCGGGGGAGGTGTCCTGTCCGGCACGGTTGGCCACGGCCCAGGCACGGATCGCCTCGATGTCGAGGTCCAGCGGTTCGGCCAGGGTGGTGGCCCGCGCGACGACCTCGTCGACGGACTCGTGCGGGAAGGTGACGGTCAGGGCGGTCAGCCGGTCGCCCTCGCGGGTGGCGTTGGCCCGGTCGATCCCGGTCAGCACGACCCCCCCGGGCAGCCTGACCTCGCCGGGTTCGGCCTCCATCGCCGTCAGGTCGCCGTCCCAGCCGACGTCGGCTGGCGCGTGGCCGTCGGTCAGGTCCCAGGTGTCCAGCGCGGTTCCTCCTCCCGACGTGGTGGTGCAGGCCACACCGAGCAGCAGCATCGACAGGGCGGCCACGACGGCCCGTTGCTTCGTCCTCACTCGGCGGGATCGTAGCGGAGGGGCCCGACGTCGGGCACGAGCCGCTGGGGGGCTGCCTGCTCCGGGATGGGCACGGCGACCAGCGGCCCGGCGGTGCCGGCGTGCACGTGGTCGATCCACGCGGGGAGCATGTCGGTCTCGATCCATTCCCAGCGGTGCTCGAAGATCGACACGTTGTTCAGCGGCAGGTCGACGCTGGCGCCGACTCGGTCCGGGGTGTCGATCGACACCGCGCCGAACGGCAGGTCGAACGGTCCGACCCGGTCGGGGTAGATCGTGACGCGGTCGGGGGTGTCGACGTACAGCCCGACCTCGACGGGCACGACCTCGCGGAACGGCCGCCCGCCGGGCACGGGGGAGGAGGCCAGCACCGACATGCCCATCGTCGTCGCCCAGGTGATCGGGCTGTGGTCCCTGATGGCGTCGTAGTCGTCGCCGATGATGGTGGACTGCTCGTGGCGCAGCAGGCTGGCGTTGCCGGCCTCGACCCGGTCGGGCACGCCGCTGTCGATGTCGTGCCACGCGTCGAGCTGCAGGGGCAGGATCATCCCGTCGTCGGCCAGCTGCTGGATGACCTCCATGCCCCCGACCCGATGGGCGACGTGCTGCCACGCGAGGTCGTCGAAGATCTGCTTCTGCATGTCCAGGAACGTCGTCTCGACGTACCTCAGCTCCCGGGCCATGGCGTCGGCGCCGGCCTCGGCCAGCTCGCCCGCCAGCTGCGATCCCAACGGACCCAGGTGTCGGGTGAGGATCTCCACGGCCTCCTCGACGGGGATCTCGTCCGACTCCAGGCCGACCCGCAGCACGTGGAGGTCCTGGAACGCCGCGTAGAAGGTCCCGCCGGCCAGCGTGGCCATGCCGGACCACAGGTAGCGGTCGGGGTCGGCGGCGAACAGGTCCTGGTAGAGGGTCCACGCGTCCACGGCGATGCCATCGAGCGGCGCCAGCCCGAGCGCCGGGTCCCACGCATCGGCGTCGAGGCCGGCGAGCAGGTGGGTCAGCCACCGCCACGAGGCGGGGTCGTTCGCGCTCGTGACCAGCGCCAGCAACGGCTCGACCAGGGTGGACCGCAACGCGGCCTGCAGCGGGGTCAGTGGTCCGACAACGCCCGTCCCGATCACCGGGTTCCCCACCGCGAGCGCGTCGGCGAGCGCCCCGTCCAGTCCCTGGAGGCGCAACGCCCCGACCAAGGCCGCGCTGGCGGCAGGATCGGCCGCGGCGTCCATCAGCAACCGGCCGAGCAACGTCATCGCCGTAACCAGGTCGAGCTGGGCCATCCCGTTGTCGCCCAGCACGAAGGCCAGCGCCGCAGCCAGCTCGTCGGGGCCGACCGTGCCGTCACCGTCGGCGTCCAGCACGATCCCGGCCGACCCGTCCAGCAGTCCGCCGCCCGTCGCTGCCCTGCCGAACGACGGGCGCCCGGTCGGGTCCACGAGGCGGGCGTCGACGCGGATCGCCGTTCCCCGTGCGGCGTCGGCGTGCTCGCTGGCCAGGCCCCGCGCCCGCGCGCGCAGACGGGCCAGGGCACCCTCGGCCTCGGCGATCGACCGGTCGAGCCGCCCCACCACCAGGTCGGTGCGGTCGTACTGGCGCCATGCAGCAGACCGTGCCTCGTCGGTGGCCTCGGGATCCCGCTGCACCCACCGCAGCCCCTCCAGCGCCGCCGTGCGGGCTCGCTGTGCCGCCGGCCGCGCCGCCTCGGCCTCGCGTTGCCTGTGGTCGGCGGCCTCCGCCAGGTCGAGCAGGGCCCCGGCTCGGGCCTGGAGGATGGTCAGGGCGTCGGCCCACGCCGACAGCGCCGACCCGGCCGATGCCGCCCTGCCGCTGCCGTGGAGGACGACCGCAGGCAGCTCGCCGAACACGGCGAGGAACCCGTCGGCGGAGGGCCCCGACCACTCGCTGGTGCCGGCCTCCAGCGCCACGTCGGCGGTGGCCGCCGCGACGTCGTCGGTGGCGGTTGCGGCACCGCCGAGCGCCTCGGCGACGTGCTGGATCGTGGTGGGGCTGCCGGGGGCGGGGTCTCCGTGCAGCACCGTCCAGTCGCGCCCGCGCGCGACCGCGACGTCAGCGAGCAGCAGTGCCATCGGGGACCTCTACCGATCGGACGCTGTCCACACCTCCCCCTGTGGCAGGAATCTCGATCGGTAGGCTGGCCCGCATGCTCGCCGTCCTGGTCGAGATCGACCTCCACATCCCCGCCGCGCGAAGCCTGAAGGACAAGCGTGGCGTCATCCGGCGCCTGCAGGCACGTCTTCGTGACGACCTGCGGGTCTCGGTGGCGGAGATCGGCCATCAGGATCTCTGGCAGCGCTGCACCCTCGGTGTGGCCATCGCCTGCGGCAACGAGACCGTGGGCCGCGGTGTCGTCCAGGACGTCGAGCGCATCATCGCCAGGGCCGTCGAGGTGGAGCTCCTCGACATCCACGTGGATGTCGTGGCCACCGAGGAACACGGCTTCAGCGGCTCGTTCGACCCCGTGGGAGACCCCTCATGAGCAATCCGGAGAAGGCAAGACGGCTCGGCGAGCGGGTGAAGGAGATCGTGGGCCAGCTGATCCCCAAGCTGAAGGACCCACGCATCGGCTTCGTCACGGTCACCGACGTCCGCATGTCGCGTGACAACGACCGGGCGACCATCTACTACACGGTGCTGCCCGACACGCCCGAGGAACGGCAGCGTGCCCAGCAGGGCCTGGACTCCGCCACCGGCCTGCTCCGACGGGACCTGGGCAGCGTCCTGACGGTCCGCCACACCCCCGAGCTGGTGTTCGCCATCGACGAGGTCGCCGACCAGGGCCGCAAGATCGACCAGATCCTGGCCGACCTGGACAACGATGACCGCTGAGGGACCGCTGGACGTCGAGCAGGCGATCGGGGCCGCGGCCGAGCTGCTCCGCGGCGCCCGGACCGTCGTGGTGGTCGGTCACATCGACCCCGACGGCGATGCCCTCGGGTCGTTGCTGGCCACCTCCGCGGCCCTCGACGCCCTCGGTGTCGACGTGCACCCCTCGTGGGGCGGTCGCGACGCCGAGACCCTGCCGGCCCCGCTCGAGCCGGCGTTGTCCTTCCTGCCCCTGCGCGGACGGGTCCGGGCCCCGGAGGACCTGCCACCCCGCCCCGACGTGCTGGTCTGCTGCGACACCGCTGCCGCCACCCGCCTGGGCACCCTCCAGCCCCTGGTCGACGCCGCCGCGACCGTCGTCGTCATCGACCACCACGCGGTCGGTGACGGGTTCGGTGACATCCGGATCGTCGACGACAGCGCCAGCTGCACCGGCGTCCTGGTCCTCCGGCTGATCGATGCGCTGGGGGTCGAGCTGACCCCGGCGATGGCCGACGCGCTGTACCTGGCGCTGCTGACCGACACCGGCCGGTTCTCCTTCTCCGCCACCAGCCCAGCGGACCACCGCGTGGCCGCGAGGCTGCTGGAGGCAGGGGCAGACCAGGTCGGCGTCACCCGCGCGGTGTACGAGTCGGCGTCACCCGGCTACCTGGGCCTGGTGGCCCGGACCACCGGTCGGGCGCAGGTCACCCCCGAGCTGGTCTGGTCGTGGACGACCCGCGAGGACCTGGACCTCAGCGGCGCCGACCCGCACGAGACCGACGGGCTCATCGAGCTGCTGCGCCGGGTCGACACCGTCGACGTCGCCCTGCTGATGCGCGAGACCGAGAGCGGCCGCTGGCGCTCGTCCCTGCGGTCCCGCGGCAGCACCGATGTCGCGGCGATCGCACAGCGGCTCGGCGGCGGCGGGCACCACCTGGCCGCCGGGTTCACCGCCGACGGCGACCCGTCGGACATCGCCGACCGCGTGCGCGCCGAGCTGCACACCCACGCTGGAGCAGGATCCCGATGACGGCCACGTCCCCAGGCACGAGTCCCTCCGACACGGGCCCTTCCGACACGGGCCCTTCCGACACGAGGCGGGCGGCCGACACCGGACCGCTGGCGCCCGACGTCGAGGGTGTCCTGGTGGTCGACAAACCCCTTGGCGTGACCAGCCACGACGTCGTCGCCAGGGTGCGTCGCATCGTCGGATCCAGGCCCGGACGGCGGGGCAAGCGCAAGGGCCCCAAGGTCGGGCACGCCGGCACGCTGGATCCCGATGCCTCGGGAGTCCTCGTGGTCTGCATCGGCCGGGCAACCAAGCTCGTCCCGTACCTGCAGGCCTCCCAGAAGACCTACGACGCCCGCATGCGCCTCGGCCGCACCACCGACACCCTGGACAACGACGGGGTGGAGACCAGCCGCACCGACGCCTCCCACATCACCGAGGAGATGGTCTGCGAAGCGCTGCACGCCTTCGTCGGTGACATCGAGCAGATCCCGCCGATGGTCTCGGCCGTCAAGGTCGACGGCGAGCGCTTGTACGAGAAGGCCCGCCGCGGTGAGGAGGTCGAGCGCAAGTCCCGACCCGTCACCATCCACGACATCGTCATGGCCGACTTCGAGCCGGGCGAGCAGCCGAGCACGTCCTTCCTGGTGACCTGCACCGCCGGCACCTACGTGCGCACGCTTGCCGCCGACGTCGGCGATCGCCTGGGCGTCGGTGCGCACCTGACCGGACTCCGCCGGCTGGGATCGGGCCGGTTCTCCATCGAGGACGCCACGTCGCTGGACACGCTGCAGGCGATGGCCGAGGAGGGCACGTTCGGCGACGCCGTCATGTCCATGGCCGACGCGATGGCGGACTACCCGGCGGTCGCGCTGGACGAGGAGCAGGCCGCCCTGGTCAGCAACGGTCGCGGCATCCCGGCGACCGGCCACGACGGCCCGGTCTCGATCCTCGATCCCTCCGGCGCGCTGATCGCCGTGATGCGCGATCGCGGTCGGCTCGCCCGCCCCGAGGTGGTGTTCAATTGAGCGCCTGGCCGGACCGGCCCGTGCACGCAGTACCCCGACTGGCAGGACCTTCCCGCTGATGGACGCAACGATCGCAATCGGACTCGAGGACGTCGAGGCAGCGCCGTCCGTGGTGGCCATCGGCTTCTTCGACGGTGTCCACAGGGGCCACCAGTCGCTGATCGCCCGCACCCTCAAGATCGCCTCGGAACGCGACGCCCGGGCGGTGGTCGTCACCTTCGACCGCCACCCGATGGAGGTCGTCAACCCCGGCGCCCGGCCGCCGCTGCTGATGACGTTGGAGCAGCGCCTGGCGGCGCTCGCCGCCCAGGACGTCGACCTCGTCGTGGCGCTGCCGTTCGACGACTCGCTGCGCCACCTGTCCCCGGTCGACTTCGTCGACCACGTCCTCGCCGGCCCGCTGCAGGCCACCCACGTCGTCGTCGGCGCGAACTTCCGGTTCGGCCACAAGGCGGCGGGGGACGTGACCACGCTGGCCGACCTCGGCCCGGCGTTCGACTTCACCTCCGAGGCGGTGACGCTCCTGGAGATGGACGAGGTCGTCGTGTCGTCGACGGAGATCCGCGGCGCCATCGAACGCGGCGACGTCGTCCAGGCCGGTCGGTGGCTGGGCCGGCCCTACGTGCTGGAGGGCATCGTGGTGCGCGGCGACCAGCGCGGTCGCCAGCTGGGGTTCCCGACCGCCAACATGCAGGTCGACCCGCGTGCCGCGGTGCCGTCCAACGGCGTGTACGCCGGGCGATTCGGGCTGCCCGACGGGACCTGGCAGCCCTGCGCCATCAGCGTCGGCACCAACCCCACGTTCAGCGGGGTCACGAGCCTGCGGGTCGAGGCGTACCTGCTGGACTTCGACGGCGACCTGTACGGCATCGAGGCGGGGGTGCAGTTCACCCATCGCCTGCGCGACGAGGTCAGGTTCGACAGCGTCGACGCGCTGGTCGAGCAGATGCACGCCGACGTCGCCCGCACCCGCGAGCTGCTGGCCGACTGACGGGACTGGACCGTCACGTCGGGGGCAGACGGTCGTTGAGGGGGGTACACGGCCGCTCCCGGTGATCACACCGGCAGCGGCCTTTCCAACTCACCCGGACCGATCGGCCGCCGGCGCCGGCTCGTCGTCGTCGGACAGCGCCACCGGGCTGACACCGCGCACCGACCTGGCCAGCGCGTGTGCCCCGGCGGGTGTGGTCACCACGAGCACCAGCGCGGACAGCACGAGCAGCCCCGACCCGGCGGGGTCCTGCAGCACCACCGCCGCCCCGACCAGGACCGCGCCGATGCCCATCGTCGCCGCCTTGCCGGCGACGAGCAGGCGCGACAACGTCGATCCCATCCGATGGATGCCGATCGCGGCCAGCAGCATCCACAGCGCCCCGACGAGCATGACGGCCCAGCCGATCCCGGCGATCACGAGCCACCACCGCGAAGGTACGCCGCCACGGTCACCGTGGACAGGAAGCCGAGCAGCCCCACCACCATCGGCAGCTCGAGGTGCTCGCCGGACTGGCGACCAGCCGCATCGACGGCCACCAGGGCCACGACCACGAGCAGGAGCATGTCCAGCCCGATGACACGGTCGGCGACGTCGCCGTCGCGCAGGACGCGAAGGGCCGACAGCACCGCGGCCAGGGCCAGCATGCCGATCACGATCGTGCTCATGTCAACGCCTCCTCGGGCGAGTCGTCGTACTCCTCGCCGGCGGGTTCGGTTCCCGGCGGCAGCGGCTGCACCCGTCCGTCGTCCACGCCGAACGCTTCCTGCAGGCGGCGTTCGATCCGGTGCACCGAGGCAGCCGTGTCCTCCACGGTCCCGTCGAGGACGTGCAGGCGGAGCACCGTCGGCCGGCCCGGACGGCGTTCCAGCCCGACTGCGATCGTCCCGGGCGTCAACGTGACCGCAAGGGCGATCGCGGCGTCGAGGCCAGCCCCGACGGTCCGCAACGACACCCGCATGCGGCGTTCGACCGACCGGTCCGGCCCGCGGAACACCGCCCGGGCCATGGCGACGTTGGCCACGCCGACCTCGACCGCCAGGGTCCAGGCCAGGACGAGGATGCGCACGGGGCGGACCGGGACCGGATGGGCGGCGCCGCCGCGCAGCAGCAGCGCGCCGAGGACGATGCCGGAGACCACGGTCCCGGGGGTCACCGACCCCCACAGGACGACCCAGAAGGCCACCAGGACGGCGACCTGGGCGAGGAGCCCGACGACCGAGGTGGCGCCGGTGCGGTGTTCGGGGTCCATCATGGTCATCCGCCCTCCGTCGTCGCGGTCGGGTCGACGAGCTGGTCGGCGGCGCGCGTCGACAGCTCCAGCACGGGCCCGGCGGCGAGCGAGACCACCAGGGTGCCCGCCACCAGCACACCCGTTCCGGCCACGGCCCGTGGTGACCATCGGGTCGTCGGGGCCGCGGGCGCGGGGTCGGGCTCCTCGCCCCAGAACGCCCCTGCCCACACCTTGGCCATGGACAGGATCGTCAGGAGCGACACCACGGTGCCGACGGCGACCAGCACCACCGCGTCGGCGTCCAGGCCCGCACGGAGCACCGCCACCTTGGCGGTGAAGCCCGACAGGGGAGGGATGCCGGCCAGGCTGAGGGCCGGCACGGCGAAGGCCGCCGCGAGCAGCGGCGTCGACGTCATCAGCCCGCCGGTCCGCTCCAGCCGTCCGCTCCCGATCCGCTGCTCGACGGTGCCGGCCACGAGGAACAGCGCGGACTTCACCAGGATGTGGTGGACGACGTAGAAGACGGTGGCCGCAAGTCCCGCGGCGGTCGAGAGGGCCAGCCCGAACAGCATGTAGCCGATCTGGCTGGTGATGTGGAAGCCGAGGATGCGCCGGATGTCGGTCTGCGCCAGCGCACCGACGACACCCGCGAACATGGTCGTGCCGGCCAGGACGGGCAGCAGCCAGCCCAGCCCCTCGGGCACGAGGCCGAGCAACGACTCGCCGCGGACCATCGCGTAGACCCCGAGCTTGGTCAGCAGGCCGGCGAGGAGGGCAGCCACCGGCACCGACGCCCGGGCGTAGGCGTCGGGCAGCCAGCCGAGGAACGGGAACGCCGCCGCCTTGGTCGCGAAGACCGTCAGCAGCAGCAGGCCGATGGCGTCCCCCGAGGCACCCAGCCCCGGCCACACCTCCGCCAGGAGGGTCAGGTTGACCGTTCCGGCCGTGGCGTACGTGGCCGCGACCGCGATCAGGAACAGGGTGCTGACCACCACGTTGGCGATGACGTAGGGCCGGGCGGCACGCAGGGTCGCCCCGGACGCCGGCCCCATCAGCAGCACGTAGCTGGCGACGAGCGAGACCTCGAAGCCCACGAACAGGGTGAACAGGTCACCGGTGAGCAGGCTGAGCGCCACCCCGGCGGCGAGCACGAGGTGGGCGGTGTGGTAGTGCGGCCAGCGCTGCTCGACCTCCGAGGCCACCATCGCGTGCACGTGGGTGGCCAGGACGACGAGGGCCGAGACGACCAGGATCAGGCAGGCGAGGAGGTCGGCGACGAGGGTGATGCCGACGGGCAGCCCCCAGCCGCCGACGTCGACGACCTGCGGACCGTCCGAGGCGACCAGCGCGAGCAGCGCGACGCTGGCCACCGTCATCCCGAGGGACCCGAGGAGGCCGACCGTGCGGGCCGCCCGCCGGCGACGGCCGACGGCAAGTGCGAGCCCGGCCAGCAGCAGCGGCCAGACGATCGGAAGGGCAACGATGGTCACGAACGCTCCTCGGGACCGGCGGTGTCGTCGGAGGGTGACCCCGGTCCGCCGGTCGGGGTGTCGAACATCTGGTGGGCGAGCGCCAGCACGAGCGTGACGACCGCGAAGGAGATGACGATCGCGGTCAGCGCGAACGCCTGCGGCAGGGGATCGGCGACGTCAGCGGCGACGACGCCGTCCGTGCCGATCAGCGGTGCGGATCCGGGCAGGCGCGGCGACAGCAGCACGAGCACGGCCCCGTGTCCGAGCAGCACGGTGCCCAGCGCGATGCGGAACAGGTCGCGGTCCATCACCAGCCAGGCCCCCAGGCCCACGGTGACCGCGATGGCGAGCAGCAGCGGCAGCGTCATCGCGCAACCTCCCGAACGCGGTCCAGGACCGCCGCGGCGAACCCGACGACGACGAGGAAGACGCCGACGTCGAAGACGAGCACGGTGGTCAGCTTGGCCTTGCCCAGCCACCCCAGCGGCACGGTGATGCCGCTGGCCGTCAGCAGCGGCGCGCTGGTCAGGGCCGGCCACAACGCCACCGCGGCGACGAGCAGCAGGCCGATCGCGACCAGCATCTCGCTGGGGGGCAGCCACCGGCGCAGGGCACGACGGGGGTCGGTCTCGTGGGCGATCGCGTCCACGGCGAGCGCCCCCGCGACGACGAGGGCTGCGACGAACCCGCCACCCGGCTCGTCGTGACCGACCAGCAGCAGGTGCAGGGCGAACAGCAGGACCAGGGGGATGACGGTGTCGATGGCCCAGCGCAGGACCGGATCGTCGGAACGCATCTCAGCGCACCTCCAGGGAACGGTCGGGGGTCAGGAGTCGGTCGGGGGTCAGCAACCGCAGGACGCCCAGCGCGGCGACGCCGACGACGGTGATCTCGCCGAGGGTGTCGAGGGCGCGCACGTCGGTCAGGACGACGTTGACGATGTTGCGGCCACCGCCGTCGGGCACGGCCCGGTCGGCGACGCGCTGACCGACGTCGCTGATCCGCTGGCCGCTGCTGACGGCCAGGGACAGGGCTGCGGCGCCGAGGCCGGAGGCCACGGCGACCGCCCCGCGCAGGGTCAACCCGACGGTGCGCCCGCGATCGCGTCGGCTGGGCGTGGCCGGGGCACGTCGCAACGCCAGGAGGAAGGCCAGGACGACGACGGTCTCGACGAGGGCCTGGGTCAGGGCCAGGTCGGGGGCACCGATGCGGACGAACCAGCCGACCATGGCGAACCCGACGACCCCGACGGAGAGCACTGCGGAGAAGCGTTGCGGGGTCACCACGGCCACGACCGCACCGGCCAGCACGGCCAGCATCGCCGCCCAGACGGCCGGGTCCTCACCGAGCTCGATCCCGGGCAGGGCGGCGGTGTCGGTGAGGGTGGGGGCCAGCGTGGCGAGGCCGGCGGCGAGCAGCAGGATCCCGACCGTCCGGTCGCTGGCCGTGGGGCGGAGCACGACCTCCAGCCCGCGGCCGAGGCGGGCGGGCAGCTCCAGCAACGCACCGACGACGTCGACCGGCGGGGTGGTGCCGGGGGCAACCTCCCGGTCGTCCAGGCGTCCGACGACGGTCGCGAGGGCCACACCCGCCAGCAGGGAGGCCACGGACAGGCCGAGGGCGGGCACGAACCCGGGCCACAGGACCAGGTGGGCATCGCCGGCGGCCGACGACACCGCCACCGCGGCGGCGTTGGCGACCGCATCACCCAGCGGCCAGATGGTGCCGAGGAGGGCCACCAGGGCGACCAGCGCGACGGGACCCGCAACCATGCCCGTCGACACCCGGTCGATGGCCACGGTCGTGGTGGGTCGTGACCAGAGCATCACGGCCACGCGCCAAGCGTATGCGGCGCTCAGGGCGGAGCCGGCGACCAGCACCCATGCCCGGACCGGATCACCGGACAGCAGCCCGGCGAGGGCCGCTTCCTTCGCGACGAAGCCGTAGGTCGGGGCCATCCCGGCCAGGGATGCAACCGCCACCGTGACGGTGACCCCGACGACGGGCCAGCGCCGACCGAGGCCGACCAGGGCGTCCAGTCGTCGGGTCCCCGTGGCGGCGTCGATCGTGCCGACCGACAGGAACAGGGCGGACTTGGCCAGCGCGTGGGCGACGACGAGCCCGGTGCCGCCGAGCAGCGCCTTGGGGACCGGTGCGCTGACGACCAGCACGAGCATGCCGAGCTGGCTGATGGTCGACCAGGCGAACAACGCCTTCAGGTCCTGGGCGCGGAGGGCTCGCCAGCCACCGAGCAGCAGGCTGGCCGCCGACACCACGACGATCGCGGTGTCCCACAGGGCCACACCGGCCAGCAGCGGTGCCATGCGCAGGGCCAGGTACACGCCGGCCTTGACCATGGTCGCGGAGTGGAGGAATGCGCTGACCGGGGCCGGGGCGGCCATGGCGCCGGGCAGCCACCGATGCAGCGGCCACTGGGCGGACTTCGTCGCGACGGCGAGCAGGACCAGCGCGCCGACAACCGTGGCCTCGGTGCCGGCCACGCCCGCCGCGAGGACGCCGGACAGGGTCTGCTCGCCGGTGTGCTGGACCAGGACCAGGATCGCCACCAGCAGGGCCAGGCCGCCGGCACCCGTCACGAACAGGGCCCGGCGGGCCGCCTCGCGCGCGTACGCGGCGGTGTGCGTCGTGCCGATCAGCAGGAAGGACACGACGCTGGTGACCTCCCACGCGAGGTACAGCAGCAGCAGGTCGTCGGCAGTCACGAGGATCGCCATCGCCGCCGCGAACACCACGAGCAGGCCCTGCACACGGCGACGGTGCAGGGCGGGGACCGATGCCCGGGTGTGGGCGAGCACGGGGATGCCGACGACGACGATCAGCCCCAGCATCACCCTCGCGAGGCCGTCGACGGCCAGGTCGAGGCCGATGGTCATGCGCGGATCTCTCCCGGCTGCTCGATGTCGAGGTCGCCCGGTCGGCGGAGGGACGCAGAGAACAGGTCCTCGCGGGTCAGGGCCCGCGGTGGCTCGCTGCCGAGCACGACCCAGGTCTCACCGGCCAGGATCGGTCGCGGCAGCCGGTCGATCGGCACGTCGGGCGCCACGGCGGCCACGCGGGTGGCCATGGCGGCCACGTCGACCTCGCCGGTGGTCGCCAGGGCGCGCCGGACGACACGTTCGGTGGCGACCAGCCGCCAGCCGTCGTCGGCCAGCACCAGCGCGGTGGTCGCGTCGACGGGGGCGAGCCGCCGCAGGACCTCGCGTGCGGTCGCCCGGACGGGCAGCAGCGGGAGGTCACGGGCGCTGTGGCCCACGGGGACCGCACCGACGCTGGCCAGCTCGCCCAGGCACAGGTGACGGCTGAGCAGCACGAAGGTGGCGATCAGGGCCAGCAGCATCACGACGATGGCGGCATCGGTGCCCTCGCGCAGCAGGAACAGGCAGGGAAGGACCAGCAGGGCGCTGGCCGCGGCGCCCCAGCCGGCACGGCTGGCGCGGACCGCTGCAGGGGTCGAGGAGGGGGTGATCCGTCGCACTCCACGATGGTCGCGAGGGGGCGCAGTTCCGGCCTACCCTCACTCCGGTAACTTCCCCTACCTGCCGTCGGGGCCGGGGGGTGGATCGACCAGTCCGAGGCGCAGCCCCAGCGCAACGGCCTCCAGGCGGGACCCCGCGTCGAGGCGGCCCATGAGGTTGCGAACGTGGGTCTGCACGGTGGCGGGGGAGAGGACCAGCTCCGCGGCGATGGCCTCGTTGCCCAGTCCGTGGACCAGCAGCTGCAGGATCTCCAGCTCCCGGGGGGTCAGCCGTTCGGCGAGCAACCGACCCTCCCACCGCTGTTCGCGGTCCTTCGCGAGGGCCTGCAGCCGACGGGAGGTGTCCGCCGCCGACAGCACGGTCTCGCCGTGTCCGACCCGCCGGATCACATCCAGCACCTCGGGCATCGGCGTGGACTTGTGCAGCACGGCCGATGCGCCGGCCTCGATGGCTCGTCCCAGCTCGCGGTCGTCGGTCAGGCCGGTCAGGACGACACACGCCGGGGGCTGGCCCGTGGGTTCGTTGACCCGCGCGCGCACCCGGGCGATCACGTCGATGCCGTCGCCGCCGGGCAGGTCGAGGTCGACCACCACCACGTCGGCGGGTGGCAGGGCGTCGACCAGCGGGTCGTCGGCCTCGGCGATCTCCGCGGCCACGACCAGGTCCTCCTGCATGCCGATGACGGCGGCGAGGGCCTGCCGCAGGCTGGTGTGGTCCTCCACGAGGACGATGCGGAGCGTCACTGGACCACCAGCTCGATGCGGACACGGGCGCCCGGCTGGTCGGGGTCCTCGAAGGCGATCGATCCGTCGTGGGCGGTCATGATGCGGCGGGACAGGTACAGCCCGAGCCCGGTGCCCTCGCTCGTCGTGGCGTCCGCCCCGCGGACCCACGGCTGGAACAGCTGCTCGGGATCGACGCCCGCCAGCCCCGGCCCGGCGTCGGTCACGACGATGACGTACCGCCCTCCGTCACGCCGTCCGCTGATGTGCAGCAGGGATCCCGCTGGGGCGTGGCGTGCGGCGTTGGCCACGACGTTGCGCAGCACCTGCCCCAGGCGGACCGGGTCGGCCAGGACCCTCGCGGGCGCCGCGTCGACGACGGCGTGCAGCGCCTCGGGCATGCTGCGGGCGAACGACGCCGCCTCGTCCAGCAGGGGCACGATGGCCACGGGCCGCTGCTGCACGCTGAACTCCGCGTCGTCGAGGCGTCGCAGCTCCTCCATCCTGCGTACCAGCACCGCGAGCCGGGCTGCTTCGTCCCGGACGGCCATCACGGGATCGTGCAACGACGCCGGGGCCTTCGCCTCCAGCACGTGGGCCTGGGCGTTGATCGCGGCGACGGGCGAGGTCAGCTCGTGGGTGATCACCGACACGAAGGCGGCCTCGCGTTCCCGTGCGGCACGCACCTCCTGCAGCACTCGTCCGCTGGAGCGCAGGTCCTCGCGGAGCAGGCCGACTGCGCGGTCCCGCTGCTGCAGGAGGTTGCGGACCTGAAGGCCGACGCCGACCAGCAGCAGGGCCGACAACCCGAGGCTGAGCACGTCCGTGGACGTGACCACCGGCCCGAGCGCCGCGGGGAACAGCGCGTCGTGGACCTGGGCGAAGGCACCGACGACGAGGGCGAGGGAGAACCAGCGGTCGAGCGGGTCACCGGTCGTGGCGGCGTGGTCGCTCGCCGCCAGGGCCCCCCAGGCGAACAGCCCGGCCGGCACGATCTCCAGCAGGTAGTGCAGGGGCTGCGGGGTGACGGTCCCGTCGCTGGCGACCTCCAGCGGCACGAACGGGTCGGACAGGCTGATCGCGATCTCCACGACCAGGACCGACACGACGGCCACCAGCACCGCCGGGGCAACCCTGCCGGGTCGTGCCCGCAGGGCTGCGGCGGTCAGGAGCAGGCCCGCGATGTACCGGCCGACCAGCCAC
Organism: Euzebya rosea; assembly: GCF_003073135.1. Lineage (NCBI taxonomy): Bacteria > Bacillati > Actinomycetota > Nitriliruptoria > Euzebyales > Euzebyaceae > Euzebya > Euzebya rosea. The sequence continues at coordinate 72,775 of NZ_PGDQ01000003.1, forward strand.
GGGTAGTAGCTGCCGATCAGGTCGGGGGGCCGGTCCAGCAACGACGGGGCGATGCCGAACACGATGGTCGCCAGGCACTGCACGACGAGGGCCGCGACGAACGCGTCGCGTCCGGTCGGCAGGCCGGATCGTTCCAGCAGCGCCATGAGCATCGCGGCGCCGGCCATCACCGAGACCATCACGACCTCCAGCGCCAGCCGGACCGACCCGCTCGTGACGGCGATGCGCAGGTCGGGGATCGCCACCGTCAGCAGCAGGTGCACGGCCAGCGCGGCCGACAGCCACAGCAGCGGTCGGAACGTCTCGCGGCCGATGGTCACGCCGTCATCCGGGGACGTTGACGGTGACGACCCGTACGGGGATGACTCCGGCGCCCAGGGGGGCGATGGCGTTGAACACCGCCGCGGACAGGTCGAAGCGGCGGCCGGCCCACTCCGCGGGTCCCCAGTCGGTGACGGTTGCCTCCACCGTCAGGCCCGTGGGACCGGTGATCCGCACGACGGTGCCGCAGCGGAGCTCACGGGTCGCCAGAGTCGGGCCGTTCTGGTCGTAGATGCCCCCGCACGCGGTGGTCAGCCCGTGGAAACCCGGGCCGTACCAGCTGGCCAGCCCGGTCAGCTCGGTGCCTGCCGGCAGGGCCGGCAGGTTCCTGGGGTTGATGCGCAGCCGGCCGGGGGTGTGCGGCGGCAGGACGTAGCGGGTCGTCACGTCGACCGTGGGTGCTGGGGTGGCCGTCGGTGACGGGCTGGCCGTCGGGTCGGGCGTGGCCGACGGGGTGGCGGTCGGTGTCGGTGTCGCGGTGGTCTCCGGCGGCTCGCCCAGCCACACCTCGACCGTGCCGCTGGGCGGCGGTGGGTCACCCGGGCCCGGGAACTGGCGGGTGACCGGCTGGGTCCGGTCCAGCGGCACCAGCCGCATGTCGAGCCCTGCCTCGCCCAGGGCGGCATCGGCTCGCACGGCCGACATGCCGATCACGTCGGGTGTGCGCAGCGCCACGATCCCGGCGTCGTCGGTGTAGCGGGACAGCACCTCGGCCCGCGTGCGCGCCCCCGCGTCGTCAACGGCGGCCGCGGTCGTGGGAACGGCTCCGGTCGACGCACAGGCGGTCACGGTCAGGGCCATGACGGCCGTCACGAAGGCTGCGCGCATCAGCGCCACGGTAGAGCAGCACACCCGGGATCACCCGAGAACCCCCCACGCAGGACACCCGCCAGGCCCACGCGGAACACCGCCAAGCCCACGCGGAACACCCGCTTGGCTCGTCCCCCGTTAGAACGAGTCATGCGGGTGTTCCCCGCGGCCGTTCGCGCCGGTCGCGGTCGTCGTCCGGAGAAACCGGTCGTACGAAGGAGGAGTGGCGCGGGGGGTGTGTCGAAATACATACGGAGCGAAGTTTTCTTTACCCTGCGGGGGGCGTCGGGCCACGCTGTGCCTCGATCGCCACGATCCAGCGGAAGTCACGTCATGTCCGAGGTCAGACAGCGCCATCACGCCGACGACGGCGACCTGCTCGTCAGGTGCGCGCGCGGCGACGACATGGCGTGGATCGACCTCCTCGACCGCTACGAGCGGCTGGTCTTCTCCGTCCCGCTGGGCTACGGGTTGTCACGTGACGAGGCGGCCGACATCGCGCAGTCCGTCTTCACCGAGCTGCTGCGCAACATCGACTGGGTCAGTGACCCCAGCGCCCTCGGGAGCTGGCTGGCCACCGTCGCCAGGCGGACGACGTGGCGGACGATCGCTCGCCGCAACCCCGCCAGGCTGTCGGTGGACACCGTCGACCCCGACCCCGACGTGGATCCGTGGCACGACTGGATGGACACGTGGACCGACCGGACGTGGGTCGTCGAGGCCGTGCTCGCCCTCGCCGCACCGTGTCGTGACCTGCTCGTGTCGTTGTACCTGGATCCCGGCCAGCCGACCTACGAGGAGGTCGCCCACCGACTGGGCCGACCCATCGGCTCCATCGGCCCCACGCGCGGCCGCTGCCTCGACAAGCTCCGCACCGCCATGATCGACCTGGACGAACACGCATGAACCCCGAACCCTCCACGTCGCGGATCATGGACTTCCTCGAGGGCCGCATGAGCCCGGCCCGGGCCGAGGAGGTCCGCCGGGGCCTCGCCCGCGAATCGGAGGACGTCCGTGCGCGCCTGCGCTGGCTGCAGTCCTTCCAGGAACAGGCACGGACGGCTCGGCTGGAGTCCCCACCAGCCGAGCTGCGCGAACGCCTGCTCGCGGAGTTCCGCCGACACCACCGGGTGCACCTCGGCGAGCTGCTGTTCGACAGCCGTCGCGATGCGGTGGAGGTCCGCGCGGTCGGGCTCGCCGATCGGTGGTCGTGCATCCACACCAGCGACGTCGCCGACACGGCGATCGACTTCGCACGTGCCGGTGACCGGGTGAGCGTCAGCGGACAGGTGCTGACCGCCGAGGGCGACCCCGTGGAGCTCGTCGAGCTGCGCGACGGCAGCGAGCTGGTCGCCGAGGCCGACCTGGACCCGTTCGGCCAGTTCTCCTTCGGCGTCGTGCACCCCGGCACCTACCAGGTCATGGTCTTCCTCGCGGGGGCGACCATGCGGGTCGACCTGGTGGTCGACCCGTGATCGAGGCCCTGCGCCAGCTGATCGCCACCGACCCCCAGTCGGCTGCACGGCAGGCCATGGCCTCGCTCGAGGCCGCCCGGACCGCCGGGGACCACGGCGAGATCGGCCCGCTGGCCTACGTCGCAGCGCAGGCGAGGTCCCAGGAGGGCCGCAACGCCGAAGCGCTGGCCCTGATCGGCGAGGCCGAGCGTGCGTTCCTGCGCCTCGGCGACCCGCTCATGGCCACTCGAGTCCAGCTCGGCAGGATGCACGTGCTCAACGAGCTCGGCCGCCACGGCGACGCCCTGGAGCTCGGGACCACGGTCGAGGTCCGGCTCGCGCGGCTCGGGCTCGACGACGACGATCGCTGGCTGCTGCCGACCGTGGTGAAGAACCTCGGCGTCACGCTCGGCCTGCTCGGTCGCCATCGGGAGGCCCTCGATGCCTACGAGCGGGCGCTCTCGGGGTATCGCGCGCTCGACATGGACGACGAGGCGCCGCCGCTGCTGCACAACGCTGGCTGCGAGCTCCTGGCGCTCGGCCGCCCCGAGGAGGCCCTGCGGCGGTTCCGCCGGGCCGCCGCACGGTTCGCGGCCAGCGGCGAGAAGGTCGCCGCCACCCAGAGCCGCCGCGACGGGGCGACCGCGCACCTGCAGCTCGGCCGCTTCGAACGGGCGCTGCGGGTCCTCCGAACCGCCAGCCGACGCTTCCACGACCTCGGAATGGACGGGGAGGTTGCCCGGACGACGCTGGACATCGGACAGGCGCACCTGCTGCTCGGCCAGCTGCAGGAGGCCGAGCAGGCACTGCGTGCGGCCGTCCGGGACTTCGAGCGACTCGCCCTCCCGCACGACCGTGCCGCTGCGCTGCTGGGACTGGGGCGCGTGCTCCTGCGACGAAGCCGCGATCAGGACGGCCTCGGGGTGCTGGCGACTGCGGCGGACCTCGCCGACGCGTGTGACGACCAGCCTCTGCACGCGATGGCCATCCTCGAGTCGGGCCTGGCTGCCGGCGCCGACCGGTCCGCCGCCGTCCACGAGGCCCTCGGGGTGCTGGGCAACGGGACATGGCCCGTCCAGACGGCGCACGTGCACCTGCACGGCGTGGCCCCGGCGCTGGACGCGGGCAGGCTCGACGACGCCCGGGCCCACCTCGAGGGCGCCGAGGATGCCCTGTCGATGGCCCCTCGCCCCGACCTGCAGCGCCGCGTCGCCCATGCGCGCGGGCTCGTCCGGCTCGCCGAGGGGTACCCGGCCGCGGCGATCGCCGACCTCGACGAGGCAGTTACCGACCTGCGGACCGACAGCCTCGACCTGACCGACCACCTGGCCCGGCTGCGGTTCCTCGACGACAGCGCCGACGCGATGAACGACCTCGTGGTCGCGCTGCTCGCCGCCGACCGGACGAGGGAGGCCGCCGAGGCCCTGTCGCACCGCAAGGCATGGGTGCTCGAACGACAGCTGCGCAGCAGCACCGCCGTGGACGACCACGCCAGGGCACACACGCCGCCCGCCGACGCGCCGTCGAGGGCGGTCGTGGTCTCGTGGCAGGCCCACCGCGGTCAGCTCCGGGCCTTCGTGACCACCGGAGACCGCACCACCGTCCACGAGCTGGGGCCGCTGGACCGCATCGAGCTCGTCGTCGGGCAGGTCGAGGCCCAGTGGGTTCGCCTGCGTGGGGGCGGGCCCGTCGTCGCGCGCTTCGCCGAACGTCTGGCCGACACCGCCGACCACCTGCTGACCCTCCTCCGCTCCTGGATCATCGATCCGCTGGACATCCCCGAGGGGGCACCGCTGGTCCTGTCGCCCGACGGGTCCACCAGCCACGTGCCGTTCGCCGCGCTCGGCGGCCGGGCCAGGCCGCTGATCGCCGACCACCAGATCTCCGTCACCCCGGCCACCGGACTGACCACCCACTTCGACACCTCGCTCCAGCGCGACGAGGCACCCCTGCTGCTGGCCCCGACCCCCGACGCGCTGCCGGGCACCGTCGAGGAGGTGCGAGCCCTGGCCGACCGGCTGCCCGGCGCCGAGGTGCTGGTGGGCGCTGCCGCGTCCACCGACGCCCTGTCCGCGGGCCTGCGACCGGGACGGCACGTCCACCTGGCCTGCCACGGCCGGTTCCGCACCGACGCCCCGTTCGCCTCCGACGTCCAGCTGGCGGACGGCTGGACATCCGCAGCCGAGCTGGCCGCCCTCCCCTGGGCCGACACCACGGTCGTCCTCAGCGCCTGCGCCGTCGGACGCTCGGCCGCCCTGGGTGGCGAGCGAGCCGGCATGGCCCGGGCGCTGCTGGGCGCTGGCGCACGCGCGGTCGTGGTCGCCAAGTGGGACGTTCCCGACGACCGGACCGGCTCCCTGCTGGCTGACGCCTACGACGCCGCGCGCTCGGGCTCCTCCCTGGCCGCGGCACTCCAACGAGCACAACGAACCGCAGCGGCAACCGGAGCCCATCCGGTCAGCTGGGCGGCGTTCGAGGTGATGCACCGATGAGAATCGCGAAGCTGCTTTCGGCCGGCCTGACCACGATCCTGCTGGTGCCCCTGCTGGCCACGGGCGCCAGCGCCGGTGAGCCCGGTGACATCGTCGCCCGCCTCGCGGCAGGGGTCGACCCCGCCGCCATCGCCGCGGCCAGCGGCACCACCGTCGTCGAGCCGGTACTCGCGTCCCGCAACGTCTGGCGGTTCAGGTCCGACCACGACGCCCACAAGGCCGCCGACAAGATCAAGGGCCAGCGCGGCGTGGCCTACGCCGAGGAGGACATCACCGGATCGATCCCCGAGGCCGGCGGACGCATGAGCGGGTGGAACGACGGCGAGGCACGCGCCGTGCCCAGCACCGAGGAGGACTTCCGCAGCCAGCCGGCCGTCGGACTGCTCGACCTCGCCACGGCGCACGAGCAGACCCACGGCGCGGGCGTTCGGGTTGCGGTGCTGGACACCGGCGTCGACCCGAGCGCCGTCCCCTTCGTCACCCTGGACGGGGGCTGGGACCTCGTCGACGACGACCCGGACACCAACGAGGTCGCCAACGGCGTGGACGACGACGGTGACGGGACGGTCGACGAGGCGCACGGACACGGCACCCACATCACCGCCATCGTCGACCTCACCGCTCCGGATGTCACCGTCGTGCCCTTCCGCGTCCTCGACGCCGAGGGCATGGGCAGCAGCTTCCTCGCCGCCGAGGCGATCTGGATGGCCCTCGAGCAGGGGGTGGACATCATCAACATCAGCTTCGGTGCGGGGGAGAAGTCCAAGGTCCTCGAGCGTGCCGTCAAGGACGCCGAGGACCAGGAGGTCGTGATCGTCGCCGCGGCCGGCAACAGCGGCACCGACGAGAAGCACTACCCGGCGGAGTTCGACGAGGTCATCGCGACCGCGGCGCTTGCAACGGACGGCACCGTCCTCGCCGGGTTCTCCAGCCGCGGGGGCTGGGTGGACATCTCCGCCCCGGGTGAACACATCGTCGCTCCCGTCCCGGGCGGCGGGTGGGCGAGCTGGAGCGGGACGTCGATGGCCGCACCGTTCATCAGCGGCCAGGCCGCGCTGCTGCTGGCCCTCGCCCCCGACATGGACGCCGACGATGTCTGGAAGGCCCTCAAGGAGGACGCGCTCGACGTGGAGGACGGCGGCAAGGGGCTGGTCCAGCTCGTCGCGTCGATCGGATGGGTCCACGAGCACTACCTCGACGGCTGAGGGCGGCGGTTCCGTCCGCTCGTTAGCGGCTCGTTAGCGGGCCTTCGTACCGTCACCTTCTCGGGGTTGTCGTCGCGAGGAGGCCCGTGGTGAAGCGTTCGCTGCTGTTCGTCGTCGTTACCGCTGTGCTGGCGCTGGTCGGCGTCGTGCCGGTCGTCGCGGGGGAGGACGATCCGTTCCCTCCCGACACCATCGCGGTCGGGTTGGCGGAGTCCTCCACGCCGAACGTCGACGTGACCGTCGAGCTGTCGAGGGCGACGTTCCCCGACGGCGGGGCACGGACGGTGCTGATCGGCCGCGAGGACGTGTTCGCCGACTCCCTGGCCTCCGGGGTGCTGCAGGACGAGGGGCCGTTGCTGCTGGTGCCGACCGACGGGCCGGTGCCGGCCCGGACGATGGCGGAGATCCGTCGGGTCGGGGCGACTGATGCGGTGGTGCTGGGTGGTGAGTCGGCGGTCTCCTCGGCGGTGGCCGACGAGCTGGCTGCCGAGGGTCTGACGGTCCAGCGGCTGTCCGGGCCGACGCGGATCGAGACGGCCATCGATGTGGCCCGCCAGCGGCCGTCGGCGACGACGGCCATCCTGGCCCGTGCCGGTGGGGTGGAGGGCAACCCGAGCAGCGGGTTCGCCGACACCCTGGCGGCCGGTGGCTGGGCAGCCGCGGAGGGCTGGCCGGTGCTGCTGACCCAGACCGACCAGCTGACGACGTCGACGCGGGAGTACCTGGCGTCCTCGGCGATCACGACGGTCAACATCGTCGGGGGGACCGCGGCGATCGGGCAGGCGGTGGAGGACGCGCTGCGGGGGATGGGGTTGTCGGTGACCCGCGTCTCGGGCGCCGACCGTGCCGCCACGGCGCTGGCGATCGCCGACGCGCGAGGGCTGGGTCAGGCGGCCGATGTCGAGCGGATCATCCTGGTCGACGGCTTCTCCGAGGACGCGTGGGCGGCCGGCTTCGGTGCCGCGGCCCAGTCCGCCGGCGGTGCGGTGGACGCCGACTCGGGTGACCGCGAGGGTGCGCCGGCGCCGCTGGTGCTGGGCAACGTCGACTCGTTGCCGCCGGCCACGGTGGAGTACCTGCAGCCCGGTCCCGCGGCGATGACGTGTGCGGTCACGCTGCAGGTGTGTGACGCCGGCCGTGTGGAGGTCGGCTTCGATCCGGTCATCGTGGTCGAGGTCCCCGTCGGGGCGCTGGTCTACGGCACCGCCGTCGGCGACGCCGGCCAGGTGCGGGCCGCGTCCTTCGACGGCACCGACCTCGGCTTCGTGTACACCTGCCCGCAGGGGGAGTGCGGCGAGATGGACTGGTTCCGCGAGGGCGACTTGATGGCCCTCCACGAGACCGGCACGGCCGTGTCCTACTTCGTCGTCGACGCCGGCCGGCCGATCCTCGCCGACCGCCGCCAGAACGATCAGGTCAGGGACGTCGTGGAGCTGTCCAGCGCCACGGACCGTCGTGTCATCTACCACCAGCGGTCGACGCAGTGCACGGGCACACCGCTGCAGGCCGGCGGTGGCTGCAACGGCGGGGTCAACGCCCTCGACCGGGTGATCTCCACGCTGCAGGCCGCGGGCCCGCATGCCGGGGCCCCGGACGCCGCCGAGCGGTCAACCGCCCTCTACCGCACCGCCGACGGTCGGATGGTGCTGCTGACCATCCGCAGCTTCGACGGCTTCGACAACGCCGACGCCCAGGTGCAGATCCGGCCGGGGGCCGCGCTGATCGGTGCGGCGCTCGATCCCGCTGGCAGCGGCGACATCGCCATCGTCGACGCCGTCGCCGGCGTCGGGGTCCTCCGGATCGCGCCGTGGCCCGACGGCGAGGTCGTCCAGCCCGAGCTGGTGGCCGTCTCCGACCCCCACTGGTTGCCCGACGGCGAGACCGTCGTCCTGGTCGCCGAGGACGGTGGGACCACCCGGCTCGTCGCGGTCGCCGCCGCCACGGGTGAGGTGGAGGTGCTGGTCGACGATGCCGGGCCCGACGTCGCCGAGCGCGTCGAGGCCGACGCCTCCGGGACGCTGATCGCCTGGCGGACCGGCAACACCATCCGCGTGCTGAACACCACGACCGGCGACGTGGCCACCGTGACCCCGCCGGCCGGACAGACGATCACCGGCGGCCCGTCCTTCCGCCCCTCGCGCTGACCCGCCGGCGCCGGCCATCCGCGCAGGCGGACGGGTGGCCAGCGCAGGAGTGGTCGCTATACTCCGTCGCTAGTCACCATTCGGTGGCGATCATCTCGTGCCCGTTCGGTGTTTCTCACCGGCACGGCGGGTGATCCCAGGAGGGCCAGGACGGCGTCGGCTCCGACGCTCGGCCAGGTACCCCGGACTGCGAGCAGCGCAGCCCACCCGGCGGGACACGACCACGACGAGGAGCAATCACAGATGCCCAAGGCACCCCTGCCCAACAAGGAAGAGATCCTCAAGGAGTACGCCACCCACGAGGGTGACACCGGCTCCCCCGAGGTGCAGATCGCGTTGCTGACCGGTCGGATCAACCACCTGACCGAACACCTCAAGACCCACGCGAAGGACCACCACTCCCGGCGCGGCCTGCTGATGCTGGTCGGCCAGCGGAGGAACCTCCTCGGCTACCTCCAGCGCAAGGACATCGAGCGCTACCGCTCGCTGATCCAGCGGCTCGGACTGCGCCGCTAGCACGCCTCGACGGCGCCGGAACCCCTCGGGGCCGGCGCCGTTCGTCGATTTTCTTCGGCACGGACCGTGCCGCAGGACCCGACGGCATCGCACCCACGGGTGCACATCGACAACTGCATACGAACCCACAACTGCATACGACCTACGAGACGATCGCCCCCACTTCGGGCACCGAAGCGCTCTCGGTTGTCAGTGGCCACCCGCCAGCACGCCCCCAGGACGCTGGCGTGTGACCACTGAGAACCGGGGCTGGAGATCCGCCCCCTGACAGGGCAGTCGTCTCGTGCTTCACCAACCACCCCGCGGCGCACCGATAGGCGTGCGTAGAAGGACAACACGCGGGACGAAAGGCAACACCACATGACGAAGCTCGGTACCTACTCCGCGTCTGCCACTGTCGGCGGCGTCGAGATCACCATGGAGTCCGGCAAGCTTGCCGGCCAGGCCGGCGGCTCTGTCGTCTGCCACCTCGGCGAGACGATCCTGCTGGTCACCTCGACCGGCAGCCGTGCGCCGAAGGAACACCTCGACTTCTTCCCCCTGACGGTGGACTTCGAGGAGAAGATGTACGCCGCGGGACGCATCCCCGGCTCGTTCTTCAAGCGCGAGGGTCGCCCCTCGGAGAACGCGATCCTGACCTGCCGCCTCGTCGACCGCCCGATGCGGCCGACCTTCCACGACGGGCTGCGCAACGAGGTCCAGATCCTCATCACCACCCTGTCCGCCGACCAGTCCAACCCGCCGGACGTCCTGGCCATCAACGGCGCCTCGGCTGCCACGATGCTGGCCGGCATCCCCTTCGACGGCCCGGTCGCCGGTGTTCGCATGGGCATGGACCGCGACGGCAACTGGACGGTCTTCCCGACCTTCGAGTGGATGGACGAGGAGGGCGTGTTCGACCTCGTCGTCGCCGGTCGCCTGAACCCCGACTCCGGTGAGGTCGACGTCCTCATGGTCGAGGCCGAGGCCACCGAGGACGCCGTCACCAAGATCGAGATGGGTGCGGTCAAGCCGACCGAGGAAGTCCTCGGCAAGGCGCTCGAGGAAGCCAAGGGCTACCTCAAGCAGCTGTGCGACCTGCAGCTGGAGTTCGCGTCCAAGTCCCCCGAGAAGGAGACCCGCGACTTCCCGCTGTTCGCCGCCTACGACTCCCGCGTCTACGACGCCGTGGAGAAGTCGGCCGCCAAGGAGCTCGGCCGCATCCTGGTCGACGACCGGATGGACAAGAAGCAGCGGACCGACGCCATCGCGGAGCTCCGCGACCAGGCGATCGACTACGTCTTCGCCAACGCCGGTGACGTCGACGTCGCCGACGACGAGCTGGAGAAGCAGGCCAAGAACGCCTTCCGCTCGCTGGAGAAGACCCTCATCCGTCGCCGCGTCGTCAACGACGGCGTCCGCATCGACGGTCGTGGTCCGGCCGACCTGCGCGCCCTGTCCGCCGAGGTCGGCGTGCTGCCCCGCGCACACGGTTCCGGTGTCTTCACCCGCGGTGAGACCCAGGTCCTCAACATCCTGACGCTCGGCATGATGCGTGACGCCCAGCGCCTGGACACGATCGACCCGAACACCGAGAAGCGGTACATCCACCACTACAACTTCCCGCCGTTCTCCGTCGGCGAGACCGGCTTCATGCGCGGTCCCAAGCGTCGTGAGATCGGCCACGGTGCGCTGGCCGAGCGGGCGCTGCTGCCCGTCGTGCCCTCCACCGAGGTGCTGCCCTACGCCATGCGCCTGGTCAGCGAGGTCGTGTCCTCCAACGGCTCGACCTCCATGGCCTCGGTCTGCGCCTCGACCCTGTCCCTGATGGACGCCGGTATCCCGATCCACGCCCCCGTGGCCGGTATCGCGATGGGCCTCATCTCCGAGGACGGCAAGTACACGACCCTGACCGACATCCAGGGAGCCGAGGACGCCTTCGGTGACATGGACTTCAAGGTCGCCGGTACCGCCGAGTTCGTGACCGCCCTGCAGCTCGACACCAAGCTGTCCGGCATCCCCGCCCAGGTCCTCGCCGACGCGCTGAACCAGGCCAAGGACGCCCGGATGGACATCCTGGACGTCATCACGGACTGCATCTCCGAGCCCCGCAAGGAGATGAACAAGTACGCGCCGAAGGTGCACGTCGAGTACATCCCGCAGGACAAGATCGGCGAGGTCATCGGCCCGAAGGGCAAGATCATCCGCGAGATCACCGAGGAGACCGGCGCCAACATCGACGTCGAGGACGACGCCGGTCGCGGTGTGGTGCGCATCTACGCCGCCGACGGTCCCTCGGCCGACATGGCCCTGGCCCGCATCCGTGCGATCGCCAACCCCGTCGTCCCGCAGGAGGGAGAGCGCTACTACGGCACGGTCGTCAAGACCGTCGACTTCGGCGCCTTCGTCAACCTGACCCCGGGTGCGGACGGCCTGCTGCACATCTCCCAGCTGGGCGGCAACAAGCGCCTGGACCACGCGGACGAAGCCGTCAGCGTCGGTGACAAGCTGTGGGTCGAGGTCCGCGAGGTGAAGAACGGCAACAAGTTCTCCCTGGCGATCATCGAGGAGCCGACGGCCGGTGCCGCCGACGACGACGATGACGAGCCCGAGGCCGCAGCGGAGACCCAGCCGGAGACCCGCGCCGCGGAGACCCGCACGGAGGACAAGCCCGCCGAGCCCCGCGCCGAGCGCGGTGACCGTGGTCGCAGCCGCGAGCGTGGTGGCGACAGCGACGGTGGTCGGGAGCGCACGCGCACCCGCAGCCGTGACGGTGGGTCCGAGGACGGCGAAGGCCGTCGTCGCCGTCGTCGTCGCTCCTAGCACGACAGGGATCCGACATCGTGGCTGAAGGCGTCAGGATCCCCGACGGTGTTCGCCTGACCACCCTCCCCAACGGGATCAGGGTGGTCAGCGAACACATGCCGGGGGTGCGCAGCATCAGCGTCGGTTTCTGGGTGGGGGTCGGCTCGCGACACGAGCAGCCCCCTCTGGAAGGCGCCACCCATTTCCTCGAGCACCTGCTGTTCAAGGGGACGGGACGGCGTTCGGCGCTGGAGATCGCGCAGGTCCTCGACGCGGTCGGGGGCGACATGAACGCCTTCACCACGAAGGAGTACACCGCCTACTACGCCCGCTGCCTGGACCGTGACCTAGTCCGGGCGGTGGACGTGCTCGGCGACATGCTCACCTCCTCGGTCATCGAACCGCACGAGGTGGAGAACGAACGCGACGTGGTGCTGGAGGAGATCCGCATGCACCTCGACGCACCCGACGACCTGGTGCACTCCGAGTTCGCCCAGGCGTTCTACGGCGACCATCCGCTGGGCAAGGAGATCCTCGGTTCCGAGGCCTCCATGACCGCGATGTCCCGTGACGAGGTCGCGGGCTGGTGGTCGGCGCGGTACACCACCGACGTCATCACCGTGGCCGTGGCCGGCAACGTCGTCCACGACGACCTGGTCAAGCTGGTCGACGAGGCGCTGGGCGCCTACGAACCGGGCTTCCAGAGCGAGGTCGAGACGATCCAGCCGACCGCGTCTCCCACCGAACCGCTGCGGGTGCACCGCCGGCCGACCGAGCAGGCCCACCTGGTCCTCGGCGGGTCCGGGCTGCCGCGTGGCGACGACCGTCGCTGGGCCATGAGCGTGCTGAACCAGGCGCTCGGGGGAGGGATGGCCAGCCGGCTGTTCCAGGAGGTCCGCGAACGCCGTGGGCTGGCCTACAGCGTCTACAGCTACCCGGCCATGTACGCCGACAGCGGCACCTACGCGGTGTACGTCGGCACCGCTCCCGGCAAGGCCGCGGAGACCGTCGAGGTCGTCCGGGCGGAGCTGGAGAAGATGCGCACCGGCGGCATGTCCGCCGAGGAGCTCGTCCAGGCCAAGGGGTACCTGACCGGCTCGACCATCCTCGCGTTGGAGGACACCTCCAGCCGGATGACCCGGATGGGTCGCGCCATGACGACGGGGACACCCCTGCTGGGCCTCGACGAGATCATGGCCGCCATCGAGGCCGTCACGGCCGACGAGGTGGCCGAGGTCGCCGACGTCCTGCTCGGCGGACCCCAGACGATCGCTGCCGTCGGCCCCCTCGACGCCGACGACCTGGCCGCCGTCGCCTGACCCAGGTGTCCGGCCGGCGTGTGCGGCCTGACCGGCCGGCGTGTGGCCTGACCGGCCGGCGTGTGTGGCCTGACCGGCCGGCGTGTGTGGCCTGATCAGCCGGCGTGTGTGGCCCGACCGGCGTGTGCGTTGCGCCGCCCCACGGGGTGGCGATGCCACACGGGGTTGGCCAGCGTGTGCCATGGGCCACCCCCTGGGGCGGTGATGCCGCACGCCGCCGAGGGGTGTGTGCGATGGCCACCCCGTCCGGGCTGGGATGCCACACGCGGAGGCGGTGCGCTCCATGCGTCGACGGGTGTGGGGACCCGCGTGACGGGCCGTACCATTGCCCGGCCACGTCCGACGACCGCGACCGACCCACGGGGCCAGACCCGATGCTCAAGCTCTTCAACACGTTGACCCGCACGCTGGAGGAGTTCACACCGCTCCAGCCCGGCACGGTCGGCATGTACACGTGTGGGCCGACGGTCTACGCGTACGCCCACATCGGCAACATGCGTGCCTACGTGTTCTCCGACACGCTGCGACGGGCCCTGCTGTGGCACGGCTACGACGTCACCCAGGTCGTCAACATCACCGACGTGGGCCACCTGACGAGCGACGCCGACGCGGGCGAGGACAAGCTCGAGGTCGCCGCTGCGCGGGAGGAGCGGTCGATCTGGGAGATCGCCGCCCACTACACCGACGCGTTCTTCACCGACATCGAGCGGCTCGGGGTCCTCGCCCCGAGCGTCGCGCCGCGGGCCACCGACCACATCGAGCAGATGATCAAGTTCGGGGAGAAGCTGCAGGCCGACGGGCACACCTACGCCGCGCCGAGCGGCCTGTACTTCGACTCCACCACCGTCACCGACTACGGCGAGCTGGCCGGGCTCGACATCGAGGGCCTGCGCGAGGGGGCACGGGTCGAGGCGGTCGAGGGCAAGCGCAACCCGACCGACTTCGCCGTGTGGCGGTCCAGCCCCGAGGACGTCACCCGCCAGATGGAGTGGGACTCGCCGTGGGGCGTGGGTGCCCCCGGCTGGCACCTCGAGTGCTCGGTCATGAGCATGGAGTACCTGGGCAACCAGTTCGACATCCACACCGGCGGCGTCGACCACATCCCCGTGCACCACACCAACGAGATCGCCCAGAGCAAGGCGTTCCTCGGTACCGAGGACGCCACGGACTGGGTCCCGACGTGGATGCACAACGAGTTCGTGCTGTTCGGCGACGAGAAGATGTCCAAGTCCGCCGGCCGGACCCTGCTGGTGGAGGACCTGATCCAGCAGGGGTACCACCCGCGGGTCTACCGCTACCTGCTCCTCGGCTCGACCTACCGCCAGCAGCTCGGCTTCGGTGACGAGGCGATGGACGCCGCCCGCACGGCCCTGATCCGGCTGCTCGGCCGCATGCCCGACGGCATCCCCACCGACCTTCTCACCCACGAGCGGGCCGCCGAGGCGCTCACCACCGAGGAGGGGAGGGGCTACCTGGCGCGCATCCACGACGCGATCTCCAACGACCTCAACACCCCGAAGGTGCTGGCCGAGCTCCATGCGGTCGTCCGTGACGACGACCTGGACGACGCCGACCGGCGTGTGCTCCTGCAGGCCGTCGAGAGCCTGCTCGGCCTCGGCCTGACCTCCCTCACCGCGGAGGAGGTCCAGCGGCCCACCGGAGACGCCGACGACGACCTCGACACCGACGCCGTCGATGCGCTGGTCGCCGAACGCGACCGGGCCCGGGCCGACCGGGACTGGGGACGGGCCGACGAGATCCGTGACCAGCTCGCCGAGCTCGGGGTCGAGGTGCTCGACGGCGCCGACGGGTCCACGTGGCGTCGGCGGCAGTGAGGCGGCCTCTATGGTTGACCACATGTTGCGCGTAGCGGTCCTCGGAGCCCTCGGTCGGATGGGGGCCACGGTGTGCGATGCGGTGCGGGAGGACCCGGAGGTCGAGCTCGTCGCCGCGCTCGACGCCGACGACAGCCGCGAGGCGATCATCGACGCCGGCGCCGACGTCTGCGTGGACTTCACCCACCCCGACTCGGTGCGGACCAACACCGCCTGGCTGCTCAAGGCCGGCGTGCACGCCGTCGTGGGCACCACCGGCCTGACCGACGACGACCTCGAGGACCTCCGCGCCCTCACCGGCCCCGCCAACGCCGTCGTCGCCCCCAACTTCGCCATCGGTGCGGTGCTGATGATGGAGCTGTCCCGCCAGGTCGCCGCCCACATGCCGCACGTTGAGATCATCGAGTCCCACCACGACCGCAAGGTCGACGCGCCCAGCGGCACCGCCCTGCGCACCGCCAAGCTCATCGCCGAGGGGCGACAGCAGTCCATCGACGTCCCCGGTCCCGACGGACATCCCGCGCGGGGGCAGGTCACCGACGACATCCCGGTGCACTCCGTCCGGCTGCCGGGCCTCGTCGCCCACCAGGAGGTCGTCTTCGGTGGCCTGGGGCAGACGCTGACCATCCGGCACGACTCCATCGACCGCACGTCCTTCATGCCCGGAGTGCTGCTGGCGGTCAAGGAAGTGCCGCGCCGCCCCGGGCTCACCGTCGGCCTGGAACACCTCCTGTTCGACAGCTGAGCCCACGTCCCACGTCCCCCGCCCGAGCGAGACACCGCTTAGGCTGGTTACGTGGCCCCCGTCGGCAGCAGCGACGTCCCGCGCGACTTCGACGCGGGCACCCTCTGCCTGCAGTACCTCGACGCACCGGAGGACCCCGACGGGCTGTCGGACTGGGCGCGGACGCACCTGCGCGTCCGCGACCTCCTCCCGCTGACCGAACGCGAGCGGCGCGACGCCCGGACCCTGCACGACGCGGTCAGCCGCATCGCCGCCGTCCTGGTCGTCGGTGGCCCGCCGGCCATCGGCGACATCGCCCGGCTGAACCGGCTGGCGGGGCAGCCGGACCTGGCCCCCCAGGTCGGGGCCGGAGGAGCTCGTGGCTGGCCGATCGAGGTCAGCCACGGACAGGTCCTCGCGACCGTCGCCCGCGACGCGGTCCTGCTGGTCACCGACGCCGACCACGACCGGGTCCGGCGCTGCGCCGCAGAGGACTGCGACCTGGTGTTCCTGGACACGTCCAGGCCGGGTCGACGGCGGTGGTGCAGCATGTCGCGCTGCGGCAACCGCGCGAAGGTCCGTGCCCATCGGGCCCGTGCCGATCCGGTCCGCGCCGCAGATCCGGTCCACGACGCAGATCCGGTCCACGACGTCGAGGACGGACCGTCGTAGGCTCACCGCCATGCCACGCACCAGGGTCGATCCCGTCCTGACCGCGATCGTGGAGGCCGCGACCCGGGGGACCGGCGCCTCGCACGGCCTGCTGCTGCGCATCGAGGGGCGGGTCATGCGGGTGGCTGCCAGCGCCGGTGCCCTCGGCTGGGACGTCGTCGGCGAACCCATCTCCGCGGGCGAGGGCGTCGCCGGCTACGTCGCCGCCTCGGGGCAGCCGCTCGTCCTGTCGGCGGAGTCCGCCGACCCGAGGCTGGGGGAGGGGACCGCCAGCCTGCTGGGGCACAACCCCTCCTCCGTCCTGGCCGTGCCCGTCGACGGGGACAGCCGGATCGTCGGCGTGCTCGAGCTGATCGACCCCGACGACGGCCTGTTCGACGTCGCCGACACCGAGCAGGCGATGCTGCACGCGGCCGTCGCCTCCGCCGCGCTGACCGACGACCGCCTGGGTGCGCTGGCCGACGTGCCCGAACCCGCGGAGCTCGCCGCCGAGCTCCGGCGCCTGGCCGACGCCGACCCCGGCCGTTACGCCACCGTCGCCACGATCATCGAGGCGCTGGTCCGCTGATGCCCCGTTCCGACATCCCGGCATGGGCCAAGGACTCCTCGGTCATGCGGTTGCCCGACGCCATCCGCCTGGGCCAGATCACCCCCGAGTGGGCGTGGGAGGGCGCCGACGGCTCGGGGGTGCGGGTGGCGATCGTGGACAGCGGCGTCGACGCCGACCACCCGGCGCTCGACGGCTGTGTCGACGTCGCCGAGGGTGTGGCCCTGCGGCTCGGCCCCGACGGCGAGGTCGAGGAGGTCCGGGGAGCCCACCGCGACGCGTTCGGCCACGGCACCGCCTGCGCCGGCATCGTGCACGACCTCGCACCCGGTGCACGGATCACCAGCGTCAAGGTGCTCGGCGAGGGCCTCGCCGGCAAGGCGGCGGTCTTCCTGCGCGGACTCGCGTGGTGCGTCGAGCAGGGCTACGACGTCATCAACCTGTCGCTGGGCACCACACGCGAGGACTGGGCCCTGCCGTTCCACGAGGTGTGCGACCGCGCGTACTTCGCCGGTTCCCTGGTCGTGACCGCCGCCAACAACGTCCAGCGCCCGTCGTGGCCGTCGTTGCTGTCCAGCGTGGTCAGCGTGGCCTGCAACACCACCGACGACCCCGAACGCTTCCACTTCAACCCCGACCCGCCGACGGAGTTCCTCGCCCGCGGCGTCGACGTCGACGTCGCCTGGCGCGGCGGTCAGCGGATCACCGGGACCGGCAACTCCTACGCCGCCCCGCACATCGCCGGCATGGCGGCCCGCATCCTCTCCAAGCACCCCGGCCTGCGACCCTTCCAGGTCAAGACGATCCTGTGGGCCACCGCGGCCAACGTGCAGGAGGCGCCCAGCCGTCCGGGGTCGATGCGCCCGCGGGCCTCGCTGTCCGCACGGGCCTCCGGGGTGTTCGACCTGGAGCAGGTGCGTGCGGGAGAGCCCCGAGGGGCCAGCCGGCCCGCGTGACCCGGTGACAGCGTCGCGGAGGGCGCCCCGGGGTGGGACGGTCCCGGCCCTTCGAGATGTGTACCTCTGCCGCCCCCATGGCCGACCTGCACAGTCCCGCCGCCCAGATGTGCAGTTCGGCCGGTCGGCCGGTCGAGCTGCGCAGTTCCGGGTGGGGCCGTCGGTGACCCGCTGGGTCGGACCTCGTCGACCCGGGCGATGTCGGCGTCGGGGGGTACGGTGAACACCCTCCGCCAGACCGATCAGACCCGAGGTGACCGGCGCCGTGACCGACCTGCAGCAGCCCCAGACCGGGGCCGACCCCGACGACTCGTCCCCGACCGTGCCGTCGGCCACCGTCATCGCCGACAGCATCTCGCCCGACGGGGTCCGCGTGACCACGATCGAGGTCACGCTGCACCGGTTCGTGCTGGCCGAGCTGAACACCCACCGCGTGTTCTCCCGCAACTCCGCGTCCTCGCGTGCCATCCCCATCGGCAAGCAGATCGCCCGGGTCGAGGACGACCCCGCCATGCCGGTGGAGTTCGGCGCCAACCAGCGGGGCATGCAGGCCGGCGCACCCCTGGAGGGGGAGGAGGCACGGGCCGCCACCGACGCGTGGCTGCGGGCCCGTGACGCCGCGGTCGAGGCCGTGCGCGTCCTCGACGACCTCGGGGTGCACAAGCAGGTCGCCAACCGGATCCTCGAGCCGTTCATGTGGCACACCGTGATCGTGACGGCCACGGACTGGGACGGCTTCTGGCACCAGCGCTGCAGCCCCTTGGCCCAGCCCGAGATCCGCGTGGCCGCCGAGGCGATGCGCGAGGCGTTCGACGCGTCCACGCCCGTCGAGGTCCCCGTGGGCGGCTGGCACACCCCCTACATCCGGCCCGACGAGCAGGACCTCGACGAGCGGACCAAGCGGCGCATCTCCGCGGCCCGCTGCGCCCGCGTCAGCTACCTCACCCACGACGGCCGCCGGGACCTCTCCGCCGACGAGGAGCTGTACCAGCGGCTGGTCACCGCCGACCCGCCGCACTGGTCGCCGCTCGAGCACGTCGCCACACCAGCAGCTGGGGACGAGGACGTGCTCGGCAACCTCCGCGGATGGCACCAGCTGCGGCACCGGCTGGACAGCGCCGGCTGACGCCCCGGGCGGGCCCGCGACCGCCGCGGTCGTGGCCGGCTGACCGGGGCCGCAACGGGCCCGCTGACACACCCGCCGCGTAGGCTGCAGGCCGTGAGCCAGATCGCAGAGCGGGCGGAGTCCAGCGTCTACACCCCCGACGAAGTCCTCCTTCGTCGGTTCGGCATCGTGCGCGCAGTGGGGGGCGGGGCCTACATCATCGCCTGCGTCATCATCGGGCTGATCTACGGCACCACGGCATGGCCGGTGCTGCTGGGCATCCCGGTCCTCGCGGTCGTCACGACCATCTACTTCCGGACCTCGCTGACCGTCCCCAGGACCTCCGTGGCCCTGTCGCTGGTCGCCGACGCGATCGTGCTCGGTGGGGCCGCGGCGTTCGTCGGCGGGACCGGATCGGGCACCGGCGCGCTGTACGTCATCCCGATCGTGTCGGCCGGCATCATCCTCGGACCGACCGCGGCGACCAGCTTCACCACCCTCTCCGTGGCGCTGGCCTGGCTGCAGCTGGCGAGCGAGGAGTGGCTGTACACCCCCGTCGCGCTGCACCGCCCCGACCTCGGCGACCGCGTCGTGGTCCTCATGATCATCACGGCCGTGCTGATCAGCGTCGGCTACCTGACCGGTACCTACGCCTCCAGCCTGCAGGACAACATCGCCGAGGCCGGACAGTCCGCCTCGGAGGTCGCCAAGCGGACCCGCCGACGCCGATCGTTCGTGCGGCAGGCAAGCATCGACGTCCGTGGACCCCTCGGCGCGGTCGAGCGGGTCGCCGACCGGCTGGACTCCGCCGACGCCCTCGACGCCGACACCCGCCGTGCCCTCGCCGCCCAGCTGCGCATGCGGACCGCCCAGCTCGAGGGCGGCATCGAGCAGCTCGCCGACGTCGGCGCGCTCGACGAGGCCCGCGACGCCAAGCCCCAGGCCGTGCAGCTCGGACGCGTCGTCGCCGACTGCCTCCACGCCCTCGGGCCGCGCCTCGGTGACCACGAGGTCCACGTCGACGTCCCGCCCATCCGGGTCGTGGGGGACCGGCGAGCCGCCCGGCGCATCGCCTACAACCTCCTCGAGAACGTCGCCGAGCACACCCCCGCCGGCACCACCGTCTGGGTCGAGGCGCGGTCCACCGGCGGCCAGGGCGTCCTCGTCGTGACCGACGACGGTCCCGGCGTACCATCGGGCATCGCCCATCGGTTGTTCGACGCCCCCGACGAGGGTGGCGGGCCGCGGGTCGGCATGCCGCTCGTGAAGGAGCTCGTCGACGCCATGGGAGCGGAGATCACCTACGAACCCCGCGCGGCCGGTGGCTCCATCTTCCTCGTCGGCTTCCGGCTCGCCCCACGCGACGCCCCGTCGGCCGACGACGCCGACGACGGACCGGGTGCACACTCGACGGCAGACATCGCACAGGCCTGACCCCCCGGGCCTGTCACACCAGCCACACGGGCCACACGAGCAACAGGGCCCTCAGCAAACACACCAGCAACACTGGGCACGCCAGTACACTGCACCAACGCGGTGTGCGTGCCGACGATGGTGCGCGAACACGAGGTCAACACCCACAAATGTCCACTCCAGACGCTTTCCCTCCGCTGATGACCGCCATGGCGACGCCGTTCGACGCCGATGGTGCGCTCGACCTGCCCGCGGCCCAGAAGCTGGCGCGCCACCTCGCGGCGCATGGCAACGGTGGCATCGTCGTGGCCGGGACCACCGGTGAGTCGCCGACCCTGAGCCACGGCGAGACCCTCGAGCTGCTCGCCGCGGTCGTCGAGGCCGTCGGCGAGGACACCGCGGTGATCGCCGGGACCGGTAAGAACGACACCGCCGAGACCGTCCGCATGACCGCCGAGGCCACCGAGGTCGGGGTCGACGGGATCATGCTGGTCTCGCCGTACTACAACCGGCCCAACCAGCGCGGCCTGGACCAGCACTTCCGTGCCGCCGCCGCGGCCACCGACCTTCCGGTCCTCCTCTACAACATCCCCGGCCGCACGGCCTGCGAGATCGCCCCCGAGACGATGCTGACGCTGGCCACCGAGGTCGCCAACATCAACGGGGTCAAGGACGCCGTCGGCGACATGGCCAAGGCCGGCTGGTTGATCTCCCGTGCCCCCGACGACTTCGGCGTGTGGTCGGGCGACGACAAGAACTGCCTGCCCCTGCTGGCCGTCGGTGGCGCCGGCCTGGTCAGCGTGGCCGCCCACCTCGTCGGTGACGAGCTGGCCGACATGATCGCCCTCGTCGACGCCGACCTGTACGCCGCCCGGCGCATCCACCTGCGCCTCCTCCCCCTTTTCGAGGCCCTGTTCCTCGAGCCCAGCCCCGCGCCGCTCAAGGCGGCCATGGAGTGGCTGGGCCTGCCCGGCGGCGCGCTGCGCCTGCCGATGGTCCCGATCGCCGACGACACCGCCGCCCGCCTGCGCGACGCGATGGTGGCCGCCGGCCTCCCAGTGGAACGGCAAGTGACATGAGCATTCCCAACGACGCAGCAGTCGTCTCCTTCTACGGCGGTCTCGGTGAGATCGGCGCGAACATGTGCGCCATCGAGGTGGACGGCAAGGCGGTCCTCGTCGACGTCGGCCTGACCTTCCCCGACGCCGAGCACCACGGCATCGACCTGATCCTCCCGGACTGGAAGGACCTGATCCAGCGCGGCCCCGAGATCGTGGGTGTCGTCATCACCCACGGCCACGAGGACCACATGGGGGCGCTGCCGTTCTTCCTGCGCGACTTCCCCGGTGTGAAGGTCTACTCCGCCAAGCTGACCCTCGGGCTGCTCGAGGCCAAGCTGGCCGAGCACCCCGACGCCCGGGTCGAGCTCGTCGAGGTCGAACCCGGCGAGAAGGTCACCATCGACGACTTCGAGCTGGAGTTCATCCAGGTCACCCACTCCATCCCCGACGGGATGGCCGTGGCGGTCCACACCCCGCACGGCACGATCCTGCACACGGGCGACTTCCGCCTGGACCAGACGCCGATCGACGGCCGCGTCACCGACCTGCCGCACCTGGCGCAGCTGGGTGACCAGGGCATCTCCCTGCTGCTGTGCGACTCCACCAACGCCGACGTGCCCGGCCACGTGCCCAGCGAGCGCACCGTGGGCAACACGCTGCGGACGGTCTTCGAGTCCGCTCGCGGACGCGTGGTCATGACGACGTTCGCCAGCCACGTGCACCGCGTGCAGCAGGCCATCGACGCCGCGACGGCGATGGGCCGCAAGGTCTGCTTCGTCGGCCGGTCGATGGTCCGCAACATGCCGATCGCCCGCGAGCTCGGCTACCTGCGCTACGACGACGCCGACATCATCGACATCGCCGACTGCGACCGGTACGACCCGGCCCGCATCCTGATCATCTGCACCGGATCCCAGGGCGAGCCCTACGCGGCGCTCTCGCTGATGGCCGCCGGCCAGCACAAGCACGTAAAGCTCACCGAGGGCGACACCGTCGTGATGGCGTCCTCCCAGATCCCGGGCAACGAAGCCGCGATCAGCCGTGCCCTCAACGGCCTCATGCGCCAGGGCGCCGAGGTCGTGCACCGTCGCGAGCACGGCGTGCACGTCTCGGGGCACGCCGCCGCCGAGGAGCTGAAGTTCTTCCACAACATCGTGCGGCCCTCGGCCGTCGTGCCCGTGCACGGCGAGTTCCGCCACCTGATCGCCCACGCCCAGCTGGCCGTGGCAACCGGGACCCCGGCCGACCAGGTGTTCGTGTGCACCGACGGCGACCGCGTCGTCCTGCGCGACGGCCGCGTCGAGCGCGGCGACGGCTTCAACAGCGGCCGCGTGTTCGTCGACGGCCTCGGTGTCGGTGACGTCGGCAACGCCGTGCTCCGCGACCGCGAACGCCTCTCCTCCGAAGGGGTCTGCGTCGCGGTGCTGCGCCTCGACAGTCGGTTCCGCCTCGACGGCGAACCCGAGATCATGCAGCAGGGCCTGATCTACGAGGCCGAGAACGCCCACCTGCTCGACCAGGCCGCCAAGGTCCTGGGCGACGACGTCCGTTCCCTCGGCAGCAGCAACGAGGATGTCGTCCGGCGCAAGGTGTACGAGTCCCTCAGCCGGTTCTGGCGCGAACAGCTGGGCCGCAAGCCCGTCGTCGTGCCGGTCCTCATGGAGGTGTGACCCAGGACGTGGCGACCACGAAGAAGACGCCTGCGACCACCCGCAAGGCCCCGGCGAAGAAGAAGCCCGCCGCGGGCAGGGGTCGGTCGGGCTCCAGCCGCGCTGCGGCACCGCCCGACAAGGGCCTGGAGCCCGAGCGCATCCGCGACCTGTGGGGCATCGGCCTCATCGTGCTCGCCGTGCTCAGCGGCCTCGGGCTGTACGCACAGGGCAGCGCCGGCCTCGTCGGGGTCGCGCTGGTCAACGTCTTCCGGGGCCTGCTGGGTGTCTTCGGCCTCGCGGTCCCCGTCCTCATCGCCGCCGGTGGGGTGCTGCTGCTCGGCAAGCCCCTGCCGCGCAACCCCCGTATCGTCGGCGGCACCGCGGTGGTGCTGCTGGCCCTGATCGGGCTGTGGCACATCGCATCGGGTGCACCGGGCGCCGACGCCGGACGTGCGGCCCTCCACGCCGCCGGCGGCTGGGTCGGCGTGGTCATGGCCAAGCCCCTCAGCAACCTGGCGGCGACACCGGGTGCCGTCGTGGTCCTGCTGGGCCTGCTGTCGGCCGGCCTGCTGGTGCTGACCGCCACCTCGCCGCGGGTGGCCGCCATGGCGGTCTGGACGCTGTTCGTCAGCGACGAACCCACCGAACGAAGCCAGCGTCGCCGCGAACGCAAGGCGCAGCGCGCAGCCGAACGCGAGGACAGCCGCGCTGCCCTCGACGAGGACCTCGACGACCCATCGGCGAGCGACTGGGTGGAGGAGTTCTCCGAGGAGGAGTCGCGTCGGGCCCCGGCCCTGATGGACGACGCCGGTGTCCGCGCCGCGCTGGACATCCCGCTGGACGAGGAGGGGGACGCGCCGGCCCGCGAGCGGACCCGCATCGACCCCGCCACCACCGACACCGTCGTGATGGACCGGGCTGCCTCCGGCCGTGCCGTCCCCGACCGGGCGGCCGACGACGACGCCGAACGTGCCGACCTGCTGTCGGGCGACGAACCCGACGCGCCGCGCAGCCGTCCGGAGTTCATCGACTCGGGCTCGCCCCAGCGCAACGGCCAGGCCCGCCAGCTGGTCCTCAACCCCGACATCGCCTACGAGCTGCCGTCGCTGGACCTGCTGCGCAGCGGCAAGGCCGTGTCGGGCAACGCCACGAACATGGAGTCGATGACCGAGGCGCTGGAGCGGATGCTCGAGCAGTTCAACGTCGACGCCCGGGTCGTGGCCGTCCGCCGTGGTCCCACCGTGACCCGCTTCGAGATCGAGCTGGGCACGGGCGTGAAGGTGAACACGATCACCAAGCTGGAGAAGGACATCTCCTACGCGCTGGCGACCCCCGACATCCGCATCGTCGCGCCGATCCCCGGCAAGGTCGCCATCGGCATCGAGGTCCCCAACACCGAGCGGGACCACATCACCCTCGGCGACATCCTCCGCTCGCCCGAGGCCGCCGCCCAGACCCACCCGCTGACCGCCGGCATCGGCCTGGACATCTCCGGCCGCCCCGTCCTGATCAACCTCGCCAAGATGCCCCACCTGCTGATCGCGGGTGCGACGGGGTCCGGCAAGTCCGTGGTCATGAACTCCATCGTGACCAGCGTGATCATGCGCAACTCCCCGGAGACCGTCCGCATGATCCTGATCGACCCCAAGCGGGTCGAGATGGCCACCTACGAGGACGTCCCGCACCTGCTGACCCGCGTGGTCACCGACCCCAAGCGGGCCAAGGACGCGCTGGACTGGGTCGTCTCGGAGATGGAGCGGCGCTACGACCTGCTGGCCCGCTACGGCCACCGCAACATCGACCGGTTCAACGAGGCCGCCGCGGCCGGCCTGCTGCTGCCCGACGGTGCGCCCACGCCCGAGGAGTTCGCCGCACAGGCGGTCGCCGAGGTGGCCGGGCCCGAGGACGACACCCAGGTGCTCGACGACGGGGCACTGGAGGACGAGGGCCCGAAGGGTGAGGAGCCCCTCCCGTACATCATGTGCGTCATCGACGAGCTGGCCGACCTGATGATGGTCGCCCCGCGCGACATCGAGGGGGCCATCGTCCGCATCGCCCAGATGGCCCGCGCGGTCGGCATCCACCTCGTCATCGCCACCCAGCGCCCGTCGGTCAACGTCGTCACGGGCCTGATCAAGGCGAACGTGCCGTCCCGCATGGCGCTGTCGATGGCGACCGGCCACGACTCCAAGACCATCCTCGACCAGCACGGCGCCGAGAAGCTGATCGGCCAGGGCGACATGCTCTACATGCCGGCCAACGCCTCCAAGCCCCACCGCCTGCAGGGCTGCTACATCGACGAGCAGGAGATCGAGAAGATCGTCGACCACTGCAAGGCCCAGGCCGAGGTGACCTACGCCGACAACGTCGTCAAGGAGGGGCAGGACGCGGTCATCGCCGACGTGCAGGGCGACGACGCCTCCGACGAGGACCTCACCAAGGCCGCGATGGAGCTGGTCGTCCGGTCCGGGCTCGGCTCCACGTCGATGCTGCAGCGCAAGCTGAAGGTCGGCTTCGCCCGTGCCGGCAGGCTCATGGACGAGCTGGAGGAGATGGGCGTCGTCGGCCCGTCGGAGGGCCCCAAGGCCCGCTCGGTGTTCATGACCGTCGAGGAGCTCGAGCAGCGAACGGGCGCCAGCGCGTAGGTCCCGGGTCTGCGCCGGGCGTCGCGCTGTCCCTGACGCGGCGCTCAGGCGTCGTGCAGGACGAGTCCCGGGACACGCAAGAAATGTCGCCGGTTGCCGGTGGCCAGGGCGAACCCGTGGTGCAGGCACAGCCCGGCGATCATGGTGTCCGCCGCCCCGATGGGGGTCCCTGCCGCCCGGAGTTCGCGACCGACCGTCCCGGCCGAGACGGCGGCCCCGACCCCGAAGGGCACCACGCGCCCGGCCGAGAACGCGTCGACGGCTGCGGTGTCCGCGTCGGTTCGCGCGCCCGAGGTCAGCTCGAACAGGGTGATGGAGGACAGCAGCAGGCGGCCGCCACGCAACAGGTCGCGAACGACCCCCACGCCCGTGCCGTGCCCGCGAAGGAAGTCGATGACCACATCGGTGTCGGCGATCACGCCGTCGTGCGCCACTGACCCCTGCTTTCCTCCATCGCGGCGGTCATGGACGCGGCCGATTCCTCGCTGATCGAGCCCTCGAGTCCCAGGACCGCCTCGACCTCCTCCGCGCTCAGCGAGGCCAGGTACAGGTCGACCGCGGTCTGGACGATCTCCGACAGGCCGCGACTGCCGCGGCGACGGGCCAGGTTGCTGATGGCCTCGTGGGACGCGTCGGTCAGCTCGACTGTCGTGCGCATGCATGCATGCTAGCACGGGGATGCCGGGGGTCCTCCCGAGCGGAGGCGAGGCCGGCAAGTGAAGACCCCCGTGGCACGGGCCACGGGGGTCTGCATCTCCGCATGGGCTACGCCTTGCGGCGACCCATCACCAAGGCGCCCACCCCGGCCACCAGGGCAGCCGCGCCGCCGATGATCCAAGGGGTCGAGGACCCGCCGTCGGTACCGCCGGCACCGGTCGCGACGGCACCCTCGGGGGTGGCCTCGTCGTCGGCGTCCTCGGTCACCTCCTCCATGGCCTCCTCGGTGGCGGCCATGTCGTCCATGGCCATCTCCTCGCCCTCGGTGGCGTCCATGGCCATCTCCTCGCCCTCGGTGGCGTCCATGGCCATCTCCTCGCCCTCGGCCATCTCGTCCATGTCGTGCTCGTCGCCCTCGGCGTCGTCGCCGTGGCCGTGGCCCGCCTCGGGGTCACCGCCGACGGTTACCACGGGGGCCGGAGTGGCCGCGTCGTGGTCGCCGGTCCAGCGGTAGGACAGCTCGTCGTTGCACTCCTGGTAGACGTTGAAGGGCACCTCGGTGCCGTCCTCGCCGTCGACGGTGGCGGTGAAGAACAGCTGGCCCGGGTCCTCGTTGACGAGGGTGCCCGTCCAGGTGATCGCCTCGTCGGTCTGCTCGATCTCGAAGCCCTCGACGTCGGCGACGCTGTCGATGGTGACGCCCTCGGGGATCTCGAGGGAGATCAAGCGGGTGTCGACGACCTCGCTCCCGGGAGGGGGCGGCGGCTCGCCCTCGCTGCAGCCGTGGGGGATCAGCAGCTGGAACTCGGTGGCCTCGCCGGCCGGGGCGGCCGCGGGCTGGAGCACGGCGTGGGCGAAGGCTGCGGTGGACCACAGCAGGGGCAGGGTCAGACCGGCCAGCAGCGCGGTCAGGCGTCGAAGGGTCATCGGAGGGTTCCTCTCGAAGGGACGGGTGGCGCAGGGACGCGCCGGATCCTCGGATCGTGGATGGACGGACTGCTTAGGGGTTGACGGTGATCTCCGTCACCGTCGAGACCACGTCGAAGCGGCTGGTCGCCACCTCGGTGGTGATCTCCCACCGGCCGGGCACGCTGAGCTCGGGGCCCTGGAGGACGAAGTGCCCCCGACCCGACAACGTCGGGGTGCGGACGAGCGGGCCGATGTCGAGCTCGGGTTGCGACAGCGTCATCGTGACGCCGTCGTCGATGTCGAGCGGACGCCCCACGTCGCTCAGCAGGTAGATGTGGATCTCGTTGGCGCCGGCCCGGTTCGGGTCGACGGTGATCGACAGCTGCCCCAGCCCTTCGAACTGCTGGTTGGTGGAGAACGCCCCGGTGATACCGGCGGCCTCCGCGGCGGGCTGGAGGGCGACGAGGACCGAGGTGGCAGCAAGGACCAGGACGACGACGAGCGCCTCGATGCGGACCGTCCGGGCCAGCGTCGACCAGGCGGCATCGCGTGTGGCGGCGCGGTCGGCCACCTCGTCGGACCCACCGGCGATCACCGGCTGGCCCGAGCCGCCACGGGCGCTGCGGCGGCGACGGGCGGTCAGCGCGGGGACCAGCTTGCGGTTGTTCCAGGTGCCGAGGGCCAGCAGCGGCAGCACGGCGACCACCTTGGCGATCAGCGCCCACCCGTAGCCCGTCGACGTCAGTGCGCGCAGGGCCCGAACCTCCGCCCACGACAGCGCCGTCCCGGCCAGCACGACCGCGACGACGCTGAGGGTGAACAGGGAGGAGAAGCGGGCGACCAGCCGGCCGGCGCCGACCGGGTCGTCGGAACGGCGACGACGACGCAGCTCCATGGCCATGACGACCAGGCCGCCGAACCACAGCGCAGCGGCGGCGATGTGCACCACGGAGGCACCCCAGACCACGGCGACCGGCCCGGTGGTGAGGGTGTGGCCCTCCAGCAACAACGACGACAGCATGACGAGGCCGCCGAGCAGCGCGACGGGGCCGCCGAGCGTGCGACGGATCCCGACGAGCAGCAGCGCGGCGCCGAGCGCTCGGACGATGGCGGAGATGCCCACGAAGCTGGTGATGGTGGACTGCAGCCCGCTGGCGTCGACGAGGGACGACAGCCCGTCACCGCTGACCAGGACGTTCTGCAGCAGCACGCCGAGGAACGCGGTGGCGAGCACGGCCAGCCCGGCCCGGCGGACCACACGCGCCACCGGGGCGTCGTCGCCGTCGAGGTGCTCGCGCAGCCATGCCACCGTGGCCACCGCGCCGGCGGCGAGCAGCACGCCGGCGTAGGTCACCCACCGGACGAGCGCCGCGAGGATCGCCCACGGTCGATCGGCCCCGGAGGAGAACACCTGGCCGAGCAGCTGGTCACCGGACCCGGACTCCGCGCCGACGCTGAAGACGAACGCCCCGTTGACGGGATGGCCGTCCGCCGAGGTCACCCGGTAGGTGACGGCGTAGGTGCCGTCGGACAGGTCCGGCTGCAGGGCGACCCGCACGATGTCGGGGGCGTCGTCGGTCTGGAACGTGCCGCCCTCGTCGACCCGTTCCCCGTCGGCACCGAAAACCCGCAGCCCACCCC
Organism: Euzebya rosea; assembly: GCF_003073135.1. Lineage (NCBI taxonomy): Bacteria > Bacillati > Actinomycetota > Nitriliruptoria > Euzebyales > Euzebyaceae > Euzebya > Euzebya rosea. The sequence goes on from NZ_PGDQ01000003.1 coordinate 101,637, forward strand.
GCGGGGACACGACGGTTTCGTTGAAGTCGAGGAACAGCTCCTCGGGGGCGTCGTCGAGGACCTGCCCGTCGAACACCGACCCGCCCTCCAGCACCGCGTGGGCGCTGGCCGGGGCGGCCAGCAGGACCACCAGCAGCAGGGTCGACAGGGCGAGGATGCCAGCCAACCCACGGGGGGTCAGCTGGCGATGACGGGGACAGGACTGCGCGGGCACACCTCAAGGGTGGCACCTCGGTGCCCGGAAGTTCCACGCCGGGTCGAAAACCTCTGACCAGGCCCTCGGATCGTGCCGGTACCCACGGTGGGGTGGGTGGGTCCCCGATCGCGCCGGTTCCCACCGGACCGGCTACCGGCTGGGGGCAGCGCCGGGGGAGGCGTCAGCGGTCGATGGACGGGTCAGCGGTCGACGGACGCGGGTGCCGCGCGGCGAAGCGCGTCGGCCAACGGCCCCACGTCGCCGGACTTCAGGACCAGCTCGACGCCGATCCGCTTCATCTCCGTGCGGACGAAGTCGCCGGCCACCGCGGTGTAGGCCACGATGCCCACCGTCGGGGCCTGCTCGGCCAGCATCGCGATGGCCTCGAACCCGCTGGTGCCCGGCATCAGCAGGTCCATCACGACGACCTGCGCCGCGGTGCTCAGGACCTGGTCGACCGCCTGGCTGCCGTCGGCGGCCTCGCCGACCACGTCGAAGTCCTGGTGGCGGTCCAGCTGCATCCGCAGCAGGAGCCGGAGGTCGGGTTCGTCGTCGGCGATGACGACGCGAAGGGGGGCACTGCTGGTCATGTAATGGGCGCTCTCGGCAACACGATGCTCGTAATAGTCCCTCCCGCGGTCGCCTCGAACGATAGCGTGCCCCCTGCACCCTCGGCGACAGCCTTGGCGATGGACAGGCCCATCCCGAGACCTGCGCGGCTGGTGACCGCTCGTTCGCCCCGGAAGAACGGCTCCGTGGCCAGGCGGACCTCCTCGGGATGGATGTCGGGGCCGGGGGAGAAGACCCGGACGGTGACGCGGCCGTCCTCCTCGCTGATGGTGACCTCGGGTTCGCTGGTCCCGTAGGCCGCGGCGTTCTCCAGGACCGCCCGCAACGCCCGTCGGATCCCGGTGAGGGGACCCGTCACCGTCGCCGGTTGTCCCTCCAGCTGGAGCATGCTGCTGCGCAGGTCGCCCCAGATCGCCCGGACCTCGTCGTTCAGCTCGAGCTGGCCGGGGGCATCGACCGGGATGGCGGTGTCGATGCCGGCTGCGACGAGGAGGTCGTCGAGCAGCACGGTGAGCCGCGCGGCGTTGCGCAGGAGCGCCGGTCCGATGACGTCGCGGACCGTGTCGAGGTCCTGCGCCTGGCCCAGCTCGCCGGCCAGGCCGTGGATGGTGGTGACGGGGGTACGCAGCTCGTGGCCGACCACGTTGATCACCCGCCGCCGGATCGCCTCGAGCTCCGCGGCGAGGGATTCGACGTCGGCCTCGTCGACCTTCGGCGTGTCGGTACCGCTCATGGCTCCTCCTGTGTGGTGATGCCGGCTGGGGTGGGGGACGCACCGGTGACCCGGGGCTGTGCACCTTATGTCGGCAGCGCCAGCCGATGGGCGAGGACTGGAGAGGAACTGTCACTCTCCGGGGCCCGTCGATGACACCGTGGCGACGCTGCTGTTCACGTCTGGGGCCGCGAGACCCTATGCTCTGCTCCTACCGACGGGATCGGGCAACCCTCGACCACTGACCAGCATCGGTCGCCGGTACACATCCAGCAGTCAACGTGCGTAGCGACCCCGCACGGCCGGAACCACATACTCACGTCGCTCACACGAGCCGAGCGACCCCCGAGCCATACCCATGTCGGCGGGATTCGACACAGGGAACCGAAAGGAGTGGGCCGACAGCAATGGACAAGATCCGCAACGTCCTCGGACAGCTCGGCGGCATCTCCGCCATCGCGCTCGACGGCATGCTGTCGCTGCGCCGGCGCCCCCTGCAGCTCGACGAGTTCCGCCGGCAGGCCTGGTTCATCACCAAGGTCTCGGCGATCCCCCTGGTCCTGATCAGCGTGCCCTTCGGCATGATCATCGCGCTGCACGTGGGGTCGTTCTTCCGCCAGCTCGGCGCCGAGGCCCAGATCGGGTCGGCCCTGTTCCTGGCCACCGTGCGCGAGCAGGCGCCGATCGCGACCGCGCTGCTGATCTCCGGGGCCGGCGGCAGCGCCATGACCGCCGACATCGGGTCGCGGCGCATCCGCGACGAGATCGACGCCATGGAGGTCATGGGCGTGGACCCCATGCACCGGCTGATCGGGCCACGCCTCGTCGCGGCGACCGTCTGCTCGGTGCTGTTCTGCTCGATCGTGGCCGTCGCCGGAATCCTCGGTGGCTGGTACTTCGCCGTGCCCGTCCAGGGCGGCACATCGGGTGCCTACTTCGACTCCCTGTCGGCGCTCTCGCAGCTGCCGGACTTCCTGATGATGATCACCAAGGCGCTGTTCTTCGGCTTCACCGCCGGCGCGGTCGCCTGCTACAAGGGGTTCACGGTCAAGGGCGGGCCGAAGGGCGTCGGGGACGCGGTGCAGGCCAGCGTCGTCATCACGTTCATCCTGCTGTTCTTCCAGAACTTCCTGCTGACCGCCATGTACTTCAACCTGATCCCGCAGAAGCTCTGAGCCGCACATGAGCGCCATCCCCGCACCGCTGTCCCGCTTCGGCCGCCGCCTCGGCGGTCCGTTCGAGAACGTCTACGACCAGTTCGCCTTCTACGGCGAGGCCCTCCGCGGCATGCCCCGCGCGTTCAAGTACGGCGGGGTCATCCTCACGCTCATCACCGACGTGGCGATCGGTGCCGGTGCCCTGGTGCTCGGCGGCGGCATGTTCTTCGTTATCGGGGCCCTGGCGTTCTTCACCGGCACGGCGGTCGGCCTGGAGGGCTACGTCGCCCTCGACCAGATCGGCGCCGAGGCCTACGTCGGGCTCGTCGCGTCCTTCGCCAACACGCGTGAGATCACCCCGCTGATCGCCGGGGTGGCCCTCGCCGCACAGATCGGGGCCGGGTTCACCGCCGAGATCGGCGCCATGCGGATCTCCGAGGAGATCGACGCGCTGGAGGTCATGAGCGTCCCGTCGCTGGTCTACCTCGTGTCGACGCGGATCTGGGCAGCGCTGATCCTTGCGATCCCGCTGTACCTCCTCGCCCTCTTCGCGTCGTACTCGGCGTCGGAGCTGATCGTGACGCAGTACTACACGGTGTCCTCCGGCGCCTACGAGCAGTACTTCGACCTGTTCCTGCCCACCATCGACGTGCTGTACAGCCTGACCAAGGCCGTGGTCTTCACGATCTTCGTCGTCCTCGTGCACTGCTACTACGGCTACAACGCCTCCGGTGGCCCTGCGGGCGTGGGCATCGCGGTGGGCAACGCGATCCGCGTCTCGCTGGTGGGCGTGGTCCTCCTCAACCTGCTGCTCTCGGTGATCTTCTACGGCGGCGGCAACACGGTGCGGATCGCCTGATGGGCCGTTCGACCGCTGCCCGGGCGTTCCTCGGACTGCTGATCATCGTCGTGGTGGGTGCCGTCGGCTGGTTCGGCACGCGCGCCGCACAGGGCGCCTTCGCCGAGGACTACCGCTTCACCGTCGTCATGGGCGAGACGGGCCAGGGCCTCGTCAACGGCTCCGACGTCGTGGCCCGGGGAGTCCTGATCGGCAAGGTCGGCGCCATCGAGCTCAACGACGACCTCGAGGCCGAGGTCGAGCTGATCCTCGAGCCGCAGTACCGCATCCCCGAGGACGCCCAGTTCGCCATCGTCGGCAAGACGTTGTTCGGCGAGAAGCAGCTGGAGGTGCGCTTCGACGGGCCACGCGAGCTGGCCGCCGCGTTCATCCCCGACGAGGGACGCGTCTCCGACGTCAACCAGATCGTCGAGGTGCAGGACGTCCTGCAGGACCTCGACGGGCTGCTCGGCGCCATCGATCCCGAGGACCTGGCTGTCGTCGTCAACGACGGCATGGGGGCCTTCGTCGGCCAGGAGGACTCCATCGCCCGCGCCATCGACCAGGGTGCCCGGGCGACCAACGTGCTGTCCCGCAGCCTCGACGACCAGGTGCCGACCCTCCGCGACCTGTCGCTCGTGGCAGAGGCGCTCGGTCCCGTGGGCGACGAGTTCAACCGCATCGCCAGCACCATCGACGGTGGCGCCCTGGACACCATCACGGCCAACCAGGACCGCCTGCGGTTCATGCTCGCAGAGCTCAACGCCTTCTCCGACCAGCTCGACATCGTGCTGGAGCTGACCCGTCCCGACCTCGACCGGCTGATCGTCGAGGGCGACAACGTCACCCGCGTGCTGTTCGCCTACCGGCCGGAGCTCGCCGACATGGTCGAGGGCATCAACGACTACGCCGACATCATCGGCAACGGCGGGCAGACCGACCCCGGGTGGAGCGGTTTCGCGGCCGGCTTCCAGATCCTCATCGAGGAACCGATCACCGGCGAGCTGTGCGCCGACGTGCCACCGGAGCTCGCGGCCGTCCTGCCGATCTGCAGCGGGACCGCACCCCCACCGGGCGGCGGTGACGGCGGCCCGCCGCAGCTGCCGGTGCTCGCCATCCCCGACGTCGTGGTCGCCGCCCCGCAGGCGCCCGTCGGCGACGGCGCGATCACCGACGTGTTCACGCAGGTCCTCGGTGACCTCGACCTGCTCCTCGGAGGCGGCCAGTGACCGACCGCCTGCCAGGCACCAAGTTCGTCCTGTTCGCGATCGTCTGCACGATCGCGGCCGGATGGGTCACCTCGATCTCCGGCAACATCGCGCTGGACCGGATCATCCCGACCGTCCTGCCCTTCCTCGACGATGCCAAGGTCTTCGAGGCCGAGCTCGAGGAGGCCGCCGGCCTGCTGGTCGGTGACGACGTGCGCGTCGCGGGGGTCGACGTGGGCCGGGTCAACAGCATCCGCCTCGAGCGGGGCCTCGCGGTGGTGGAGTTCGAGGTGTCCGACGACATCGAACCGACCACCACCTGGGGGGTCGGTGCGCGTTGGCGCAACGTCATCGGCCAGCGGTTCCTCTACCTCTATCCCGCGCCCGGCGGCGTGCCGCTGCCGGAGGGGGAACGCATCGACATCAGCAAGGCCGTCGCCGTCGCCGACCTCGCGGCGTTCGTCGACCAGATCACCCCGCTGCTGGAGGCCATCGACCCCGTCAGCCAGAACAAGCTGACCCAGGCGCTCAACGACACCCTGATCGGACGTGAGGACGACATCCAGAACCTGGTCGTCAACCTGTCGGATCTGGCGGACACCGTGTCGTCGCAGGAGCCGGAGATCCGCGCGGTCATCGCAAACGCCAACCTGCTGCTGGGCGAGTTCAACACCAGGGAGGCCGAGCTGGTGGGCTTCATCGACCAGCTCCGGCTGGTCTCCAGCACGCTGGCCAGCCGCAACGGCGAGCTGCTGGACGCCGCGGTCGACCTGACGCGTGTGCAAGCCGAGCTCGGACGGCTCATCGCCGCCAACGACGACGGGCTGGTGTCCTCCCTGGACAACATCGAGCAGGTGACCGACCGGATCGGCGAGCAGCGGGGGTCCTTCGAGGACACCCTGGCCTCGCTCCGACAGGGCCTGGCGTCCTACATGCTGTCCACCCGCGGCGGCCAGTGGTTCAACGTCCGTGCGGTCGCCGTGCAGGTCCAGGCCGGCGGGACGGTCGTGTCCTGCGTCACCGAGAGCGCGACGGCCTGCTCCATCCCCAACAGCCCCAACCACCCCAGCGCCGGCACGACCCCCACGTCGGGCACGTCCGGGCCGGCCGCACCGCCCGAGCTGTCCTACGCCCCGGAACGGCTGGACGCCATCGAGGTCGTCACCGGCATGCCCCTGCTGACCGCCCAGGACGTTGCCCTCGGGACCTCCGCGCCCCGGGGCGCCGGGACCGGGGAGGAGGGTCGCTGATGGGCAAGCAGTTCATCGAGCGCAGTCCCGTCATCATCGGGATCATCGCCGCGGCCCTCATCGCCGGCACGCTGTTCGTGTCGCTGGCCGTGACCCGTGAGGACCTGACCGGCGGGTACACGCTGACGATGGAGTTCGCCGACGCCAACGGCCTCGCGGCTGGGGACATCGCCATCGTCGCCGGGATCCAGGCCGGCCGCGTGCTGGAGGTCGACATCGTCGAGGACCACGTCGAGGCCATCGTGCAGATGGACGGCGGGGTCGAGCTGCCCGAGAACACCCGCGCATCCATCACCGTGCGGACCCTCGTCGGCAAGAAGGCCATCGACCTCGACACCGGCATCAGCGAGGCGGCCTTCAACGGGCCGCTGCTGCAGGACGGCGACCGCATCGGCATCGAGAACACCCGCGTGACCATCGACGTCCCGCAGCTGGCGGAGAGCGCCGAGGACCTGCTGACCGAGATCGACTCCGACGCCCTCAACACGCTGCTCGTCGCCGTGGCCGACGTCACCCGCGACCAGCGCGACGAGGTCTCGCGGCTCGTGGACTCCGGTACCGACCTGACCGAGCTGGTCAACTCCCAGGAGCAGCAGATCCGGCTGCTGCTGCGCAACCTGTCGACGCTCAGCCAGACGCTGGAGTCCCGCGACGAGGAGCTGGTCGGCATCATCGACGACCTCGACGTCGCCATGGGCAACATCGCGGCCCGCCGGGCGGACCTGCAGAACCTGCTCCGCGAGACCCAGACGACCGGGGCGGTCACCGCCGACTTCCTCGCCCGCGTGCGTGGCGACCTCGACGCGGTGCTCGACGAGCTGCACCTCGACCTCGAGATCGTCCGCCGCCACCAGGTGGACCTCGCCGAGGGCCTGGCCTACGCCGGGGACGCCCTCAACGGGTACGCCTCCATCGGGTTCGCTGGCGACCAGCCGGTGCCGTGGGGCCACGTGTTCGTCACCTCCGCCGGCCCCGTGGGCGTCGACGTCCTCGTCGGGTGCGGCGGCCTCGTCGACCAGCAGCTCGACGCCATCCTCGGCCCGGACCCCCGGACCTGCGAGGAGCAGGGCGTCACGAGCACACCCGACACCCAGGACCCGCCACCACCGGAGGGTGAGGACAGCGGAGCGCTGATCCCGGTCCTGCCCGACCTGCTGGGCGGCGGCGGCGCCGTGATCGTCCGGGCCCCCCAGGAGCTCGGCATCGACGTCGGCCCCCGTTCGCTGATGCGGATGCTGGAAGGGGCGTCCCAGTGACCCGCGCTCGCCTCGCCCTCGTCGCCACGCTGATGGCCCTCGCCGTCGTCGCGTCGGCCTGTGTGTCGCTGACCGGCAGCGACGACGCCCCCGAGGACATCGTCGTCACCGCCACGGTGCTGCGGACCGCCAACCTGTTCGTCGGGTCCGAGGTCCGCGTGCTCGGCGTACCCGTCGGTGAGGTGTCCGCCATCGAGCCCAAGGGCGACGTCGTCGACATCGAGCTGACCCTCGACGGCAGCCGCGACTACCCGGCCGACGTCAACGTCCGGCTGACTCCCCAGTCCCTGCTCGGCGAGCGGTTCGCCGCACTCGACCCGCCCTACATCGAGGGGCCGACCCTCCAGACCGGTGCCCACGTGCCCATGGAGCGGACCGGCATCCCCGCCGAGGTCGACGAGGTCCTGCGGTCCTTCGAGGAGTTCCTCGCCGCGCTGGACGGCGACGCGCTGGCCGACCTGATCGACGTGCTGGCCGACACCCTCGACGGCAACGGCCAGGGCCTCAACGACCTCATCGCCTCCGGTGCCGACACCGTCCGGGTGCTGTCGGACAGCTCGGTGGACCTCAACCAGGTGGTCCGTGACCTCGCCGACCTCAACGAGACCCTCGCCACCCGCGAGGAGCGCATCGGATCGACGCTGCGCAACACCTCCACGGTCCTGCGCAACCTGCAGGACGACCGCGACCTGCTGATCGGGGCGCTCAACGAGCTCCAGCGTGCCGTCGGGGAGCTGCAGCCGATCGTCGTCGAGCACGGCGACCCGCTGGTGCGTGACCTCGACACCCTGGCCACGACCCTGTCCACGGTCGACCGCAACCTGGAGCGCATCGGCGACTCGCTCGTCGGCAGCCGGTCGCTGTTCGAGACCGCCGGCCGCGTCATCGACTGGGAGAACGCACGACTGCCGCTGGACAACGAGGCCGGCTACCTGACCGGTGCGCTGTCGGATCGGCTCGAGGACCGCATCCTCGGGCTGTGCCTCCGGCTGGACCTGGCCGACTGCAGCGTCGTCGAGGACATCCTGGCCGAGATCCCCGACCTGTGCCTTCCCGGCCTGTGCGTGGCCCCCGAGGGTGGCGGCACGACCCTCACCGAAGCCCTCGGCATCGCGCTGTCCTCACTCCCGCTGGAGGCCCGGACGGCCATCGCCGACGACATCGCCGCCAGGCAGGCCGAGGCGATCGCATCACCACCGGCGACGCCACCCGCCCCGGCGCCGCTGCCCGGTGCCGACCCGCGACTGTCGGGCCGTGGGTCCGTGCCCGTGCCGGAAGCCGACGGCGGCGGCAACGGCGGGCTGTTGCCCGACCTGGGCCTGCTCGGTGGTAGCGACGACGAGGAGGACGGCCGATGACCCGCTGGTTGACCGCGGTCCTCGCGACGCTCGCCCTGCTCGCCGGCGGCTGCACGGGCAGCGACGCCACCGTCGTGCTGGCCACCTTCGAGGACGTCGCCGACCTGACGACCAACGCCTCGGTCCGCCTGGCCGACGTCCCGATCGGCACCGTCGCCGACATCGAGCTCGACAGCGAGCTGCAGGCGATGGTCACGATGGAGATCGACCCCGACGTCGCCCTGCCCGGCCGGCTGCGGGCCCGCCTGCGCAAGACGTCGGTCCTCGGCGAGCGCTTCATCGACCTCGTTCCCGTCGGCGAGGGTGGCGAGTGGATCTCGGGCAACGAGGTCGAGGACACCGAGGTCGTACCCGAGCTCGAGGAGGTCATCCAGACCTCCACCGACCTGCTCATCGCCGTCAGCACCGACACGCTGGCCGGCGCCATCCGCTCCGGCGCCGAGGGCCTCGACGGCCGCGGCGCCACCCTCGGACAGATCATCGACGACCTCAACGCCGTGTCGACGACCTACAACGCCAACTCCGCGGACCTCGTCCGGTTGCTCGACGGGCTGGACCAGTTCCTCGACACCGTCGGCCCGCAGGCGGAGATGCACGGCCGGGCCCTGGCGGAGATCCAGCAGTTCACCCGGGTGCTGGCGGAGGAGGACGACAACCTCGTGGACACGCTGGTGAACCTCCAGGACCTGGCCGAGACCGGGACCGACATCATGGTCACCCACCAGCAGCGCATCGACGACTTCGTCCGGAGGCTGGACGGCATCACCGAGGAGCTGACCCGCGAGTCGACGCTCACCGCCCTCGACCGGCTGTTCGTCAACCTGGCCCAGCACAACTTCTCCACCATCCGCGGCATCAACAACGAGCACGCGCAGGTGGTGCTCGACATGATCGTCTGCGGCATCAACGACATCCCGGGGGACCCGGTCCGTGGGTGCACCGACCCGCCGCAGGGGCGCGAGATCCCGACCCCCCGTCCGACACAGGTGGACTACGACCAGTGAAGAAGCGGACGTTCATCAACCTGGTCACCGTGGTGCTGGCCTCCTCGGTGCTGGCCCTCTACGCCCTCACACAGCTCGTCGCCGGCGCCGTGTTCGGACAGGGGTATCCCGTCTACGTCGACCTGCCGGAGGCCGGGGGCCTGACGGAGAACAAGCAGGTCACCTACCGCGGCGTGGGCATCGGCAGCATCGCCAGCGCCGACCTGCACGAGGACGGGGTGCGCCTGGAGCTGGAGATCGACCAGGACGCCCGGATCCCCGAGGACGTCGACCTCGTCGTCCTGCGCCAGTCCGCGGTCGGTGAGCAGGCCGTCGACTTCCGCCCGCGTGTGCCGGAGTCCGCCACGACGCAGTACTACGAGGAGGGCGACGTGATCGTGCCCCTCTCCATCGTGCTGCCCACCAAGCCCGAGGACCTGCTCGAGGTCGCCAACCGCGTGTTCGGCAACGTCGACAACGACCAGGCCGCCAGGCTGATCAGCGAGCTGGCCGACACCGTCCGTGGACGGTCGGAGGACCTGCAGTCGATCATGACCGACTCCGCGGCGCTGTCGGAGTCCGTGGCCGACAACGGTGCGGAGTACGACCGCCTGTTCGCCGCCAGCCGCATCGTCAACGCCTCCCTCGCGGAGAACCGGGACGTCCTGGCCGACCTGCTGACCGACTTCGCCGACAGCGCCCAGCTGATCGGGGAGATCAGGGCCGACGTCGACGGGCTGCTCGACACGGTCCCGCCGACCCTCGCGCTCACCACCTCGGTGCTGCAGCGCGGCGACGCGAACCTCGCCTGCTCGATCCGCGACCTCGCCAACCTCAACGAGTACGTCAGCGACGCGCCCAACCTGGAGAACCTCGGCGAGACGATCCGCCAGCAGGCCTACTTCTTCGACGCCTTCCGGATCATCGGGCCGACGAGCGCCCAGGGCGAGCCGTGGCTGCGCGTCAACTTCCTGCTCGAGCCCGAACCGCCAGCCGAACGCTACGTTCCGCGGCGGCCCATCCCCGACACCCTGCCCGGTGGGGCGTGCGAGTCGGTCTTCGGACCCGGCGCCACCTCGGCGTTCCAGCTGAACCACCAGCTGGCAGTCCCGGAGGGAGAGGTCGTGCGCCCGGAGAACGACCGCGGCAACCCCGAGGCACGGGTCTCGACGTCGGCTGGTCTGTCCCGCCTGCTGCGCCTGCCCGACCTCTCGGTGCCCGTCGCCCCCGGCGGCTCGGAGGTGGGCAGCGGTGGCTGACCGTGCCACGGTGCCCCACGACATCGGTGGGGACGACCTCGACGCGGACGCCCTCGCCGGTGACCGGGCCACCACGGTGCGGCCGGCCGACGGCCTGCCCGACACCGTCGCGGTCCCGGTGCGCAGCCTGCTGTGGCGCGCCCGGATCGGCGTCGCCGTGGGTGCGCTCGGCCTGATCCTCGCCGCCGTGTTCTTCCTCGGTGCGCAGGACCTCCGTCGCGAGGCTGCCGTCCGCGAGGACGTCCGCGAGGCCGGTGAGCTGGTGGCCCTGCGGGTCACCACCTTCGAGGGCAGCGACATCGACGACTGGGTCACCGACACCCAGAGCCTGTCCACCGGCGACTACGCCCGAGAGGTCGCCGAACGGTTCGACCCCGCCATCAGGCAGGGCCTGGCCGACGCGCAGGTCCAGTCGGTGGGCACGGTGCTGAGCGCCTTCGTGCAGGACGTGCGGGACGAGACCGCGACCGTCTTCGCGGTCATGCGCCAGACCTACACCTCTGCGCTGCAACCCCAGCAGGTCTCCGACGAGCTTCGCATGGAGATCGAGCTGACCCTCGTCGAGGGGGAGTGGCTGGCCAGCGACGTCGCCGTCCTCGGACCCTCGACCATCACCCCGATCGACCAGGACGCCGCGGGGCCGTCCGGCGATCCCGAGCCCGAGGAGGGCTAGATGTCCGTCTACAGTTCCGTGATCGTCGGCACCGACGGGTCGGTGACCGCCGGCCGCGCGGTCCGCCGGGCCGCCACCGTTGCCGCCGGCATCGGCATCCCGCTGATCGTCGCGACCGCGTACACGCGCGTCCGGCCCGAGGAGCTCGGCCCCCGGTCGGTGCAGGCAGAGCTTCCCGAGAACATCGGGGCGTTCGGCTACATCGGCGCGCAGGAGACCGCCCGCGACGGCGTGTCGATCGCACTGAAGGCCTTCCCCGACCTGGACGTCGACGTGGCCACCCCGCAGGGCGACCCCGCGGATGCGCTGCTGGAGTTCACCGAGACCCGCGGCAACGCGCTGCTGGTCATCGGTGGCCAGGGCCTCGGGGCGACCGGGCTGTTCCTGCTCGGCAACGTCCCCAACAAGATCACCCACCACGCCGTCGGCGACGTCATGGTCGTCCGCACCGGCCGTGAGCGCGAGGACGAGGCCCCTCGCCGGGTCCTGATCGGCACGGACGGGTCCAGGACCGCCACCAAGGCGCTGGACCGCGGCATCGCCGTGGCCAGCTCGCTCGGCGCAGGCGTGACGGTGCTGACCGTCGGCCGGTCCAGCTGGGCCGCCGACGTGCTGGCCGAGGCGTCGGCCCGGGTCGAGGCCGCGGGTGTGCCGGTCGAGACCGAGCAGCACGACGGCGACGCCGCCGCGGTGCTGGTCGAGCGTGCCGCGGACTACGATCTGCTGGTGCTGGGCAACCGTGGCATGACCGGCGCCCGCCGGTTCCTGCTCGGCAGCGTCCCCAACAAGGTGTCGCACCACGTGGGCGCGGACCTGCTGATCGTCAAGACCACGTGATCGCTGCACCACGCCGGGAGACCGCCGGATCCATACAGAAGCGAGGCCACCGATGACCGACCACGATCATGAGCTGCCGAAGCCGCCGCGTGCGGCGTCCGCCGTGCCGCCGCCCGTCGTGCCCGGGCCGCCGGCCACCGGGCCGTCGGGCGTGGGTGCCGGGTCGACCATCGAGTACGACCTGCACCCGTCGGGGTCCACCTCGGTCCGTCCGGGGTCGGCCTCGCCCACCCCGCCGGCACCGGCGCCACCCGCGCCCCAGCCGCCCCCGTTCCCGGCGTCCTCCCCCCCGCAGACGCAGGAGACCGTGCACCAGTACGACCACCAGCCGCAGTCCAGCTCCGTCGCGGTGCTCAACGAGCCGATCCCCACCGGGTTCGGCGGCCAGCTCGAGCTGGACGAGTACGGCAACCCGGTCCCGCCCCCCGAGGGATTCGAGCTGCCCGACGGGTGGGCCCCCTGCCCAGACGGGGCCGACCGGCGCGAGTGGGTCCTCGACCCGACCCAGCCCGAACCGAAGATCCGGATCCGCCACCTCACCAAGGCGTTCGGGTCCCGGGTCATCTGGGAGGACCTGACCTTCGACATCCCCAAGGGCAAGGTCACCGTGGTCCTGGGGCCGTCCGGTACCGGCAAGTCGGTGCTGCTGCGCCACCTGATCGGCTTGCTGCGCCCCACAGAGGGCCAGCTGTGGGTCGACGACAAGAACGTGCCGACCCTGCGCAACCGGCCGCTGCTGGAAGTGCGCAAGAAGTACGGCGTGCTGTTCCAGGACGGTGCCCTGTTCGGCTCGATGACGATCTACGACAACGTCGCCTTCCCGCTCCGCGAGCACACGCGCAAGAACGAGAAGGAGATCAAGGAGATCGTCGAGTACAACCTCGAGATCGTCGGCCTGTCGGATGCCGCCAAGCTGTTCCCCGGTGAGATCTCCGGCGGCATGCGCAAGCGTGCGGGCCTGGCCCGCGGGCTGGTCCTGGACCCCGAGATCCTGCTGTTCGACGAGCCGGACTCGGGCCTGGACCCCGTCCGCACGGCGTTCCTGAACGAGCTGATCCTGGACCTCAAGGAGAAGCTCGACTCGACGTTCGTGATCGTGACCCACCACATCCCGACGGCCAAGAACGTCAGCGACAACCTGGCGCTGCTGTACCGCCGTCAGCTGATGCTGGCCGGCCCGAAGGAGCGCCTGCTCAACTCCGACATGGCCGTGGTCCGCCAGTTCCTGCGCGGTTCGACGATGGGCCCGATCGGGATGAGCGAGGAGAAGGACTCCGGCGACGTCACCGCCAAGTACGACGAGTCGGCGGACCAGTTCTCGCTGGAGGACATGCGCGACGACGCCGAGCTCCCCGGCGCCGAGCGGTAGGTCGGATCCGGCCGGGTTGTCGAGCGACACGCGGCTGGCAGGGTTGCCTCGGTGCCCGACGGGCGCCCATCGACTGACGACGCGAGGCTGCAGGTCATGGCCGAGATCTCCCTGGACAGACACGAGGCCCCCGGTGTGGGGCAGCTCGACACGATCCTTCCGCGGATCGCCGACGAGGTGGCGGAGCTGACCGGGCAGGGCCGGGTGGCCGACTACATCCCGGCCCTCGCCCGCGTGCCCGCCGAGCGGTTCGCCCTCTCGGTCAACCCGCTGCGTGGCGAGCCGGTGCACGTCGGGGACCACGACACGACGTTCTCCATCCAGTCGATCTCCAAGGTGTTCACGCTGACCCTTGCGCTCCAGCGGTTCGAGGGCGACCTGTGGACGCGGATCGGGCGGGAACCCTCCGGTGACCCGTTCAACTCCCTGGTGCAGCTCGAGCACGAGAACGGCATCCCGCGGAACCCGTTCATCAACGCCGGGGCGATCGTGGTGGCCGACCTGCTGCTGACCTGCCTGGAGGACCCGCTGCACGAGCTGGTCACCATGGTCAGCGAGCTGGCCGGCTCCAAGATCGTCGTCGATGGCGAGGTGGCGCTCAGCGAGGCCGAGACGGGCTATCGCAACCGGTCGCTCGCCCACCTCATGAAGGGGTTCGGCAACATCATCCACGACCCCGAGGACGTGCTGGACGTCTACTTCGCCCAGTGCTCCCTGGCGATGACCAGCGACCAGCTGGCCCGGTCGCTGGCCTACCTGGCCAACGATGGGGTCGACCCGGTCTCGGGCGACCGCGTGCTGGAGGTCAGCCAGGCCCGGCGCGTCAACGCCCTGATGTTGACCTGCGGGACCTACGACGCGGCCGGCGAGTTCGCCTTCCGCGTCGGCATCCCCTGCAAGTCCGGCGTCGGCGGGGGAGTGGTCGGCATCGTCCCCCACCACATGACCGCCTGCGCCTGGTCCCCGGGCCTGGACCACACCGGCAACTCCGTGAAGGGCCGCGCCGCCCTCGAACACCTCGTCACCCAGACCGGCCTCTCCGTGTTCTGAGTTTGTTGGTCCTCGCTCTGCTGGCTGGTCCTCACTCCGTTCGGACGGTCCTCGGGCTCGTGACCGACGATCCGCTCCGCCGATTCTCGCCTCTCGCAAGCTCGTGGCTGCGAGTCTTGCTCACGGAGCGTCGGCGCCCTGCGGCGGTCTGTGGTCGGTTCGGTCGCCGTGGTCGGGCTGGCGTGTGGCTTGGGCGTCTCTGAGGGTGGCCGATCGCACGCGGGGTGGGGCCTCGTGTGCGATCCACGCCCTCCGGCGGCGTGGGTGCCACACACCGGCCGAGGGTGTGCGCGATGGACAGCCCAAGGGGAGGGTGAACGCACACACCAGTTGTGTGCCGGGGCCGCCGAGGTGCCGACGCGGCGCCGCCGCCCGGCGTGGCGCCCGGCCGCCCGTGGTCGGGCTGGGGTGTGGCCTGGGCGCCGCTGAGGGTGGCCGATCGCACGCGGGGTTGGGCCGCGTGTGCGATGGATGCCTTCCAGCAGCGTGGGTGCCACACCCCGGCCGAGGGTGTGCGCGATGGACAGCCCAAGGGGAGGGTGAACGCACACACCAGTCGTGTGCGGTGCCCACCGTGGTCCCCACGCACCGCCGCAGGGCGCCGACGACTCCGTGGTGGAGCACCGCAGTGTCCGATGCGAAGCGAGGACCGAGGAGCTCGCGCCGCGGATCGTCGGTTGCGAGCCCGAGGACCGTCCGAGCGCAGCGAGGCAGTGTGAAGGGACCAACCAACAACCCGAGGACCAAGGACGACCACCCCGCCCACATGGTCCGGTGGGGGAGGGTTCTCGGGTCGATCCCGCCGCTACCCTCGACCTGCATGGCCGGAATCGGAGAGACGCTGCGGGCAGAGCGTCGGCGGCAGGGGCGCACCCTGGCCGACGCTGCCGCTGAGACGCGTGTACGTGAGTCCTACCTCGCCGCGATCGAGGAGGACGACTTCGCCGTGCTCGGCGGGGACGTCTATGCCCGCGGCTTCATCCGCCTCTACGGGCGATACCTCGACCTCGACGCCGAGGCGCTGGTCGAGGCCTACCGGGCCAACCACGACACCGGTGAGGAGGTCGCGGCCTTCCCCGGCTCCAGCATCGACGACATCCTCCCGCCAGACGGTGGCACCCGACTGCCGTTCAACCCCGCGATCCTCGGGGCCGTCGGGCTGGTGGCCCTCCTCGTCATCGCCTTCTTCGCCTTCCGCGGTGGCGGCGAGGCCGAGGGCGAGGCCACCGAGGACCCCAACGCCCCCGGTCCCTCGCCGGCGGAAGTCGCCGAGGTCCCCGACGAGGCCCCCACGGAGGACGACGGGCAGGCGCTGGCCAACACCCCCGCCGACCCCCTCGTCGACGCCTCCACACCTGCCCAGCTCGACGGCCCGGCGCTCACCGAGGTGGTCATCGAGGTCTCGGTCCTGCAGCCCGTCCGGCTCAACGTCGTCGAGGGCCAGCCGCCCGTGAGCAACGCCCAGCTGGACGTCGGTGACTCCCGCACCCTGACCGGTGATCCGGCCGTGGTGTTCAGGGTCAGCGATGCCGCCGCCGTCGACATCACCGTCAACGGCCTACCATTGGTCGGCCTCGGCGGACCCGGACAAGCCGTCGAGGTGTCCTGCGCCATCGGCGAGCAGGCCTGCCAAGTTCGCGTGATCTGAGCCCCATCGTGACCGACTCCACCCTCACCCCTCCCGCCAGCGACCGTCGTCGCGTGGCCATCGTCACGCTGGGCTGCGGCCGCAACGAGGTGGACTCCGACAACGTCGGCGGCCTGCTCGGCAGCGGCGGCTTCGACATCGTCGACGACCCCGACGGCGCGGACTGCGTGATCGTCAACACCTGCACGTTCATCGGCCCGGCGCGCGAGGAGTCCATCGAGACCGTCCTCGACGCCGTCGACGGGGACCGGCCGGTCGTCGTCATGGGCTGCATGGCCGAGCGGTACGGCGACGAGCTCGCCGAAGCCGTCCCCGAAGCTGCCGCCGTCGTCGGGTTCGGCCAGTACACCCAGCTCGCCGACATCGTCGGCCGGGCCATCGACGGGTCCCCGGCCGTCGCACCAGCCACCATCGCGCCGGCGTCCACCGGACGCCGTGGCCTGCCGGTCCTCGGCGCCGGCCCCGCCGGACCCGACGCGCCGCCCAACGTCTCCTTCCCGGTCCGCACCGTCCCCAAGGGGCCGTGGGCCTACCTCAAGATCGCCGGCGGCTGCGACCGCGTCTGCACCTTCTGCTCCATCCCCTCCTTCCGTGGGCGCTTCGTGTCCCGGCCGCTGGAGGAGCTCGAGGCCGAGGTGCGCTGGCTGGCCTCCACCGGCGTGCGCGAGCTGGTCTGCGTCAGCGAGAACACCACTTCCTGGGGCAAGGACCTCGACAGCGGCCGCCACGGCCAGGTCGACCTCGTCGAGATGTTCGACCGGGTCGAAGGGCTGGAGATGGTCCGCCTGATGTACCTGCAGCCGGCCGAGATCATCCCCGAGCTGCTCGACGCGATGGCCGCCTCCGACACCGTCGTGCCCTACTACGACCTGTCGTTGCAGCACGCCAGCGAGTCCGTCCTCGACCGCATGGCCCGCTCGGGGTCGCCCGAGCGCTTCCTCGACCTGATGGAGGGCATCCGCCGGCGGGATCCCGACGCGGTCTTCCGCTCCTCCTTCATCACGGGTTTCCCCGGTGAGACCGAGGCCGACGTCGAGACGTTGATGGACTTCGTCGGCGACGCCGGGATCGACTGGTCGGGTGTGTTCACCTACTCACCCGAGGACGGCACCCCCGCCGCCACCATGGACGACCAGGTCCCCACCGACGAGGCCCGTGCCCGCGCCGACGCCGTCACCGAGGTGATCGAGGCCGTCGCGCAGGAACGCACCGACGCCTTCGTCGGCCGGACCCTGGAGATGCTGGTGGAGTCCCACGAGGGCGACACCGCCATCGGCCGCAGCTACCGCGAGGCCCCAGAGACCGACGGCGAGATCCGCGCCGAGGGCGTGCAGACCCCGGTCGGGCGCATGGCGCCGGTCACCATCGTCGCCAGCGACGGCGTCGACCTCGTCGCCCGGCCGGCGTAGCGGACAGGGACGTGGCCGACACCGACCACCCCCACGGCGACCACCCCACCGGCGGCGCCGCGGCGGCGACGGCGGAACCCTCCCCCCTCAACCTGGCGAACGCCTTCACGTTCCTGCGGGTCCTCCTGGTGCCCGTCATCGGGGTCCTGCTCGCCCGCAGCAGCGGCGACGCCGGCACCGCCACCCGCTGGTGGGCGTTCGGCATCTTCGTCTTCGCGGCCCTGACGGACTCCATCGACGGCTGGGTTGCCCGGCGGCTGGTCGGCGTGACCCGCTGGGGACAGCTGGCCGACCCCCTGGCGGACAAGCTGCTGATCATCGGGTCGCTGGCGATCCTCGCGGCGCTGGGGGAGCTCCCATGGTGGGCCGTCGTCGTCATCATCGCCCGCGAGGTGTTCGTCACCTGGCAACGGGGCGCGCTGCTGCGGGACCACGACGTCGTCATGCCCGCCAGCGTGTGGGGCAAGGTCAAGACCGTCACGCAGGTCATCGCCGTGACCCTGTACCTGTACCCCGGGGTGGCCGACGTGGCGTTCGTGGTGCTGCTGCTCGCCGTCGCGGCGACGGTCGGCAGCGGACTGGAGTACCTCGCCCGCGTCCAGCGGCTTCGCCAGCAGGCCATCGCCGCCGCCAACGGAGGATCATGACCGTGGGGACGACCGCAGAGATCATCGCGATCGGCGCCGAGCTGCTGCTTGGCGACAACACCGACACCAACTCCACGTGGTTGTCGCAGCGGCTCGTCGAGCTCGGCGTGACCGTGGTCCGCCACACCTCCGTCGGTGATGGGATCGACGACATGGCCACCGCGCTGGAGGAGGCGCTCGGGCGTGCGGACGTGGTGCTGACCACCGGCGGGCTCGGTCCGACCCAGGACGACCTCACCCGGGTCGCCCTCGCCCGGGTGGCTGGCGCGCCGCTGGTCCGCGACGAGGCGACCCTGGCCGATATCCAGGCGTACTTCGAGTCGCGAGGCCGCGTCATGTCGCCGTCCAACGCCCAGCAGGCCGACATCCCCGAGGGTGGCCGCTGGTTGACGCGCGTCGGCTCCGCACCCGGCCTGGCGCTGGAGGTCGACGGCGGCCTCGTCGTCTGCATGCCGGGTGTCCCGAGCGAGATGCACGTCATGTTCGAGCAGGACGTCGTCGCGATGCTCGTCGAGCGTGGCGGCCTGTCCACGACCGTCACCCGTACCGTGCGCACCGCGGGGCTCAGCGAGAGCGGCATCGCCGACACGCTCGCCGAGCTGGTCGCCCGGGTCGAGCGCGACGGCGGCCCGACGATCGCCTTCCTTGCCTCCAGGGGCGAGACGCGGGTCAAGGTGACCGCGACTGCCCCCGACCGGCCCACCGCGCTGGCCGCCATCGACCCGGTGGTGGAGGAGGTCGTGGCCCTGCTCGGCACCGGGGTCATGGGCCTTGACGACGAGGGGGTCGAGCACGCCATCGGACGCCTGCTGGGGGCCCACGGCTGGACGCTCGCCGTGGCCGAGTCCATGACCGGAGGAGGAGTGGGGGCACGCCTCGTGACGGTCCCCGGTGCGTCCGCGTGGTTCCGCGGTGGCCTGATCACCTACGCGACCGAGGTCAAGGCGTTGCTGGCCGGCCTGGACCCTGCGGGCCTGGCCGGGACCGGCCCCGTCGAGGGGGCGACCGCGGAGGCCCTGGCCCGCGCTGCCGCGGAGCGCTGCAGCGCCGACGTCGGGCTCGGCATCGTCGGCGTGGCCGGCCCCGAGCCGGTCGGTGACGCCCCGGTCGGCACGGTTCGGGTCGCGGTCGTGGTGGCCGGCACCACGGCCGTGGTCGAGGAGATGCGGATGCCCGGCCGATCCCGCGTCGACATCCAGTCCTTCGGGGCGTCCGGCGCCCTGTCGGTGCTGCACGCGGTCCTGCGGACCGCCTGATGCGCAGCTTCGTCGCGCTTCCCGTCCCAACGGCGGTCGCGACGATGATCCAGCCGGCAGTCGGCGTCCTGCGGGACCGCTGGCCGGGGCTGCGCTGGACCGATCCGCTGGGCTGGCACCTGACCCTCGCGTTCCTGGGCGAGGTCGACGATGCGACGGCGACCGCGGTGTGCGACGCGGTCCGGTCCGCTGTCGCGGATGTGCCGTCGGTGGCGGTTCGCCTGCCGGGGTCTGCCGACACCGCACCCGGGTCACGGGGGATCGTGTGGCTTCCTGTGACATCACCGCCGCTGCCCGCGCTGGCAGAAGGAGTCCGGGACGCCTGCGACGCCGCCGGGGCCCCGCCGGACCGCGACCGGGCGTTCCGAGGACACCTGACCCTCTGCCGGGTCCCGCGCCGATCGACGGACGATCCCGCCGCACTCGCCCGGACGGTCGCGGCCGCCTACGACGGTCCGCCGCTGTCGTGGACCGCCGACCGGGTCGAGGTCCTCCGCAGCGACCGCACCGCCACCGGCGCACGGTACGTGGAGCTGGCGAGCATCCCGCTCACCTGACCCCCGCTCACCTGCCCCCCGCTCACCTGACTGACCCCGCACCGAACGCGGGCCGGTCAGGGGGACAGTGGAGGATCAGGGGTCGATGTCACACCGCGGGCGTACGCTTCGGGCATCGGAATCACGGGTGTGTGATTACCGACCGGTCGTGGGGATGCGACCGGGTGACACGGGAAGGCAGGCGCAGAAGGATGCACGACGCCCAGGGGAACGCGGTCACCATCGACCTGACCGACGACACGACCGCCAGGCGGTTCGGCGCGACCACGCTGCCGGTGGGCCGTCGGGCCCAGCTGCTGGCGCTCCGGCAGCAGCTGGAGTGGTGCGAGCAGGCCGTGATGGCCGCCCAGCGCGACGCCGACCGGGCGATGCGCAGCAGCGACCTGAGCGACGACGAACGCTGGCGGGCCGTCCAGAAGCTCAGGGCGCTGTCGTGGAAGGTCTGCCGCGAGGTGCTGCCGCTGATCAGCCGCGTCCCCCCGGGACTGCGTGATCACGAGGCCTACAGGGGCGTGGAGGAGGCGGGCCACTCGCTGCGACGGCGGACCGAGGACGCCATGCGCGACAACGCCAACTACGCCGTCGACCTGGTGAACGCCGCCAACGACCGGGTCACGGCCCGCTGGTGACGCCCGCCGGCTGACGACGGGCCGGCGCCAGGCATGCCGTCCACGGACGTCCCCTCGACATGCTTGGCACTCGAACGATTGTTCGATACCGTGGGGGGAGGTGCAGTTGTCCACAGCCGCGTCGGATCATCCGGCCTCGATGTCACACCCCCGACGTACCGTCGACCAGACAGACCCACACAGACCCACACCGGCCGCGAGGCCGGCAGGAGGACACCATGGCCAAGACCGACCGTGAGAAGGCGCTCGAGCTGGCGCTCGGTTCGATCGAGAAGCAGTTCGGCAAGGGCGCGATCATGCGCATGGACGAGGGTGCCCAGCAGAAGGTCGCCACGATCCCCACGGGCGCGATCGGCCTGGACGTCGCGCTGGGTGTGGGCGGGTTCCCCCGTGGACGGGTCTGCGAGATCTACGGCCCCGAGTCCAGCGGCAAGACGACCGTGGCCCTGCACGCCATCGCCGAGGCGCAGAAGGCCGGCGGGATCGCCGCGTTCATCGACGCCGAGCACGCGCTGGACCCCACCTACGCCCGGGCGCTCGGGGTCGACGTCGACGCCCTCCTGGTGTCCCAGCCCGACACCGGTGAGCAGGCCCTGGAGATCACCGACACGCTCGTCCGCTCCGGCGCCGTCGACCTGCTCGTCGTCGACTCCGTGGCTGCCCTGACGCCCCGTGCCGAGATCGAGGGCGAGA
This sequence comes from Euzebya rosea, assembly GCF_003073135.1. Lineage (NCBI taxonomy): Bacteria > Bacillati > Actinomycetota > Nitriliruptoria > Euzebyales > Euzebyaceae > Euzebya > Euzebya rosea. The sequence goes on from NZ_PGDQ01000003.1 coordinate 123,192, forward strand.
TGGGCGACTCCCACGTCGGCCTGCAGGCCCGCCTGATGAGCCAGGCGCTGCGCAAGCTCGCCGGTCACCTGAACAAGTCCCGGACCTGCTGCATCTTCATCAACCAGCTGCGCGAGAAGATCGGCGTGATGTTCGGCTCGCCCGAGACCACCCCCGGCGGTCGTGCCCTGAAGTTCTACTCCTCCGTGCGGTTGGACATCCGTCGCATCGAGTCGCTGAAGGACGGCCAGGACTTCGTCGGGAACCGGGTTCGTGTCAAGGTCGTGAAGAACAAGCTGGCCCCGCCCTTCCGCAAGGCCGAGTTCGACATCATGTTCGGCGAGGGCATCTCCAAGGAGGGCTCGTTGATCGACATGGGGGTCGAGCACGGGATCATCCGCAAGGCGGGTGCCTGGTACACCTACGACGGCGAACAGCTCGGCCAGGGCCGCGAGAACGCCCGCAGCTTCCTCAAGGAGCACGGCGACGTCGCGGACGAGATCTACAAGCGGACCATCGAGATGCTGGGCCTCGTGCCGACCGACGTCACCGGCGACGACAGCCTCGAGATCGACGAGGCGCTGGCCCTCGACGCGTGAGCGACCCGGAGGTCATCGCCCGCCTCCGTGCCGCGATGGAGGCGGCCGGGGTCGACAGGACTGCCCCGGGCGCCGCTGCGCCCGACGCTGCTCCCGACGATGTCCCCGGTGGCTTGGCGGGCGTGCCGGACGACGTGGACGCAGCGGCACTGTCCAAGGCGATCGCCTACCTGACCCGCAGCGCGTCACGTCATCCGCTGACGGTCGCGGAGGCGCGCGACAAGCTCATCGCACGCGAGTACGACGACGCTGTCGCCGACGCGGCGGTCGCCCGCGCCGTCGCGACGCGGATGCTCGACGACGAGGGGTTCGCCCGCGCATGGGTGGATGACCGCGGGGTCAAGCGGGGCTACGGCCGGCGTCGGCTGCACCGCGAGCTCACGAAGCGAAAGGTCCCCGAACCGGTCATCGACGCAGCGCTGGCCCAGCTCGACGAGGTCGACGAGACGGCCCAGGCGCTGGACTTCGCACGCCAGCGCGCCCAGCGGATGCCGGCCGACCTGCCGCCGGCGCGGGTGGCCCAGCGGCTGGTCGGCATGCTCGTCCGCCGCGGGTTCGACTCGGGTACGGCGCACCAGGCCGCTCGCGAGGCCACCGCCCTCGACCGCGACTGGGACTGAACTGGATTCATTCCCCCGGACGAACCGCGGACCCCGCCGGGTGATCGACGGGGTCCGAGGCCCTAGGAGGCTGGTGTCTCTGGAGGTGAATGGCCCACACGGCCTGGCGGCCTGCACGGCCTGGCGGCCTGCACGGCCTGGCGGCCCATACGGCCTGGAGGCCCATACGGCCTGGCGGCCTACACGTCCAGGGTGGTGACCGTCAGGCGGTCGGCGCGGCGGCGCATGCCGTACCCGGCAGCGCCGAGCAGGCCGAGGCCGGTCGCGGTGATCCAGGCGGCCGACCCGTCGGTGTAGGGGACCATCGCGGCGCCGGTGAACCGCAGGGCGTCGGCGGCGGCCTGCTGGATCGGTGCGGCCGTGGTGGTGGGGGGCGCGATCATCGGGGTCTCGTACTCCATCGGGACCGAGACCATGGGCGCTTCGTAGGGCTGCAGCGTCAGGCCGTTCTGGCTGCGGACGCCGTCGATGTTGGCGCCGAGGTTGGCCGGCTGGATGGTCGGGGTGCCGGCGACGCGACCGTCGGCGGCGGGGGCCTGGGGCTCGACGACCTCGGTGGGGGCCTTGCCGGCCGCCGTCACCTTGGTGGGCTCCGCCTCGGCGCCGTCGTCGGTGGTCACGGTGCCGCCCTGCGAGCCGGACTGGGGTGCGGGCGCCGCCGGGGGAGCGGGGACACCCTGGTTGTCGTCCGCGGGAGCGTCGTCCCCGAGCAGTCCGGCGGGGACCTCCTCCACCAGGGGGGCGACCGCGTCCAGGGGCAGGGCGTCGGTCACGGGGGCGACGGCCTCCACGACCGGGGCGACCGTCTCGACGACGTCGTCGACGACACCGCAGGCCGCATCCACGATCGGGTCGGCGCTGGACTCGGCGGCGCAGGCCGGCAGGGTCTCCTGGGGGGTGTCCAGCAGCTGGGCCGTCACCGGGACGACCGGCAGCAGCATCGCCGCACCGGCCAGGCTGGTGAACGCGATGGCACGGGGGGTGCGACGACGGGGGGAAGTGGGGTGGGCCACTGGGGGATCTCCTGCGGTTCGGTGCGGCTCTTCGCGGAACCCAACGACGCCCGCTGCGTCGTGTGACGGTTCTTCAGTGGAGTTTTCGCCCTTCGACACCGGATCTCCTGCTGTCGGTCGGACAGTGGAGGTATCGGGTGACCGCGGCCGGACCTGTAGGACGTTGTCCTGTGACGCCGCGGTCATGGATGGACCAGCGGCGCCCGGGGGGCGGCTGGGCAGTCTCGACCACAACCCGTAGGCTGGTCAACCGCCCCGCTATCGGATGAGGAGAACCGCACGTGAACGTGCTGCAGGTCTGGATGTTGATCGGTGTCCCCGCGCTGGCGCTCGCCGGTGCGCTCTTCGTGCGCCGTTCGCCCTGGCGGTCCGTCGTCGGCTACGCCGTCCTGTTCGCCGGCTTCGGTGGCATGGCGGTCTACGACCGGGCCAACGCCGCCGTCTTCGGTGGCCTCATCGCGTTGCTGTACGCCGCTGGCCGTGGCGGCAGCCTGGAGCGGATCGACACCCGAGCCGACGAGCTGGCCGTCCCCGACGCGTCGCTGCACCCCAAGCGTCGCGCGGCGCAGGGCTGATCGAGGATTCCGTGAGCGCACGTACCTACTTCATCCGCACCTACGGGTGCCAGATGAACGAGCACGACTCCGAGCGCGCCGCTGGCGTGCTGGAGACGATGGGCTATCGCCCCGCCCCCGACGCCGAGTCGGCGGGCCTCGTGCTGCTCAACACGTGCGCCATCCGGGAGAACGCCGACAACAAGCTGTACGGCCAGCTCTCCCACCTCAAGCCGCTGAAGCTGGCGGACCCCTCCAAGACCATCGTGGTCGGTGGCTGCCTGGCCCAGAAGGACCAGGACAAGCTGGCCGAGAAGGCCCCGTACGTCGACGTGGTGTACGGCACGCACAACATGGGTCGCCTGCCGGAGCTGCTCGCGCAGGCCGACTCCGCGGCGCTGCCCGTCGTGGAGATCCTCGAGCACACCCAGATGTTCCCCTCGGCGCTGCCGTCGATGCGGGAGGTGCGCCACCATGCATGGGTGTCGATCTCGATCGGCTGCGACAACACCTGTGCGTTCTGCATCGTCCCCTCGCTCCGCGGCCCGGAGAAGTCCCGCAAGCTCGGCGACATCGTCAGCGAAGCCCGCGAGCTGGTCGCCGACGGCGTCACCGAGATCACGCTGCTCGGCCAGAACGTCAACAGCTACGGCCGTGACCTGGTCCGTGCCGGTGAGGTGCCCGCGGAGTTCGCGGACGGCTCGCGCAACCGCACGCTCTTCGCCGAGCTGCTCCACATGCTCGGCGACGTGGACGGGCTGGACCGCATCCGGTTCACCTCTCCTCACCCCAAGGACTTCACTTCCGACGTGTTCGCCGCGATGCGCGACGTGCCCACGGTCATGGAGCAGCTGCACCTGCCCCTGCAGGCCGGCAGCGACCGGATCCTGAAGCTGATGCAGCGCAGCTACCGCTCCCGCCGGTTCCTGGACCTCGTCGCCGAGGCCCGTGACACCATCCCCGGCCTGGCCATCTCCACCGACATCATCGTCGGCTTCCCCGGCGAGACCGAGGAGGACTTCCAGGCCACCCTCGACGTCACCGAGCAGGCCCGGTTCGACTCGGCCTTCACCTTCAAGTACTCCAAGCGTCCCGGTACGACCGCCGTCGACCTGCCCGACCACGTCGAGCAGCACGTCATGGACGAGCGGTTCATCCGCCTCGCCGAGCTGACCAAGCGGCTGTCGGCGGAGTCCCACGCCCGCCAGGTCGGCACCGTGCAGGAGGTCGTGGTCGAGGGCCCGTCCAAGACCGACGACTCCCGGCTAAGCGGCCGCACCCGCCACAACCGCCTCGTGCACTTCCCGGTCGTCGAGGGCCTTGCGTCGGGTGCCAGGGCCAACGTGGCCGTGACCGACGCCGCCGCGCACTACCTGCTCGGTGAGGTCACCGACGCCGACGTCACCCCGGCCGTGCCCACCCCGGGCCCGGCCACCGCGATCGCCTGAGCGAGCCCACCGTGGAAGAGGTCGGACCCGACGGTCCGACGGGTCCGGTCGTCGCCGTCGTCGGGCCCACCGGCAGCGGCAAGTCCGCCGCAGCCATGGCCGCAGCCGATCGGCTGCACGACGCCGGCCACCCCGTCGAGCTGGTGGCGATCGACGCCTTCACCGTCTACCGCGGCTTGGACATCGGCACCGCCACACCCGGCCCCGAGGACCGTGCACGAGTTCCGCACCACCTGGTCGACGAGCTCGAACCCGACCAGGACTGCACCGTTCGGTGGTTCCAGCAGCGGGCCCGGACGGCGATCGCCGACGTGATCGGCCGCGGCGCGCTGCCCCTGCTGGTCGGCGGCTCGGGCCTGTACTACCGGGCGGTCGTCGACGCCATGGTCTTCCCGCCGACCGACCCGGCGGTCCGCGAACGGCTGGAGGGGGAGTGGGCCCACGACCCGGCGGCGGCACATCAGCACCTCGCCGCCCTGGATCCCGAGGCGGCAGGCCGCATCGACCCGCTCAACCTGCGACGCACGGTCCGTGCGCTGGAGGTCATCGAGCTGACCAGCCAGCCGTTCTCCAGCTTCCACCGCGTGTGGCAGAGCCACGAGAGCATCTATCCGGGCCTCTCCGTCATCGGGGTCGACGTCGACCGGCGCGACCTGGCCGACCGGTTGGAACGCCGCACCCATCGGATGCTCGAGGACGGGTGGCTGGATGAGGCGGCCGCCCTGAGGGACCGGACGCTGTCCGACACCGCCCGCCAGGCCATCGGCTACGCCGAGCTGTTCGCCCACCTCGACGGCGAGATGACCCTCGAGGACGCGACCGAGCGCATCGTCATCCGCACCCGGCAGTTCGCCGCCAAGCAACGCCGCTGGTTCCGCAAGGACCCACGGATCCAGTGGCAGCCGGCCGACGCCGTCCCCGCTGCCGTCGAGGCCGCCGCTAGGCTGGGCTGACGCCCACACACGACCCACGGAGAGCACCCTGGAGTTCCTGAAGGTGCACGGAGCCGGCAACGACTTCGTGCTGCTGCCCGACCTCGACGACCGCGTCGACCTGACCGCCGACCTGGCCGCTGCGCTGTGCCATCGGCAGATGGGGATCGGCGGTGACGGGGCCATCCGCGTCGGCCCCGCCCGACCCGGCACCGACGCCGATGTCTTCATGGACTACCGCAACGCCGACGGTGGCCTGTCGGAGATGTGCGGCAACGGGGTTCGCACCGTCGCCAAGTACCTCGCCGACCGCCAGCCCATGGACGTCGTCGCCGTCGACACGCGCGCGGGCGTCAAGCGGGTCGTCATCCACCGCGGCCCCGACGGCCTGACCGACACGTGCACCGTCGACATGGGCGCCCCCGTGACCGGCGAGGTCGGCCGGACGATCGTGCTCGACGACGGCACGACCGCCACCGTCACGATCGTCTCGATGGGCAACCCCCACGCGGTCCTCCTCGTCGACGACGTGGCGACCGCGCCGGTGACCACCCTCGGCCCGCGCCTGGAGACCCACCCGGACTTCCCCGAGGGGACCAACGTCGAGTTCATCGCCGCACGCCCCGACGGTGGCGTCGACGGACGCATCTGGGAACGCGGCGTCGGTGAGACCATGGCCTCGGGGACCGGCGGATCGGCCATGGCCGTCGCCGCCCACCTCAACGGACTCGCCGACCGGACCACCGACGTGCACCTGCCCGGCGGCGTGCTCCGCATCGAGTGGACCGAGGAGACCCTCTTCGTGACCGGTCCGGCGGTCGAGGTCGGCAAGGGGTTCCTCGACGACGCATGGCTGGCCACTGCTGCCAGCGGGACGGGGGCATCCGCATGAGCGACCCAGACCAGGGACCGAGCGAGGAGCACGACGACATCGACGAGACCGTGATCGACAGCGACGAACCGACCGAGCTGGGCTGGGACATCGAGGACCCCGCGTCCGACAGTGAAGGTGGCCTCCGGATCGGTCGTGCGCAGCGCCGTCGGCTCGAGGCCGAGCGCATCGAGGACCACGCCCCGCAGGAGGGTGTGAAGATCTTCCGGCAGGTCGACGCGGCCGTCATCGTCGGGCTGCACCTGCCCGGCGAGACCAGCCACGACGTCGACGCCTCCCTCGACGAGATGGAGCAGCTGCTGGAAACCGCCGGCGGCATGACCGTCGGTCGGGTCGTGCAACGGCGCGACCACCCCGACGTCGCCACGTTCCTCGGCCGCGGCAAGGTCCAGGAGCTCAAGGACCTCGTCGGCCAGCTCGGTGCCGACGCGGTCGTGTTCGACGACGACCTGTCCCCGGCCCAGCAGCGCAACCTGGAGGAGAAGCTGAAGGTCAAGGTGCTCGACCGCACCATCGTGATCCTCGACATCTTCGCCCAGCACGCCTCGTCCTCGGAGGGCACCGCCCAGGTCGAGCTGGCCCAGCTGACCTACCTGCTGCCCCGCCTGCGAGGGTGGGGTGACGCCCTGTCCCGTCAGGCCGGTGGTGTCGGCGTCGGCATGCGAGGTCCCGGTGAGACCCAGCTCGAGGTCGACCGACGGAAGCTCAACCGTCGCATCACCAAGCTGAAGCGCGATCTCGCGGCCGCCCAGAAGATCCGCCAGACCAAGTCGCTCAAGCGGCGTCGCAACAAGGTCCGTGCGGCCGCCATCGTCGGCTACACCAACGCCGGCAAGTCCACCCTGATGAACGCCATGACCGGGGCCGACGTGCTGGTCGCCGACCAGCTGTTCGCCACCCTGGACACGACCGCCCGCCGGCTGGACCTGCCCGACGGACGCACCATCGTGCTGACCGACACCGTCGGGTTCGTCAAGAAGCTGCCGACGCAGCTGGTCGAGTCGTTCAAGTCCACGCTGGAGGACACCCTCAACGCCGACCTGCTCGTGCACGTCGTCGACGCGTCCCACGAGGAGGCGGAGGGGCACGTCCTGGCCGTCAACCGCGTCCTCGCAGAGATCGGCGCGGGGGACATGCCACGGGTGCTGGTCCTCAACAAGATCGACCGCTGCGACCCCGACGACCTGGTCGGCCTGGCCCGGACCGTCGAGGCGCACGGCGAAGCCGTCCACGAGGTGTCGGCCGCCACCGGACAGGGCGTGCAGGCGCTCATCGACGGGATCGCCGAACGCATCCCACCGCACCGCAAGGTCGTCGAGGCGCTGATCCCGTACTCCCGCGCCGATCTGGTCGCCCGCGCCCACGCCGGCGGGGAGGTCCTCAAGCGCGAGGACCGCGAGGACGGCACCTGGATCGTGGCCAACGTCTCGCCCAGGGTCGGGGCCGAGCTCGTCCCCTTCGCCACCAGCGACCCGTGGGCCACGGACGACGATGGCTGAGCACCGAGGGGACTGAGGACACCTCCATGAGCCGAGGGGTGCTGGAGGTCCGCGACGTCCACCGACGGTTCGCGACGGTCGACGTCCTGCGGGGGGTGGACTTCGCGGTGCACCCCGACGAGCTGATCGCCCTGGTCGGCGAGAACGGCGCCGGCAAGACCACCCTCGTCCGCTGCATCGCCGGCAGCCTGGTCCCGGACCGCGGACAGGTCCTGGTCAACGGGCTTCCCGTCGACCGGAACGGTGGTGCCCCGATGGCGGGAGTGGAGGTGGTCTGGCAGGACCTGGCCCTGTGCGACAACCTCGACGTGATCGACAACCTGTTCCTCGGGCGCGAGGACGGGGCGCTGCTGGGACGGCGCGAGGACGAGCAGGTGCTGGCCCGCGGGCTCTTCGACCGGCTCGGCGTGGCCATGCCCGACCCCGACCGTCCCGTGGCCAGCTTCTCCGGCGGGCAACGCCAGACGATCGCGCTGGCACGGACGCTCGTGCGGCCACCCTCGCTGCTGGTCCTCGACGAACCCACCGGGGCGCTGGATTCCTCCGGTGTCCACGCCGTCCGGTCGCTGCTCAAGGGCATGCGGGCGCAGCGCACGGCGATCCTGCTGATCAGCCACGACCTCGACCTCGTCTGCGAGGTCGCCGACCGGGTCCTCGTGCTCCGTGACGGGGTCATCAGCCACGACGTCCGCCGGCCGGACCTCACCCCGGACCTTCTGCGCGGCTGCATGTCGGGGCTCGAAGCCGACGTCCTGGCCCGCCAGCAGCTGCACGGGCTCCGCTCGTTGGTGGATCAGCTGGCCGACGTCGAACCCACCGACGTGCTGCCGCTGGTCGTCTCCGCCGTGGGGGTGGCGCTGGAGCAGCCGCGGCTGGCGCTGCACCTGCACCGGCCCCGGTCGGGTGATGGTGCGGGGTCGGGCAACGGCACGACATCGCTGCGGCTGGGTGCGGCGATGGGCCTGTCCGCGCCGCTCCGCGGACACCTCGACCGGCTGGTCGTCGGCGCCGGCCCGTCCGGGGTGCCGACCCCGCTCGCCGAGTGCATCGTCAGCCGGCGCCCGGTGGTCGTCGCGGACCTGCGTGAGCACGACAGCACCGATGCCGCAGCGCTGGTGACCGCCGGCATCCGCAGCATGTGGGCGGTTCCCCTGGTGGCCGGCCACGAGGTGCTCGGCACGTTGTCCGGCTACGGCACCGCGGCCGGTGGTGTGACCGACGAGGCGCTGGAGCTCGCGTCGCTGTACGCCGCACAGGCCGCCGCGGCCCTCGAACGCGACCGGTTCCTCGCCACCGTCACCCGGCGCAACCGGACCCTCGAGACGCTGCGACAGGTCCTGGAGACCCTCGCCGGCCCCGTCGGGGACGACGCCGGCCTCGTCATCGCCCTCGAGGCCCTGCGGGTCGGCCTCGGCGCCGAGGGCCTGGCACTCTCCGAACCCGATGACGCCCACGGATCGGAGGGCGACGGGGCATCGGGACGCGCCGCCGTCGCCCACGTCGTCGGCACCGGTGACGGAAGCTGGGTGCACCGCGCCGACCTGCCGCCCGCCGGTGACGCCGTGGCGACACGCGACGACGACGGTCGGGGGATCCTCACCGCCGTCGTCGCCGGACCGAGGCGCCGACACGTCCTCGCCGCACGCTGGGCTGCCGGGGAGTCCCCCCGCGACGGCGCAGCCGAGCTGCTGGTCGACGGCGCCCACTCGGTCCTGCTCGCCCTGGAACGACGCGCCCACGAAGCGGCCCGGCAGGAGACCACGGCGTTGCGCCGCAGCAACGACCTCCAGCGGACGTTCCTGTCCCGGCTCAGCCACGAGCTGCGGACCCCGCTGACGGCCATCCACGGGTACGCCGACACCCTGCGCCAACCCGACGTCGCGTGGGACCACTCCTCGACCCGACGGTTCCTCGACACCATCGCCCACGAGTCCGAACGGCTCGGCGACCTCGTCACCGACCTGCTCGACGCCTCCGCGATCGAGGCCGGCGTCCTGCGGCTGCAGCTGCACTGGTGCGAGCTGCCCCCCATCGTCGACGCCGCCATCGCCTGCGTACCGACCACCGAGCCGGGGCGCATCGCCGTCGAGGTGCCGACCGACCTCCCGCCGGTGGTCGCCGACCACGCGCGCATCGAGCAGGCCCTGGTCAACCTGATCGGCAACGCCGTCCGCCACACCCCGGCCGGTACCCCGGTGTCCGTGCGAGCCGTCCTGGTCCGGCACGACGACGGCACCGACACCGTCGAGCTGACGGTCGCCGACCGGGGTCCCGGACTGCCCCCGCACGTCGCCGAGTCGCCGTTCGTGGCGGGGACACGGGGACCGGGCGACGGTGCCGGACTCGGCATGTCCATCACTCGTGGCATCGTGATCGCCCACGGCGGGACCGTGGACCTCTCGACGGGGCCGGACGGCACCACGGTCACGCTCGCCCTTCCCGTGGACGGACCCACCGAGGACGCACCCGGCTGGGAGCTGGACGATCGCGGCGGCAGCGGCCCCCGCACGGAGGCATCACGATGACCAACGCGCGAACCCGGGTCCTGGTGGTCGAGGACGACCCGAACATCTCCGACCTGATCCGCGCCAACCTGACCGCGCGCGGGTTCGATGTCGTGCTGTCCGCCGACGGGAAGGGTGTCGAACGGCTGGTCGACCGCGAGCACCCCGACGTGGTCCTGCTGGACCTGATGCTCCCCGAAGCCGACGGGTTCGAGCTGTGCCGACGCATCCGCGCCCGCTCGGAGGTCGGGATCATCGTGATCTCCGCCCGCGGCGGCGAGTCCGACAAGGTCCGTGCCCTCAACCAGGGGGCCGACGACTACATGACCAAACCCTTCGGCATCAACGAGCTGCTGGCTCGCATCACCGCCACGCTGCGTCGCACCCGGCCCGCGGAGACCACCGGCCCGTCCGCGCAGCGGATCGAGGTCGGCAACGTCCTGATCGACCTCGAGGCGCAGGGGGTCACCGTCGACGACACCCGGGTGCACCTCACCCCCACGGAGTTCGCAGTCCTGCGCGAGCTGGCGGTCGAGCAGGGCAAGGTGCTGACCCACGGGATGTTGCTGCGCCGGGTCTGGGGGCAGGCCTACGAGACCGAGACGGAGTACACGCGCGCCTACGTCCGTCGGCTCCGGGCGAAGCTGGAGAACCCCGGCTGTCCCGAGCTGATCATCACCGAGCCACGGACCGGCTACCGGCTGTCGAGCTGAGCCCGGCCGTTCACAGTTCGTTCACGGACGAAACAGGCCTTTCACACCTCGTTCACAGGATCGTTACTAGCGTGCTCGCAGGGCCGGCAAGGGCCGAGCCGAACGAGACTGGAGACACGAGATGGCACGAACCGGGATGACGAAGGTCCTGATGCTCCTGCTCGCGCTGGTGGTCGTCGCGACCGCCTGCAGCAGCAGCGACGACAGCGGCACCGACACCAGCGACGGCGGCGACACGACCGAGGCGACCGACGACGCCGGTGAGGACGCGGGTGAGGACGGCGGGGACGACACGGCGTCCGCCGGTGACGGCAGCATCTGGGTGCTCCTGCCCGACAGCGCCTCCTCCGCTCGCTGGGAGACCGATGACCGCCGGTTCTTCGAGGAAGCCTTCGACGAGGCCGGCGTGGAGTACAACATCGTCAACGCCGAGGGCGACGCCCAGCAGCAGATCAGCCAGGCCGAGCAAGCCATCGCCTCGGGTGCCGCCGTCATCCTGTTCGTCAACCTCGACTCGGGGTCCGGCGCAGCCATCATCGACCTCGCGCGTGAGGCCGACGTCGCCGTCATCGACTACGACCGCCTGACGATCGAGGGCCCCGGCGCCGACGTCTACGTCTCCTTCGACAACGTCGAGGTCGGCCGCACCATGGCCAGCGTCCTCGAGCCTGCCATCGACGAGCTGGATGTGGAGACGCCGCGCGTCGTCATGCTCAACGGTGGCCCGACCGACAACAACGCCACCCTCTTCCGCGAGGGCTACGCCGAGACCGTCGAGCCGCGGGTCGAGGCCGGCGACTGGGAGCTCGTCGCCGACGAGGCCGTCCCGGAGTGGGACAACGCCGAGGCGCTGACCATCTTCGAGCAGATCCTCGTCGACGCCGGCAACGACGTGGACGCGGTGTTCGCCGCCAACGACGGCCTCGCCAACTCCGTGATCGCCGCGCGCAAGAACGCTGGCCTCGACCCCTTCCCCGTCTCCGGACAGGACGCCACGGTCGGTGGCATCCAGAACATCCTCGCCGGTGACCAGACCATGACGGTCTACAAGCCGATCGCCGCCGAGGCCGCCGCTGCCGCCGAGGCTGCCATCGCCCTGCTGAACGGCGAGGACGTCGGCGCGCTGGCCGGTGGCCAGACGATCAACAACGGGTCCGCGGACCTGCCCTTCATCGCCCTGGAGCCGGTCGCGGTCACCGCCGACAACGTCGCGGACACCGTCATCGCCGACGGCTTCCGGACGTGGGAGGAGATCTGCGTCGGGGACTTCGAGGAGTTCTGCCCCGCCGACCGCTAGGTCGACTGCGGCAGCACCGGCGCCGACACCCCTCTTTCGGCGGGGGTGTCGGCGCCACCCAATCCTGACGGAGGAGACTGAACGGGATGTCCAACCAGCCCAATCCGGACACGCAGGCCCCCCTGCTGCAGTGCATCGGGGTCAGCAAGCACTTCGGCGCGGTCCGCGCGCTGCACGAGGTCGACTTCGAGGTACGGGCCGGTGAGGTCATGGCGCTCGTCGGCGACAACGGGGCCGGCAAGTCGACCCTGATCAAGGGCATCGCCGGCAGCCAGCCCTACGACGGCGGGACGGTGATCTTCGACGGCAAGGAGGTGCACCTCGACGGGCCCAAGGCCTCCGCAGCGCTCGGCATCGAGGTCGTCTACCAGGACCTGGCGCTGGCCGACAACCTCGACGTCGTCGCCAACATGTTCCTCGGTCGCGAACGGCTGAGCGGCCGGTTCCTCGACGAGGCCTCGATGGAGCAGGACTGCAAGGAGACCCTCGCCTCCCTGTCGGTCACCACCCTCCGGTCGGTCAGGACGCCCGTCGCGGCCCTGTCCGGCGGCCAGCGGCAGGCGATCGCCGTCGCCAAGGCCGTCATGTGGAACAGCCGCATCGTCGTGCTGGACGAACCCACCGCCGCCCTCGGCGTGGCGCAGACCCGGCAGGTCCTCGACCTCGTGGGCCGGCTCAGCGAGCGGGGCCTCGGGGTGGTGCTGATCAGCCACAACCTGCACGACATCTACGAGGTGGCCGATCGCATCACCGTGCTGCGCCTCGGCCAGCTCGTCGGGGTCTACCACCGCAACGAGGTCAGCCAGCAGGAGATCGTCCACGCCATCACCGCCGGCACCCTGCAGTCCGTGCCGGGCATGGAGGAAGAGGAACTGTGACCGCCCCCATCGAGACCCCCGCGTTCGCCCAACCCGCCAACGCCGACCTCGGCAGCTACGTCCGCGCCTGGTGGGCACGGACCAGGGCGGGTGACCTCGGCTCGCTGCCGATCCTCGTCGGCCTCGCGTTGATCGTCGTGGTCTTCGGCGCCCTCGAGCCGGTGTTCCTGACCAGCGCCAACTTCGTCAACCTGCTGCTGCAGATGTCGGGCATCGCCATCCTCGGCATCGGCATCGTCTTCGTGCTGCTCATCGCCGAGATCGACCTGTCGGTGGCCTACGTCAGCGCCGTCGGCGGGGTGGTCACGACCCTGCTGCTGCGGCCCGGTGACCCCGGCTGGCCCTGGTGGCTGGCCATCGCCGCCGGGCTGACGGTGACGACCTTCATCGGGTTCCTCCAGGGGCTCGTGATCACCTCCTTCGGCGTGCCGTCCTTCGTGGTGACCCTGGCCGGGTTCCTCGCATGGTCCGGCGTCGTGCTGATCCTCACCACCGAGACCAGCCAGGCCGGCACCATCATCATCCAGGACCGCGTCGTCCTCGGCCTGTCCAACACCTACCTGCCCGACGTGTGGGGTTGGCTGCTGGCAGCCGGTGTCACCGGTGGCTACGCCGCGGTCCAGCTGCTGCGGCAACGGTCGCGGCGGTCCCTGGACCTGGACGCCAAGCCCACGTCGGTCCTCGGCCTGCAGGTCGCTGGCCTGGCGGTCGTCACCGGGTTCGCGGCCTTCTACGCCAACCTCGACCGCGGTGTCCCCGTCGTGGCGCTCGTGGTGCTGGTCTTCCTCGTCGGCTGGACCGTGGTCGCCTCGCGCACGAGGTTCGGCCGCCACGTCTACGCCGTCGGTGGCAACCCCGAGGCGGCACGGCGCGCCGGCATCGACGTCGACCGGCTCCGCATCACCGTGTTCATGATCTCCAGCTTCATGGCCGGGGTCGGCGGGGTGATCCTCGCCTCGCGGCTGCGGTCGGTGTCGACCAACACCGGCAGCGGCAACCTCCTGCTGGAGGTCATCGCCGCCGCCGTCATCGGTGGGACCAGCCTGTTCGGCGGACGTGGACGGGTCATCTCCGCCCTGCTGGGCGCGCTCGTCATCGCGTCGGTCAGCAACGGCATGGACCTGCTCGGCCTGCCGGCGGGCGTCAAGTTCGTCGTGACGGGCCTGGTGCTGCTCGCCGCGGTGCTGGTGGACTCCATCTCCAAGCGCGGGCGCGCGGCCTGATCGGCCGATGACCGTCCGTCGAGGTGGCGGTGGCGGCCCCCTGGTCGCGCTCGTGGTGGTCGCGGTGCTGGCGGCCACCACCACCGCGCTGGTGGCCGCGGCGCCGTCCCCCGACCGGGCCGCGGCGGCCACGACCCTCGTCGACGTCGCCGACCGAGTCGGGCTGGACACCCGGCACGGCGCGTTCCGCTGGGGACCGTCCGCCGACCCCGCGGCCATGATGGGCGGAGGGGTGTGCTGGCTGGACGCCGACGGTGACGGCTGGCAGGACCTGTACGTGGTCTCCACGTGGTCCGACGGGGAGCACCAGCGCTGGGTGGACGAGGGAGGGCTGCCGACGTCGACGCTGTACCGCAACGTCGAGGGGCGGTTCGTCGACGTCGGGGACAACTCGGGGGCGGGCCTACGGGTCCGGGGGCAGGGATGCCTCGCCGCGGACCTCGACGGCGACGGCCACGTCGACCTGCTGGTCACCTCCGACCGGCGGAGCACCCTGCTGTGGAACGACGGCGACGGCACCTTCACCGCCGACGACGGCAGGGCCGGCCTGCACATCTCTGGCTGGCATGCCGGTGCGGCGGCCGACGACGTCGACGGCGACGGGCGCCTCGACGTGGTCCTCACCGGCTATGTCGACCGCAACACCCCGCTGCCCGAGGCGTCCGGGGGGTTCCCGCGCAGCCACGCGCCGGTCGCCGACCTCCTGCTGCACAACCTCGGGCCGGGAGAGGGGGCTCGGGCACGGTTCGTCGACGTGAGCCGCGAGGCCGGCCTGGATGCCGACGGGCCCCGGTACGGGCTGGGCGCGACGTTCGTCGACGTCGACCACGACGGAGACCGGGACCTGCTGGTCGCCAACGACACCGACCCCGACCGGCTGTACCGCAACGACTCGACGCCCGGCGTCCCACGCCTGGTCGACGTGGCCGCCCGCGTCGGCGTCGACGACGACGGATCGGGCATGGGCGCCGCCGCCGGTGACCTCGATGGCGATGGCATGGCCGAGCTGCTGGTGACCAACATGGGCGAGCAGCGCCATGCCCTGCACCAGCCCGATGGCGCCGAGCCGTGGGTGTTCACCGACGGCCGGACGGCGTTCGGCGTGCCGGCCTTCGGCGAGGGGCTGACGGGCTGGGGGGTCGGTGTCGCCGACATCGACGCCGACGGCCACGACGACGTCCTCGCCGGTCACGGCGCCATCCCGCTGGCCGACGACCCGACCGCCACCGCCCAGCCGCTCCTGGCCTACCGGGGGTCGGCGGACGGCCTGCAGCTGCTCGACGGGGGCTGGGGCCTGGACGCGATCGGGCGGCACAACGCGCGCGGGACCGCGGTCGCGGACTACGACAACGACGGTGATCCCGATGTGGTGGTGGTCGGCGTCGGCGAACCCCTCGTCCTGCTGCAGAACCAGGGCGGGGGAGGGGCGGCGCTGCGGGTGCAGCCCGAGGGCCTGCAGCCGGGGACCCGCGTCGTGGTCACCAGGCCGGACGGCACAGCCGCGTCGAGGCACATCGCGGCGGGGTCGAGCTACCTGTCCACGGAGGACCCCCGGCCGCTGTTCGGGCTTGGAACCCTCGATCGGGTCGACGTCGTGGAGGTGACGTGGCCCGACGGGCACCGGGTCACCGTCAACGACGTCCCCACCGACCGGGTGCTGGAGGTGCGGCGTGACGGCACGACCGTCCTCGGTCGCCTCGACGGCCCCCGGGACGTGGTCGCGGTCGCACCGTGCGTCGACCGCAGCACCGAGGCCCCCTCGGCAGTCGCCCGCTGGATCGATGTGGCGCTGGAGGCGATTCGCCACGACCTGCCCGACCCGACGGCCCATGCCCGGACCCTGTACCACCTGTCCGCGGCGATGTGGGACGCCCGAGCGGCGCTGGTCGACGGCGTACCGGCCGCCCTCGTCACGATCGACGCACCCGACCTTGCCGGCGACCGCCGTGCGGTCGAGGTCGCCGTCGCGCAGGCCGCCCATGACGTGCTCGACGCCCGCTACGGCAACGGACGGGCGTCCGCGCACGTCGCCGAGTCCCTCCCGGCCGCCATGGCGGCGGAGTGCCTGCGGCCCGACGACGGGACGGCCCGCGCCGTCGGCGCCCGCGTCGCGTCGGCCGTGCTCGCCGAGGCGGACGACGATGGATCCCTCGACCTGCCGATCCACGAGCCCGCCAACCGCCCGCTCGTCGTCCGACGGCCGGGCGCGACGATGGACGACCCGAACGCGTGGCAACCCCTCCAGCTGGACCGCGTGGTCACCCAGAACGGCATTCCCCAGCCGGCGGAACCGCAGACGTTCCTCGGGTACGGCTGGGGCGGTGTGTCCACGTTCGCGCTGCCGGACGACCCCGGCGGTGTGCCGATCGACCCGGGCCCACCACCGCGGCTGGACGACGCCGACGGCGGGGCCGAGCTGCGACGTCAGCTCGTGGAGGTCCTGCGTGCCTCCGGCCAGCTCGACCCTGCCGACGGCGTGGTCGTGGACGCCGGGCCGGGGGGATGGGGCAACAATCCGCTGGGCACCGACGACGGCACCGGCCATCCGCTGGACCCCACCACGGGGCAGCCGTGGGCGGTGATGCCGGTGCCGCGCGGTGACCTCGGGCGGGTGCTGGCGGAGTTCTGGGCCGACGGCCCGCACTCCGAGACCCCGCCGGGCCACTGGAACGTCATCGCCCGGGCGGTCACCGACGCGATGCCGGCGACCGAACGACGGCTCGGCGGGTCCGGGCCGGTGCTGGACCGGCTGGAGTGGGAGGTCTCGCTGCACCTGGTGCTCAACGGGGCGCTGCACGACGCGGCGGTCGCGGCATGGGGCGTCAAGACCGCCCACGACTCCCCCCGACCGATCTCCTTGATCCGCTACCTGGGTGGGCTCGGGCAGTCCAGCGATCCGGACGGTCCCGCCTTCCACCCGGAGGGCCTGCCGCTGGTGGCGGACCTGGTGGAGGTGGCCACGTCGGCGACGATCCGCCCCGGTGGGCGGCACGAGGGCCTGGACGTCGGTCGCGTGGTGGTCCGGACGTGGGCCCCACGCGACGACCCATCCGACCCCGCGGTGCGCTGGATCCATGCGGAGGAGTGGGTGCCCTACCAGCAGCCGACGTTCGTGTCGCCGGCCTTCGCCGGCTACGTGTCGGGGCACTCCACGTTCAGCCGCGCCGCGGCGGAGGTCCTGACCGCGGCGACGGGCAGCCCGGCGTTCCCCGGCGGGTCGTTGGGCTGGACGGTGCCGGCCGGTGACCTGGCCTTCGAGGACGGTCCGTCGGCCGATGTGGCGCTGGTGTGGGCGACCTACGCCGACGCCGCCGACCAGGCCGGTCGGTCACGGATCCACGGCGGTATCCACATCCGCGCCGACGACCACGCGGGTCGCATCATCGGCGCGGAGGTCGGCCGACTCGCGTGGGACCGCGCACGGTCCCTGTTCGACCCCCGGGGCGGGCAGGCCTAGAGGGACCGCATGACCGCGACGACGCGACCCATGATCGCGCTGTCGGCGTCCGGTGGAACCGGGATCGGCTCGTAGCGCTCGTTGGCCGGGTCGAGGAAGACCTCCCCGGACTTCGTCCGACGGAAGAACTTGACGGTCGCCTCGCCGTCGATCAGCGCGGCGCACATCTCGCCCTGCTCGACCGTCGGCTGCTGGCGGATCACCACGATGTCACCGGGCAGCACGCCCGCCTCGATCATCGACTCGCCCCGGACGGTGAGGGCGAAGATCGTGCCCTGGCCGACCATGGACTCGGGCAGCGCGAGGTGCTCGCTGATCTGCTCCTCCGCGAGGATCGGGCCACCGGCGGCGATCTCACCGACCAGGGGCACGTGCCGCGTTGGGGAGGTCGGCTCGAGCGGATCCCCGCCGTCGACCATCACCTCGATCGCACGCGGACGGGCCGGGTTGCGGCGGATGAAGCCCATCTCCTCCAGCGTGTTCATCTGGGCGTGGACGCTGGAGGGGGACTTCAGCCCCACGGCGTCACCGATCTCGCGCACGGAGGGCGGGTAACCCCGCTCCTGCACCGCCCGGCGGATCGTGTCGAGGATGGCCTGCTGGCGGCTGGTCAGTTCGGGTGGCACGGGTGGACCTCCTGCTGCTCGGGACCCCGATGTCACACCCCCCCACGTACGTTGCTGGTGACGAGGTCGGGACTCGAGGAAACGGGTCTTGACAGCGAACATACGTTCGATCATGCTGTCGGTCAAGGGAACAGATGTTCGTCGTCGATCGCAGCATAACCCCCATCTCCCCCAGAACTGGAGAGGCCATGTCCACCGTCACCGCCCCGCTGTCACCGTCAGGAATCGGTCACGCCCCCATCGTGGGTCGCAACCACCGGACGGCCGGACCCCGTGCTGGCGTGGACCTCGGCCGTGCGCTCTCCTGGGCGCTGGTCGCCCTCCTCCTCGTCGCGGGGCTCCTGCTCTCGTGGCTGGTCGGGTCATCCGTCGCTGACGAACCGGCGCCCGCGCCGGTGACGGTGGTCGTCCAGTCAGGGGACACGGTGTGGGAGCTCGCCCGCGAGCACGCCCCGGCCGGGATGTCGGTCCAGGACTACGCCATGGTGGTCGTCACCCACAACGGCGTCAGTGCGACCGCGCTCCGGCCGGGGTCCGTGCTCGAGCTGCCGCAGTAGTCAGGGACGCTCGTTCAGCGTGGCGAGGGCCTCGGCGAAGTCGTCGGCGGACGTGAACGACTTGTGGACGCTGGCGAACCGCACGTAGGCGACGTGGTGCAGCGATCGAAGCGCCTCCAGGACGTGCCCGCCGATCTCGTCGGTGCCGATCTCCCGTCGGCCCATCGCGCGAAGGTGGGCCTCCACGCGGGCGGCGGCGATGCGGACCTCGTCGGGGTCGAGGTCGAGGTTGGCCGTGGCCTTGTGCATGCCGTCGCTGATGCGCTCGGGGTCGAAGGGCTGCACCGAACCGGAGCGCTTGCGGACCGCGAGGGGGGCGTGCTCGACGCGTTCGTAGGTGGAGTAGCGCTGGGCGCACGCCTCGCACTCCCGGCGGCGACGGATGGAGCGGCCGTCCTCGGCCGGCCGCGAGTCGACCACGCGGTCGCGGTCGCTGGCGCAGTAGGGACATTTCACGAGGCGAATCCTTTTTCGGTTTTCCCGGCCACGAGGGGTGGTTGTTCACGAGGTGGGGCGGTTGCCCACACCTGTCCACAGGTTCTCCACAGGGGGTGTGCAGGACCTCCACGAGATGTGGTGGTGGGGAGGGCTTCCGGTGCGTTCGTCCACAGGTTGACGGGCCTTGTGGACGGCGACATGGTTGCCCGACGTTCACGTCCCGGCCAGCGTTGCACCACAAGATATTGTGGTCAAGTCAGGGTATCGCCCATACATGTTGGGGAATCGATGCTTGACGGCAGCTACGATCGGGTCAAGAGTACGAAGAGGTAGTTACAGCCGTGTGGTTTCCGTCGGAGACACGGGCGACGCGCAGGTTCGGCTCTCGCTTCCGGCGACGCCGGGACGGAAACCAACGACTGGGAGACCGCGAAATGGGACACGATTTGCAGCAGGCACCGAAGGGCAACGCGATGGGTGACAACCAGGGTCAGGTACAGCTCCACAGCGGCGTTCGCGCCGTTCTCGACGGCGAGCGCACGGGGTTGAAGTTCGACAGGTACTTCACCACCCCCACCGTCCACCCCTATGACGAGGTGGAATGGGACGTGCGCGACGCGGTGATCGATGACTGGAAGACCGGCAAGGTCGCCTTCGAGCAGCGTGGCGTGGAGTTCCCGAAGACCTGGTCGGTCAACGCCACGAACATCGTCAGCCAGAAGTACTTCCGCGGTCCCCTCGGCACCCCCGAGCGCGAGTCGTCGGTCAAGCAGATGATCGACCGTGTCGCCGACACGATCACCGCGTGGGGCATCCACGACGGCTACTTCGCCGACCCCGACTCCGCCGAGGCGTTCAACCACGAGCTCAAGCACCTCCTGGTCCACCAGAAGGCCGCGTTCAACTCCCCGGTCTGGTTCAACTGCGGGGTGGAGGAGAAGCCGCAGTGCTCGGCCTGCTTCATCCTCAGCGTCGAGGACCGGATGAGCTCCATCCTCAACTGGTACGTCGAGGAGGGCACCATCTTCAAGGGTGGGTCCGGCTCGGGTGTGAACCTGTCCAACATCCGCTCCTCCGTCGAGCACCTCAAGGGCGGCGGCGAGGCCTCCGGTCCCGTCAGCTTCATGCGCGGTGCCGACGCGTCCGCGGGCACCATCAAGTCGGGCGGCAAGACCCGTCGTGCGGCCAAGATGGTCATCCTGAACGTCGACCACCCCGACGTGGAGGAGTTCATCTGGTGCAAGCAGCGCGAGGAGGACAAGACCCGCGCCCTGCAGGCCGCCGGGTTCGACATGTCCCTGGACGGCGCCGACGCCGCCAGCGTGCAGTACCAGAACGCCAACAACTCCGTCCGGGTGACCGACGAGTTCATGCAGGCGGTCATCGACGACGCCGACTTCCACCTTCGTGAGGTCCTGACCGGCAAGCCGGCCAAGACCATGAAGGCCCGCGACCTGATGAACCAGATCGCCGAGGCCGCGTGGGCCTGCGCCGACCCGGGCGTGCAGTACGACTCCACGATCAACGACTGGCACACGACGCCCAACGCCGGTCGCATCAACGGGTCCAACCCGTGCAGCGAGTACATGCACCTGGACAACTCCGCGTGCAACCTCGCCAGCCTGAACCTGCGCAAGTTCGAGGAGAACGGCACCTTCGACGTCGAGGCCTTCCGCCACGCCGTGGAGGTCGTCTTCACCGCGCAGGAGATCATCGTCGGCAACTCCTCCTACCCGACCGAGCCGATCGCGGCCAACGCCAACAAGTACCGCCAGCTCGGCATGGGCTACGCCAACCTCGGTGGCCTGCTGATGAGCCTGGGCCTGCCCTACGACTCCGACGAGGGTCGTGCATGGGCCGGCGCCATCACCGCGCTGATGACCGGTCACGCCTACCGGACCTCCGCGGAGATCGCCAAGGTCACCGGACCGTTCGAGGGCTACGCCGACGACCGCGAGGGCACCCTGCGCGTCCTGCGCAAGCACCGCGCGGCCGTCGACACCATCGACCCGGTGCTGGCCCCCGCCAACGTCCTGGCCGCGGCCGAGGACAGCTGGGACGGTGCCGTCGACGTCGCCGAGGACTACGGCGTGCGCAACGCCCAGGCCTCGGTGCTGGCGCCCACCGGCACCATCGGCCTGATGATGGACTGCGACACCACCGGCATCGAGCCCGACCTGGGCCTGGTCAAGGCCAAGAAGCTGGTCGGTGGCGGCACCATGCGCATCGTCAACCAGACGGTCCCGCACGCCCTGGCCAACCTGGGCTACCAGCCCGAGCAGGTCGAGGCGATCGTGGCCTACATCGACGAGCACGCGACGGTCGAGGGCGCCCCGGCGCTCAAGCCCGAGCACATCCCGGTCTTCGACTGCGCGATGGGCGACCGCTCGATCGCGCCCGGTGGCCACATCAAGATGATGGCGGCGGCCCAGCCGTTCCTGTCCGGTGCCATCTCCAAGACCGTGAACCTGCCGGAGACGGCCACGGTTCAGGACATCGAGGACCTCTACATCGAGGGCTGGCGCCTGGGCCTGAAGGCGATCGCCATCTACCGCGACAACTGCAAGGTCGCCCAGCCGCTGTCGATCTCCAAGAAGAGCGACGACGCGCAGCCGGTGACCAAGGAGGCCGCGGCCGAGCAGGGCATCGTCCGTCGTCGCCTGCCCAAGCAGCGTCCCAGCCAGACGATCAGCTTCCAGGTCGGCGACGCCGACGGCTACGTCACGGCAGGGGAGTACCCCGGCGACGGGCTCGGCGAGATCTTCGTCAAGCTCGGCAAGCAGGGGTCGACGCTGTCGGGGATCATGGACGCCCTGGCGATCAGCGTGTCCCTGGGCCTGCAGTACGGCGTGCCGCTGGAGGCCTACGTCTCCAAGTTCATCAACACGCGGTACGAGCCGGCCGGCATGACCGACGACCCGGACATCCGGTTCGCCACGTCGCTGACCGACTACATCTTCCGTCGCCTGGCCATCGAGTACCTCCCGGCCGAGCAGCGCCAGGCCATGGGCATCTACACCACCGAGGAGCGGACCGCCGAGCTGGACGGCACGTCGACCACGGCTGCCCCCGCGGCGCCGTCGGGCGACACGCCGCCGGCCGACGCCACCGGCCAGACGGTGCTCCCCGTGGAGCAGCCCCACCCGGTCGACGACATCTACGGCGACGCCCCGCTGTGCCTGCAGTGCGGCTCCAAGATGCAGCGGGCGGGCAGCTGCCACGTGTGCCCCGGCTGCGGCACGACCAGCGGCTGCAGCTAGTCGCACCGACCGGCGACCGAGCAGCCAAGACGACGGCCCGTCCCCTCTGCGGGGCGGGCCGTCGCTCGTTCGGCACGGATCAGGAGCAGACGGTCGCGGCTCAAGGTGAACCGGCGTCAGCCGATAACTAGGGTAGTGCCCGTGCGTATGGTCCTCGCCGGAACGGCGATCGTGGTGTTGGCGGTCCTGCAGACCGCTGGGATCCTGCATGCCCACGCCCATGCGCCCGGAGAGGCTGCACATCGGCACGCCTTCGTCGACGACGGGCACCACTTCGGTCACGCCGACGACCTGGGCGCAGCCGACGACGTCGGGTCGCACCCCAGCAGCCCCGACGCCCGGCCGTCCGACGCAACGGTCCTGGCTGTCGTGATCGCGGGCCTCGTGCTCGTGATGGCCCCGATGGACGCAGTGGCCGTACGCGGTCCGGACGATCGCCGAACGCGGCAGCGTCGGCGTGGTCCGCCGTCCGGTCGCAGGCTGGCCGCGGTAGGGATGCTGCAGGTCTAGGGACCCTCCGCTCCGGACCTGACGGTCCGGGGTTGCTTGGCGCCTGCACATCTGCCGCGCATCCGCGGCACGCGTTCCAACGGAGGTCTCCCCGTGTCCCACTACCCTGACACGCCAGTCGTGGCGCATCGTCGTCCCCGACGATGGTCCCTGTCCGTCCTCAGCCCGCGTACGCGGCCCGCGAGGGCGTGGCGTACCGCGCTGGCGGCGAGCGCAGCCCTGCTCGCCCTCGGTGTCCTTGCCTCGCCGGCCCTCGCGCACAGCGAGCTCGAGACGTCACGACCTGGGGCAGACGCCGTCGTGGACGCGGCGTTCGACGAGCTCGTCCTCCAGTTCAAGCAAGCCGTCCAGGTCCTGCCCGACGACATCGTGCTCGAGGGCCCCGATGGACCCATCTCCAGCGGTCCGGCCGCCCTGGCCGATGCCGTCACCGTCACGGTTCCGGTCCTGGGCGTGGTCGGTGACGGTCCGCACACCGTCCGCTGGCGGGTCATCGGCGCCGACGGGCACCCGCTCGAGGGCTCCTACGGCTTCGCCGTCCAGCTTCCTCCCGCGTCGCGAGGAACACCGGAACCGACAACGGCCGAGCAAGGAGTGGCACCGCCGCCGGACGACCCGACGACGGCCGGGACAGGGCCGTCCGACAGCGCCCTGGCCCAGGTGCGGTCAACCCCTTCCACATCGGTGCCGTCCCCGGGTTCGGCCGAGTCCGCGCCGACTCCCGTGTCGGAGGTCAGCACCGACGATTCCGACCCGCCGGGCCTGCCCCGTGCCCTCGCCGTCGTCAGCCGATGGCTCGTGTACGTCGGCGTGCTGCTGGTCATCGGGGTCGCCGCGTTCGGTATCGGCGTGCATCCCGACGTCGAGCGAGACCGGTCGGTGCTCAGCCGACTGCTGCTCGGCGGCGCGCTCCTGGCGGCCGGCGCGTCGTTGTTGCAGCTGTTGGCGCGGGTGGCTGTGGTGTCCGGGACGGGCATGGACGGGGCGATGGACAGCGCGGCGATCGCCATCGTCAGCCGCGGTGGCCTGCTGCCGGCGGTCACGATACGGGTGGCAGCAGCGGTCCTCGTGGTGGCGGCGTCGCGAACCTCTGACTGGTGGCGGCTACGCGGCCCCGGCACCGCCGTCGTCGGCGCTGTCCTGGGCATGATCGCCTCCTTCCAGCTCGTGGGACACACGGCCAGCAGCCAACCGGAGCTGCTGGTGCGCGGCGCCGACGCCGTCCACGTGCTGGCCGCTGGGGTCTGGGCAGGGGGCGCCATCGCGCTCGGCGCGGTGATCGGCAGCCGTCGTCACCGGGGCCTGGAGAGCGGAGCGATCGCCGCCCGGTTCTCCGTCGTGGCCGCGGCGGCGGTGGTTGCAGTCGGCGCTGCAGGACTCGCGCTGGCCCTGGTCGAGCTGTCGAGTCCCACGCAGCTGTGGTCGACCGGCTACGGTCGGGTGCTGATGGGCAAGCTGGGTGTCGTCGCGGTCATCGGGGCGATCGGGGCGCACAACCACCGTCGGCTCGTCCCAGCCATGGTCGAGGGGCGCGCGATCGCCGCAGATCAGCTCCGTCGCTCGATCCTCGTCGAGGCTGCGGCCTTCGCCACGGCCATCGTGCTCACGGCCGTCCTCGTGGGTCTCTCCCCGTGACGCCGATGGGGCAGGCAGCCAGGCAAGCCTCGGGGCACCACGCCCCGGGTCGGGTTCGGAAGGTACGGAGGAACGAACATGTCGGATGAGTACACGCTCGACCAGCAGCGACCCGACGCCGTGCCGGCCCGGTACCCATGGATGCGGGTCGGTGTGGCAGCGCTGCTCGTGCTGGTCCTGGGGGCCTGCGCATCGAGCGGCGACACGAACTCCAGCGATGTCGGCGGGTCGGGTGACGTCGCGGCAGGCGAGGAGCTGTACGCCGCGAACTGCGCGCAGTGCCATGGGATCGATGCGACCGGGACCGACCAGGGTCCACCGTTCGTCCACGAGGTCTACGTCCCGTCGCATCATGCCGACGGGGCGTTTCTGCTCGCGGTCCGGAACGGGGTCAGGCCGCACCACTGGGACTTCGGACCGATGCCGCCGCTTCCCGGCGTGACCAACGAGCAGGTGACCGACATCGTTGCGTATGTCCGGTCCGTGCAGCGCGACGCCGGGCTCATCGAGTGACGGCTCCGCCGGCGGTCGTGGGCACGCATGCACCTCGGCCTACTCGGCGAGCGACGCGCGGCGCAGCAGCTGTGCGTTGGCGGCAACGATGATGGTCGAGGCGCTCATGAGAACTGCCCCGATCGCCATCGGAAGGACGAAGCCGATCGGGGCCAGGACACCTGCGGCGAGGGGAATGGCCACCAGGTTGTAGCCGGCCGCCCACCACAGGTTCTGGACCATCTTGCGATAGGTCGCGGCCGACAGCCGCCTGATGGCGACGACCCCGTTGGGGTCGTCGGAGGCCAGGACGATGCCGGCGGACTGGATCGCGACGTCGGTTCCCGCGCCGATGGCGATGCCCACGTCGGCACGGGCGAGGGCAGGTGCGTCGTTGACCCCGTCGCCGACCATCGCGACGGTCAGCCCACGGGACTGCAGCTCGGCGACCTTGGCGTCCTTGTCCTCGGGGAGGACCTCCGCGAAGACCTCGTCGATGCCGAGCGCTGCGGCCACCGCGTCGGCGACCTGCTGGGCGTCGCCCGTGATCATCGCGACCGTCACACCAGCGTCGTGCAGCTGCTGGACTGCCTGCCGGGAGACCTCGCGAACCTCGTCCTCGAGCGCGAACGCGCCGGCGACCGTGCCGTCGACGATGACGTGCAGCACGGCAGCCCCGCGGTCGGCCCATGGCCGGGTGCGCTCGGCGAGGGCGGCGGGCACCTCGGCGTCGCGTTCGCGCAGCAGGGAGGGTCCGCCGATGGCGACCTCGTGGCCGTCCACCGTGGCGGTGACCCCACGGCCGGCCATGGTGCGGAAGCCGTCGGCCGTCGGGATCTCTCCCACGGCTTCGACCGCCCGTGCGTGGATGGCACGAGCAAGCGGGTGCTCGCTGTCGGCCTCGACGGCTGCCGCCATGCGCAGCATCTCGTGCTCGTCGGTGCCGTCCGCCACGGCGACGTCGGTCACGACGTGCGCGCCGCGGGTCAGAGTGCCGGTCTTGTCGAACAGGACGGCGTCGACCAGCCGCATCCGCTCCAGCGCCAGGCGGTCCTTCACGAGGATGCCTGCGCGGGCGGAGCGCGAGGTGGAGATCGCGGTCACGAGCGGGATGGCCAGGCCGAGCGCGTGCGGGCAGGCGATGATCAGCACGGTCACGGTACGGTCGATCGCGAACTCGGGCCTCCCGGCGATCGTCCACGCGATGGCAGTGACGATGCCGGCGGCGAGCGCGACGTAGAACAGCAGGGCGGCGGCACGATCGGCAAGGGCCTGCGCCCGGGATCGCGACGACTGGGCGTCGGCGACCATCCGCTGGATGCCGGCGAGCGCCGTGTCCTCGCCCGTGGCGGTGACCTCCACGCGAAGGCTGGCGTCGACCGCGACGGTCCCGGCCACGACGCGGTCACCCTCCTCCCGTGCGACGGGGTTGGACTCTCCGGTCAACATCGACTCGTCCACGTCGCCCGAGCCCCGGACGATCGTCCCGTCAGCAGGCACCCGGGCTCCCGGCCGGACGAGCACCACGTCGCCAGCGACCAGCTCGCCCAGCGGCACGGTTTCGGTCCCGTCGCCCGTCACTCGTTCAGCGTCGTCGGGCAGCAGCTCGGCAAGCGCCTGGAGCGCCCCACGGGCCTGTCCGATGGCGCGCATCTCCAGCCAGTGCCCGAGCAGCATGATGGCGATGAGCAGCGCAAGCTCCCACCAGACCTCCTGGTCGAACAGGCCGAGCGACGACGTCATGGAGGCGACGTAGGCGACGGTGATCGCCATGGCGATCAGCAGCATCATCCCGGGCTGGCGGGATCGCGCCTCCGACAGGCCACCGGTCAGGAACGGCCAGCCGCCGTAGAAGAAGATGACCGAGCCGAGGACGGGACCGATGAGCTCCCGACCGGGAACGGTCGGGGCGGTGTAGCCGAACAGGTCCTGGACGTGGTGGGACCAGATCACCACCGGTATGGCCAGCAGGAGCACGAGCCAGAGCCGGTCCCTGAACATCGCCGCATGATCGCCGTGCCCGTTGCCGTGGTCCCCGCCGTGATGGCCGTCGCCGTGGCCACCGTCGTGATGGTTCCGAGGATGATCCGCGTCGCGGTGCGCGGAACCGTGCTCGGCGGAGTGGGTCGCGCCAGCGTGGCTGGGGCTCGCGTCCTCCTCCTGCGGTGTCGAGGCCGCGCGCTGGTTCTGGGAGACCGTCATCACATCACCTGTCCGTCGGAGTCCGGGGTCGCCGCTCGCACGTCGATCATATACCCCCTGGGGGTATATGCAAGCACTGGATTCCTGCATCGTCCGAGCCCGGTGGCCCTTCCGCGCTAGGGTGCCGAGGATGGTCGACGGATCCCACCACGCCCGCGAGACCCGGCCCGGGCTCCAGCGAGGTGAGCGAGCGCCCGACATGGTGCTGCCCACTCCAGCGGGCACACCGACCCATTACTACGCCCACGCGGGCGGCCGACCGGCCCTGCTGGTCCACACCCGAGACGACGGGTTGTCCGCGGTCCGCGACCTGACGGCGGCCCTCGCCGAGGACCACGAGCGCCTGACCGTCCATGTGATCGGCCCGCAGTCCGTCGCCGACGCCCTCGACGAACCGGGGGACCCCGACGTGCTGGTGGACCGCAACGGCCGCGCCGCCGCCGCCTACCGGACCGACGGGCACACCGTGGCGTTCCTGCTCGCCCCGTCCCTGCGGGTGCTGGAGACCTGGGAGGTCACCGACACGGGAGCGGTGGCAGCCGGCGTGGCCTCTGCGGTCCGGCAGCGGCTGGATGCCCTGGACGCCGCAACGGGCCCGCCGCGGGTCGTGACGATGCAGGCACCCGTGCTCATCGTCCCCGACGTGCTGTCACCCGCGGAGTGCGACGACCTCGTCGCGCTGTGGCACACCGACCACACCGAGACGGGTGTGGAGACCAACGAGGGCAGCACCCGCGGGGAACGGCTGGAAGCCAAGCTCAAGCGGCGCGCCGACCACATCGTGCGCGACCCCGACCGCATGCAGGCGCTCGCCACCACGATCGGTCGGCGGCTGTTCGTGGAGGTCACCCGCTGCTTCAACTACCGACCCAAGCGGTTCGAGGGGTTCAAGATCGGTCGCTACACCGCCGAGGACCGCGGGTTCTTCAGCCTGCACCGTGACAACCTCAGCCCCACGACCGCACATCGCCGGTTCGCGCTGACCCTGAACCTGTCGCAGGACTACGAAGGCGGCGAGCTGCGCTTCCCCGAGTACGGTCCGCACCTGTACCGGCCGCCGCGAGGAGCCGCCCTCGTGTTCAGCGGTTCGCTGCTGCACGAGGTCGCCGACGTCACCGCAGGCGAGCGGTTCGTGTTGCTGTCGTTCCTCTTCGCCGACGAGACGGTCCGCCAGCCCGGCTGACGGTTCGACTGTCGTGTAACTACAGATGTGTAGTACGCTGGTGCCCACAGCCGGATGAGGCCCTCGGGTGATCGCCGGCTAGTCTCAAGCCTCCGAGGTGCGCTGGGGGAGGGGAAGCCTTCAGCCGCCTCGGACAACCTCGACGGCCCGTTCCACTCCGGTGGGGCGGGCCGTCGGCGTGGGGCCGACCCCCCTGGCGCTCAGCGGTCGGCGCCGAAGCCCAGCGCCTCGACCAGGCCGTCGGGGTCGGCCACGGTGACGGTCAGGCCCCGGTGGGCGCGCAGTCCGATGACCCTCGGCACCTTCTCGTGGAACGTCACGCACACCCCGCTCGCCCCGGTCGTGCCCATCGTCAGCCCGCTGTCGGACATCGACAGGCGCAGCCCGACGGCCTTCAGCGGGTTGTAGGGGCCGGTGGACTCCGCCGACGCGATGTTGCCGACCGGGGTCCGCACGGCGAACCGGCCGTAGGTGGCCTCGAACATGCCGTCGTCGGTCAGCGTCACGCCGTCGCGGCCCTGGCGCGCACCGAGGGGCCACCAGATGGGGGCGAGGCGCATGTCGAAGGCGTAGGGAAAGGTCTGGGCCACGGCTCGACCCTACCGGTCCGTTGGTCGTCGCCGACCGGGTTCGGTACCATCGACGGCAGAACTACAGTCGTGTGATTCGACCGGTCCCTGCCAGGCCCGGTCGAGGCGCCGCCAGCCCGAGGTGCGCGTGCGGAGGGGAAGCCGTCCGCCGCCTCGGACCGCTGGACGCGGCGGTCCGCTCCGTACTCCTGAGCGGGCCGCCGTGTCCCGGCTGGCGGTCTAGCATCGCCAGCCATGGGCTCCCATCCGATCACCCGTGCAGCAGTCGACGACGCGATCCGGTACGCGGACCGATGGTTGGCCTTCCGTCAGCGGGCCACACGCGTGCCGGGGGTGCAGGCCGCCGTCTGGTTCGACGGCGCGCTGGTCCTGTCGACCGCGCACGGCCTCGCCGACGAGGGCACGGGGGAGGCGCTGACACCGGCGCACCGGTTCCGGGTCGCCTCCCACTCCAAGACCATGACCGCGACGGTGCTGGCGCAGATGGTGGAGGAGGGGCACCTGCGCCTCGACGACACGGTCGGCGCGCACCTCGACTGGCTGGGCGACAGCGACTCACCGGTCGCCGACCTGACCTTGTTCCAGCTGCTCGCCCACGCGGGTGGCATCCCGCGCGACTCCGCGAGCAGCGCGCACTGGCAGCAGGAGGCGCCCTTCCTGGACGCCGACACGCTGGCGGAGCGGGTGCTCGCCGAGGGGGTCGTCACCGACCCCGACGTGCGCTTCAAGTACTCCAACATCGGCTACTCCCTGCTCGGCCAGGTCATCGAGGCCGTCACCGGCCGCAGCTGGGCGGAGGAGGTGCAGGAACGCATCCTCGATCCCCTCGGGCTGGCCGACACCGGGCCGGACTGGACCCCCGACCTCGACGGTCCGTGGGCCACGGCCCACACGGGGCTCGGGTGGGCCGACCGGCGGGTCCCCGTCGACCAGGTCCCGACCAACGCGATGGCGTCGGCGACCGGCGTTTGGTCGACCGCTGCGGACCTGTGCACCTACATGGCCGCGCACCTGCCGGGCGACGAGCGCCTGCTGACGGATGCGTCCAAGCGGCGCCTCCAGCGGCCGGTGCAGCAGGTCGACGGGGTGCCCGACGGCGGCTACGGCCTGGGATTCATCACCTCGCGCATCGCTGGACGCGACGGGGTCGGCCACAACGGCGGCTGGGCCGGCCACATCACCAGCACGGTCGCCCTGCCCGACGCAGGGCTGGTCGTGTCGGTGCTGACCAACGCCATCGACGGCCCCGCCCCCGAGCTGGTCGAGGGCGTCATCCGCATCATCGACGCCGCCGCGGCGCCCGCTGACGGAACGCTGGACGCCGACGTCCGCGCGGCGGCGCCCGAGGGCCGGTATGCCTGGCTGTGGGGGGTCCGCGACGTGGCCGTGCTGGGGGAGCAGGTGGTCCTGCTGTCCCCGACGGTGCCCAACCCCATGGCCGCGACGGTCCGGCTGGAGCCGGACACCGAGGACCCCGACCGCTGGGTCATGGTCGAGGGGCCCGGCTACGCCTCCGTCGGCGAGGTGGTGACCGTCGAACGCGACGGCGACGGCGAGGTCACCGCCCTGGACATGTCCGGCACGCGGATCGTGCCGATCGACCGAGCCGTCCTGCCCGACAGGGTCACGGCCCCCCAGTGAGGGTTGGCACGGCGACCGGGTACGGACGGCTCCAGCCGGATGGGATCAGCAGAGGGGAAGGCCCACGTTGAACTCGGCGGTGATGGACTCCGTCCCGAGGGTCTCGTTGGCGTCGAAGATCCCCACGTAGCGGGTGACGTCGTCGGCCGGGGCCTCGATCGTGGTGGTCTCCGCGACGATCTCGGCGCCCTCGAACAGGTAGGTCATCGAGGCGTCGTCGACACCCCCCTGGACCAGCACCTGGTCACCGGCGGTGCTGGTCACCAGGACGGCACCGCCGGACTGCTCACAGGCGGTGGCCTCCAGCGGCCCCTCCGACCCGAAGGTGATCAGGGCCTGCGTACCGGTGGCTGCGGCTTCGTCGGGCGTTGCCTCGGTGGCCGTGGGGTTCTGCTCGGTCGGGATGGGCTCGGCCGGCGCCGCCTCTGACGGGGTGATGGCGGGTTCGCTCGGGGCCGGCGCGGCCGTCTCCAGCGGGTCGGCCGGGGTGGTGGCCGTCGCCTCGGTGACGGGTGCCGACGTCGGCGTCGTGTCGGCGTCGTCGCTGGAGCAGGCGGTGGTGGCGATGGCCAGGACGGCCACGAGGGCGAGCAGCTGACGGGGACGGGTGCGCACGGGCGCTCCTTCTCGAGATGGCGGGGACTGCGGGGCTGACATGGCGGGGCTGACATGGCGGGGGTGTCGGTCAGCAAGGGCGACGGGCGGTGCCGGCGCCATGCGCGGATGATGCGCCCATCAGTAGCGCCCTGCGGACCACGACACCCCGGCCGGACGGACACAGCCCATCCGTCCCCCTGCCGAAGCCCCGCCGGGACAGCTGGCTCGGGAGGGGGTCTCCGCACGCGCGTCGCCCCACTCCCACCGCCGGATCTCCGAGACGTTCATCGTGCTCGACGGCACCGTCGGGCTGGACGACGGCCAGCGGCGGGTCACCCGGGGCGCCGGCGACGTGGCCCACGTCACCGACCACGACCAGCTCCCCGTCCAGTGCGCGTGTGTCGGTCGCACGTGCCCGGGTAGTCCTCCTGCGACGGCGCCCGCCACACGACGCCCACCACACGACGCCCATCACACGACGGCGTCCACCACACCACGAGGTTCGACCATGACCACCCACTCCGTCGCCCTGCAGCGCCCCCGTCGGGGGAAGATGATCGCCGGGGTCTGCGCCGCGCTCGCCAACCGGTTCGGCATGTCCGTCGGCACGGTCCGCCTGCTCTTCGTGCTCTTCGGGCTCTTCGGCGCCGGCGAGATCGCCTACCTCGTCCTGTGGGTCATCGTGCCGAAGGCGCCGCGGTAGGCCGTGCCCAGAACGCCCTCGAGGGTCATGCCGTCCCGGTCAGGCCCCGACGCTCCAGCAAGGGGGTGAGGGTCGGCGGGCGTCCGCGGACCGCCTCGAACGCGGCCATCGGGTCCTCCGCCCCACCACGTGCCAGCAGCCGGTCGCGGAACACCTGGCCGTTCTCGCGCCGCAGGCCACCGTTCTCGCCGAACCACTGGACCAGCTCGGCGTCCAGCACCTCCGACCAGATGTAGGAGTAGTACCCGGCGCTGTAGCCGCCCGCGAAGATGTGGGCGAAGTACGTCGTGCGGTAGCGGGGCGGAATCCACGGCAGGTCCAGCCCCAGCTCGGCCAGCGCATCCAGCTCGAACGCCTCGACGTCCTCGGGCGACACCGCACGGCCGGGCGGGATCGTGTGCCACGCCAGGTCCAGCAGCGCCGCCGCGAGGTACTCGCACGTGGCGAAGCCCTCGCCGTAGGTGCCGACCGCCTCCAGCCGGGCCACGACCGCCGGGTCGATCGGCTCGCCGGTCTCGTGGTGACGGGCGTAGCGGGCCAGCATCGCCGGGTCGAAGCCCCACATCTCGTTGACCTGCGAGGGGAACTCCACGAAGTCCCTCGGGACCGATGTGCCCGAGAACCGTGGGTAGGTCACGTCGGAGAACAGCCCGTGCAGCGCATGGCCGAACTCGTGGAACAACGTGCGGACGGCGTCGACGGTCATCAGGGCCGGCCCGTCGCCGGCGGGACGGGGGATGTTGTGGGTCACCGTGACGACCGGCTGCCCGCCCAGCAGTGCCGACTGGTCGGCGAGGGTCGTCATCCATGCGCCGCCGCGCTTGGACGGCCGTGACCACGGGTCGATCAGGCACAGCCCGAGGCCCTCGCCGTCGTGGTCGACCACCTCGAACGCCTGCACGTCGGGGTGGTAGGTGGGCAGGTCCTCGCGTGCGACGAAGGTGATGCCGTACAGGTCGGTCGCCGCGGCGAACACGCCGTCCCGCAGGACCGCGTCGAAGGCGAAGTAGGGGCGCAGCGCCTCCTCCTCCACGCCGTAGCGGTCGGCCCGGACCCGCTCGGCGAGGTACGCCCAGTCCCAGGCCTGCAGGGGCCCCTCCTCACCGTCGGCGAGCAGCAGCGCCTCGAGCTCCGCAGCCTCGACGCGGGCGTTGGCCGTGGCGGGGCCGACCAGCCCACGGAGGGTGTCGATGGCGGTGTCGGCGTCGCCGGCGGTCTGGTCGGCGATGACATGGGCGGCATGGTGGGGTGCCCCGAGCAGGGCGGCGCGTTCGGCCCGAAGGCCCACGATCTGCGCGACGACCGGGCGGGTGTCGTGTGGTCCGCCGAGGCAACGGGTCACCGACGCCTCGTGCAGCCGACGTCGCGTCCGCCGGTCGGTCAGGGAGGACATCGACGGCTGGCCGGACGGCAGGACCAGCGGGATGAGCCACCCTTCCAGGCCCTGCTCCTCCGCGGACGCGGCGGCCGAGGCGAGGGCGTCCTCGGACAGGCCGTCCAGCTCGGCGACGTCGGTGACATGGACGGCGTTGGCCCTTGTGCCGTCGACCAGCAGCCGCTTGAAGCGGGCGCCGGCCTCCGACAGCTGGCGGTTGAGCGCCGACAGCCGGTCGCGGTCCGCGCCGTCCAGCGCCGCACCGGCCCGGACGAAGTCGGTGTGGATGCGTTCGACCAGTCGACGCGTCTCGGGGTCCTCGGCCAGGGTGTCCCGCTGGTCGTGCACCGCGTCGATGCGTTCGAAGATCCGCTGGTCCAGGTAGAGCGCGTCGGTGTGGGCAGCCAGCGTCGGTGCCAGCCACTCGTCGCGATCAGTCACCACGTCGTCGATGCACGAGCTCGACTGCGTCCAGTGGATGGTCAGGGCGCGGTTGAGGAGCTGTCCCGATCGTTCGAGTGCGACGACGGTGTTGTCCACGCTGGCCGGCGCGGGGTCGGTGGCGATGGCGTCCCACTCCTCGCGCTGCGCGACCAGTCCGGCCTCGATCGCCTCCACGATGTGGTCCGGGGTGATCCGGTCCAGCGGGGGCAGGCCGTAGGGCAGCGTGCTGGGGGAGAACAGTGGGTTGTCGTCAGCCGTGGACATCGCGCCATCCTAGGTCGGCCGTACCGGAACGTCGGTCGACCGCCCGCGAGCAACCGCACCGAGGTGACGGACCCGTGTTTGCCTCCCCCCGGGGCCGTGGGTACCGCTTCGGGCATGGAACCAAGCACCACATTCACCGAGTCCGTCACCGTCGACAAGCCGCTGCGCACCGTCTACGACCAGTGGACCCAGTTCGAGGAGTTCCCCCGGTTCATGGAGGGTGTGGAGAAGGTCGTGCAGATCGACGACACCCACCTGCGCTGGACCACCGAGATCGGGCTGGTCGAGCGCGAGTTCGACGCCGTCATCGACGAGCAGATCCCCGACCGGATCATCTCCTGGCGCGCCCAGGGCGAGGTCGAACACGCCGGGAAGGTCACCTTCGAGGCAGTCGACCCGACGACCACCGAGGTCGAGGTCACCATGGCCTGGTCCCCGGAGTCCTTCGCCGAGAAGGTCGCGGACTGGACCAACGCCGCAGAACGCCGTGTTCGTGGGGACCTGAAGCGCTTCGAGGCCTTCCTCGAGGAGCGCGTGGGGGCCACCGGAGCACACCGAGAGGCCCACTGACTACCGCAGTAGTTGGCCGTCCGGGCACCTGATCCAACGGCCAACCACAGCCCCGTTTGGGGACTAGTGACGTGGCAACAGTGGAAGCCGCACGCCGTTCCAGTCGACGGTGTGTTCCCGAACCCCAAGGAGAACCATCATGCGCTCCCGTCTTCTGACCGTCTTCCTGTCCGGCCTTCTCGCATTCGGCCTGGTCGCTTGCGACGACACCGGTGACGGTGTCGAGCAGGACGTCCAGGACATCGAGCAGGGTGCCGACCAGCAGCTCGACGAGGCCGACCAGGCCATCGACGACGCCGCTGACGAGCTGGACGACGTCGAGGCCGACGTCGAGGCCGAGATCGACACCGACGGTGACGCCGCGGCCGACCCGGCCGTCGAGCCCACCGAGTAACCCACAGACCTGAACGGGCGGTCCATCCGCCTGCTGTACGACACGCCCCCGGCTTCGGCCGGGGGCGTCGTCGTGTCCGCTTGTCGGGTCGCGCCGCTGGAGTTGCGGACCGTCGGGGTCAGGCCCCCACGAGGAACGACAGGCGCAGCGTGCGCCGAGGGTTGTCGACGTTGGTGTCGACGATCACGACGGACTGCCAGGTGCCCAGGGCGATGTCACCGTCGTCGACCGGGAGGACCAGCGAGGGCGACACGAACGCCGGCAGCACGTGGTCGGCGCCGTGTCCGGGCGAGCCGTGGCTGTGCTGCCAGCGGTCGTCGCGGGGGAGCAGCCCGTCCAGCGCCGTGACGAGGTCGGGTTCGGACCCCGCCCCGGTCTCCAGCAGCGCCAGGCCGCAGGTGGCATGGGGCAGGAAGGCGTGCAGCAGGCCGCTGCGTCCCACGTTCGATGCGAAGGCACGGACCTCCGCGGTCACATCGGTGACCGGATCGGCGCCGGTCTGCAGGTGGAGGGTTCGCGTCAGCATGTCGTTCACGCCTCCCCGTCGGGGGCGAACTCGGGCGGCAGGCCACCGGTGGCGATCGGCCCCCAGTCGTCGATGGTGACGGCGATGGCCACCTTCCGGCGGTCACGCATCGCCTGCCGGTACTCGTCCCAGTCGGGGTGGTCACCCGCCGCCGCGCGGTAGTAGTCGACCAGCGCCTCGACGCCGTCCTCGCCGTCCAGCACCGCCGCGGTGCCGTAGAGCTGGACCCACGGGCCGTTGAAGTCCTCGGACTGCACCATCACCGCACAGCCGGGCGTGCGCCGCAGGTTCGCGACCTTCGCCCGGGTCGGGTAGCTGCTGATCAGCAGCCGTTCGTCGCTTCCGACGGCCCCGGTGACCGGCGAGGCCTGGGGTCGGCCGTCGGCCCGGCTGGTCACGAGGACGAGGTTGCGACGCGGCCGGACGAAGTCCAGCAGCGCGTTTCGGTCGACACGGGTCTCCTGGGCGATCTCCATGCGCCCAGCCTCTCGTGTCCGTCCGCACGCCGCCCCCGTCACGGCCCGTTGCCCCCGACGGAATCGCCTCGGCCCGGGGATGGGGGCCGGATGGGGGCCGGCGGCCCGGGGTCGGTCGGGCTGGAGCCGGGGGCGGGCTACTCGGG
Organism: Euzebya rosea; assembly: GCF_003073135.1. Lineage (NCBI taxonomy): Bacteria > Bacillati > Actinomycetota > Nitriliruptoria > Euzebyales > Euzebyaceae > Euzebya > Euzebya rosea. The sequence goes on from NZ_PGDQ01000003.1 coordinate 159,429, forward strand.
CTGGAAGGCGGTGCCGAGGGCGGCCGGGGGGTCGTTGCGCAGGATCCAGCGCAGGCCCGGACGGCGGTCGGTCAGCGTCCGGAACGTCGAGTGGTTGACCACCACGAGGGTGAGGATCATCAGCGGGAACGGGATGATCGGCAGGATCTGCGAGACGCCGGGGAACACCGGCTGCAGCTGCAGCGCCAGGACCTGGAGGGCGCCGAACAGGTAGCAGCCCAGCGCCGCCCGCACGGGGTCCCAGCCGCCGAAGATGACGATGGCGAGGGCGATCCAGCCGAAGTTCGTGGTCGACCCCTCCGACCAGCCGAGCTTGACGTCCAGCGAGAACGCCGCGCCCGCGACCCCGACGAGCGCGCCGCCCGCCAGGGTGTAGGCCATGCGCAGGCGGTTGACGGGGATGCCGCGCACCCACGCGGCCGCGGGGTGTTCCCCGACGGCCTGCAGCTCCAGCCCGAAGCGGGTCCGGTACAGCCAGAACCACGCGAGGCCGGCCACAAGCATCGAGGCGTACACCGAGGCGTTGTGGTCGAACAGGACCTCTCCCAGGAAGGGGATGTCGGACAGCACCGGGATCGGCCACGCCGGGACCGACTCGCCGGGCACGCGGACGAACGGGCCGCCGAGGAACGACGACAGCTCGGCGCACAGCAGGGTGAGGACGAAGCCGACGGCGATCTGGTTGAGGCCGAGGCGGATCGAGCTGACGGCGACGATGCCGGCCACGACCGCACCGACAGCGGCGGCGGCCAGGAATCCGACCACGACGCTGCCGCTGGTGGACGCGGCGGCGAAGCCGGTGAGGGCGGCCAGCAGGATCGACCCGTCCAGCGACAGGTTGACCACGCCGGCACGTTCGGTCAGGGTCTCTCCGACGCTGGCGAAGACCAGCGGCGCGGCGGCCGCGACGATGGCGGCGAGGGTGGCCTCCACTACTCGGTCACCTTCCTGAGGGGGTCGACGACCGAGGGTCGCCGGCGCAGCCCGCCGACTCCACGGGCGATCAGGACGAGCAGGACGAGGGTGGCCGTGAACACGCCGGCCAGCGCCGAGTCGAGGTCCAGGCGCAGCTCGAGCTGGCTGGCACCCACGCCGACGGCGGCGAAGAAGACGGCCAGCGCTGCGGCCGGCACGACCCGGTAGGTGGTCAGCAGGACCAGCAGGATGCCGACGAAGCCGTAGCCGCCGGAGATCGCCGGGACGAGCTTGTGGTGGACCGCGCCGACCTGCAGGGCACCGGCCAGCCCGGCCAGCCCGCCACCGATGGCGAAGGCGGCGAGGGTGGTCCGCTGCACGGCGACGCCCAGCCGTTCGGCTGCCGCGGGGTTGGCGCCGACGGCGCGCAGGCGCAGCCCGAAGCGGGTGCCGCGCAGCAGCAGCCACACCCCGACCACGCCGAGCAGGGCCAGTCCGAGGGCGACGGGGGCCAGCCGCAGGCCCGCCAGCGTGGGGAACCACGCCTCCTCCCGGAACAGGTCGGTGCCGGACGTCGACGCCACACCGCTTCGTGACCAGGGGCCGATGATCAGGTAGATCGCCAGTCCCGTCGCGGCGAAGTTCAGCCCGACGCCCGCGAAGATCTCGTTGACGCGGCCGCGGACCTTCAGCACGCCGGTCAGCAGCCCCCAGGCCATGCCGGCGGCGACGCCGGCCAGGACGGCGGCGGTCAGGACGACGACGGCCGGTCCCGGGACGATCCGTGACGCCCACGCGGCCCCGATGCCACCGGCGATGATCTGGCCCTCCACGCCGATGTTCCACAGTCCTGCGGTGAACGTCACCGACAGGGACGCGGCGGCCAGCGCGAGGGGGACCCAGACGACGAAGGTGTCGGCCAGCTTGGTCGTCGACCCGAGGGAGCCGCTGACCAGCAGCGACAGGGCCTCGCCCGGCGGTGCGTCGGCAAGCACCATCAGGCCGACCAGCGCCAGCAGCGCGACGGCGACGGGCGCGATCCAGGTGGTGAGGACCCTCGACGCGTTCACGTTCGACCGCCGATGAGGTGTCCGAGGGTGTCGGGGTCGGCGTCGGCCGCGTCGAGGCTGGCGATGATCCGGCCGGCGAAGCAGACCAGGATGCGGTCGGCACGGCGGCGCAGCTCGTCGAGATCGGAGGAGGAGAAGACGATGCCCGCGCCGGCGTCGGCCCGTGCGGTCAGCAGGTCCCAGACCCACTCGGCGCTGGCGACGTCGAGGCCGCGGGTGGGGTGCTCCATCAGCAGCACGTCGACGTCGTCGCCGACCAGCGACAGCAGCAGCCGTTGCTGGTTGCCGCCCGACAGCTGCTCCGGGGTCGACGTCGGTGTGGCCTTGATGCGGTAGGTCTCGATGGCCCGTTCGGCGACGGCAACGGCCGCGGCGTCGTCGCGCCAGAACCGACGCCATCCCGACCTGACGGGGACGGCGCCGGCGAGGTCGGCGTGCTCGGCCACGGTCAGCCCGGGGACCAGCCCCTCGGCCAGGCGGTCGGCGGGCAGGAACTCCAGGCCCATCGCCCGCCGCCGGCGGGGGGACGTTCCGGTGACGTCCACGAGGTGATCACCCTCGCGCCCGGCGTCGGCCAGCTCGATCGTGCCGGCGTCGGCGGACAGGACCCCGGCTGCCAGCCGCAGCAGGCTGCGCTGCCCCGATCCCTCCATGCCGGCGAGGCCCACGACCTCCCCGGCGTGCACGACGAGGTCGGCGTCGGCCACGACGGTGGACCCGTCGACGGCGCCGACACCGGACAGGCGCAGCAGCGGGGCACCGACGGCGGCGGCCTCGCGTTCGCCGAGCTCGGGGCTGGTGCCGAACATCAGCTCGACCAGCTCGGCGTCGGAGACGGGCAGGTCACGTTCGCCGACCACCCGGCCGGCACGCATCACGGTGACGCGGTGGCACAGCTCGGCCAGCTCCTCCAGCTTGTGGGTGACGTAGACGACGCTGAGCCCCTCGTCGTCGGCCAGCCGCCGCAGCGCGGCGAACAGCAGCTCCCGCTGGTCCGCGGAGATCGCCGTCGTCGGCTCGTCGAGGATCAGCACACGGGCGCCGGCGTCCAGCAGCCGCGCCATCTCCAGCTGCTGGCGTTCGCCCACGGTCAACGTCCGGGCCACGGCGTCCGGCGGCAGCTCGAAGCCGAGCCGGTCGCAGGTCGCCGTCAGCCGCCGACGTCCCTCCACCCGCGAGAGGTGCCCGTGGCTTCCCAGCAGGAAGTTCTCCAGCACCGTCATGGGACCGAGGACCATCGGATCCTGGTGCAGCAGGCCGATGCCGGCTGCCAGCCCGTCGCGGGGACCGGCCATGTCCAGGTCGACCCCGTCGAGGCGGATCCGGCCGGCGTCGGCCCGGCGGGCACCGGACACGATGCCGACGATCGTGGACTTGCCGGCGCCGTTCTCGCCGACAAGCCCGTGCAACGCGCCCGGCTGCACGGTGAAGGCCACACCGTCGTTGGCCTTCACCGCGCCGTAGCGTTTGTGGACGTCGATGACCTCCAGCACGTGGGGTCGCTACTCCTGGGTCTCGGCGGTGCCGTCGATGCCCTCGAGCAGGCCGGGGAAGTACCAGACCTGCTCGTCGGTGGCGGTTTCGCCCTCCGCGACGTAGGTGGTGCCGTCCTGCAGGACCAGCGGGCCGGCGAACAGCTCCACGGAGCCGTCGAGCAGGCCGGCGGTCAGCTCGTCGACCGCCGCCGCCGCGTCCTCGCCCAGGCCGGGGCCCTTCACGAAGCCGACGGTGCTGGCGTCGGGGTCGTTGATGTCGTCGGCGTCGGGGCCGAGCCAGCGGAAGTCAGCGGCGAAGCTGCCGTCGACGACGGACTGGGCGGTCTCCAGGTAGGACGGACCCCAGTTGAAGTAGGGAACGCCCAGGCACACGTCGGGGGCCTCGTCGCAGGCACCCAGGAAGTCGTAGGGCACGGCGTGCACGGCGTCGCCGGCCTCGGCGAGCTGGCCGGTGCGGACGATGGCCTCGGTGGTGTCGATCCCGGACAGGACCACGTCGGCGCCACCGGCGTAGAAGTCGTTGACGACCTGCGTGGGGTCCAGCGTGACGCCGGGGATGTTGAACCAGAACCCGATGTAGGTGACCTCGAAGGTCAGGTCCTCCGCGGCCTCGCCGCGGGTCTCGGTCCAGCAGTGCTGGGCGCCCAGGTACGTGGCGTTGACCAGACGGATCGTCTCGGCGTTCACGATCGGGCCGAGGTAGGCGAGGTGACCGGTCTCGGTGGTCATGGCCGCGGCGCAGCCGGCGAGTGCCTTGGTCAGCTCCATGCGACCCATGATGTTGCCGAGGTTGGACAGGTCGGGCTCGAAGGCCTCGCCGTCCTCCCACGCGGAGTCACCGGAGGTCCAGATCATCGGGACGTCGGGGTGGGCGGCAGCAGCGGCCAGGATGCCGTCACGCATGTCGTCGGACGTCGCGAAGACCATCTGGGCACCCTGGTCGATCATGTCGGTCACGACCGACTCGACTGAGATCTCGGGCTTGTCGGCCGGGTTGACGGAGTCCACGACGATCATCTCGGCGCCGGGAAGGTTCGCCTCGATGTACTCGCCGCCCTCGAAGTGGGCCTGGGACCAGCCGCGGTCGTCGCGCGGGCCGACGAGGATCATGCCGAAGACGAACGGTTCGCCGTCCTCGGGTGCCTCGGCGCCGTCGTCGGTGCTGCCGTCGGCGGTGTCCTCCACGGGCGCGTCCGACGCCGCGTCGGTGGTGTCGTCGGTGCCGCTGCATGCGGTCAGGAGCAGGGTCGTCGCGGCCAGGGCCGCCAGAAGTCGTCGCATCGATCTCTCCACTGGGTTGTGCTGTTCGGCGGCTCGTCCACGTCATTCAAGCGGGGACTGGCGCTGGAGGGAAATATCCTCTGGGTAGCCGCGTGTTGGCCGGAGGGTGACAGCTTCTGCGCCTCCTGACGAATCCGGTCCATCTCCGGCGACGGTCCTCGACCTCGCCGACTACCGCCGCCGCATGGCCGAGCTCTACGCCGACGTGCGACGGGCGCCGGACCCGGTGACGGCATGGCAGGGATGGCGCGAGGGACGGGACGCGCTGTTCACCCATCCACAGGGGGTCTGGGCCGGGAGGGACGACGCACCCGACACCATCCCGACCTGGGCACACGACCCCAGCTGGCGGCTGGAGGTGGAGGTCGGTCCCCCGTCGGACGACCAGCCCGTGGGGCTGCCCCACTCCGGCGACGGCGTGACGATGGCCGACCCGGTGGGCACTGTGGCGATCGACCGTGACGGCCGCACGGCGTCCCTGACCCTCTACTGGTTGCGGCAGTACGGCGGCGGGCTGTTCCTGCCGTTCCGCGACGCCACCAGCGGTGGGGCGACCTACGGCGGCGGGCGGTACCTGCTGGACGGCGCCAAGTCGGCCGACCTGGGTGGGACCGACGGTCGCCTGGTCCTGGACTTCAACTTCGCCTACCACCCGTCCTGCGTGCACGACTCCCGCTGGTCGTGTCCGATCGCCCCGCCCGAGAACACCCTGCCGTTCGCGGTGGAGGCCGGCGAGCACCTGTAGGTCCCGACCGGTGTCAGGCGTCGGCCGAGGAGCGGTCGGACGTCCGTGCCGCGGTCGCCCGGGACCGCTTGGCCCGGTACATCGCGTCGTCGGCCCGCTTCATCAGCCCGTCGACGGAGCCCACCGCCGCTCCGACGCTCCCGGTGCACCGGATCACCCGGTCGCCGACGATCACGGGTTCGGCCAGCGTCGACGCGACGCGGTCCACGACCTCCGCGAGCGGGTCAGGAGGCGGATCGAGCAGGACGACGAACTCGTCCCCGCCCAGCCGGGCGACCACGTCCCCGGACCGGGAGACCGCTCGCAAGCGCAGGCCGACCGCCCTGAGGACGTCGTCCCCGACCGCATGGCCGTGCGTGTCGTTGACCGCCTTGAAGTCGTCGAGGTCGATGGTGAGCAGGGCGACCGGCGAGCCGTCGTCGACGTCGGCCAGCGCCCGCAGGAGCCCACGACGGTTGGTCAGTCCCGTGAGCGGATCGTGGTGGCTCTCGTGGAGCAGGCGTCCGTGCTCGGCCGTCATGTCCGACAACGACGAGGCAAGCTCAGCGGACCGCAGGATCGCGCCCGTGTGACGGGTGACGGTGACCGCGATCTCGAGGTCACCCCTGCCCCATGACGGCGCCTCGGGGTCCCGGTTCGCCACCACGAACAGTCCCGACAGGGTCTCGTGGTCTCCCAAAGGGACCAGCAGGGCATCGGTGATGTCTGCGGACGCCAGGTACCCCGACAGCGTGTGGCCATCAGGGGAGTGGACGATCTCGCCGTCCCCGCAGACGGCGAGGTACTCCGCGACCGCCGCGGTGTCGTCCTTGCCGAGGGTGTCGCGGACCTGCAGCCCGCCGGTGTCGCGTCGGACCCGCAGCATGGTCCCGTCGCGGGGGTGCATCTGCAGGACGTCCACGAATCCCGCGCCGAGCTCCTGTCCGACGTGGTCGAGGAGCTGTCGCAGGGCGGCGTCGTGGCCCTGGGCGGCGGCGATGGTGGTGGTGAAGCGCGCGACGAACGCCACCCGCCCGCTCTCGGCCATCGCCGCCACGTGCGCCCGGTGGGCCAGCACCACCACCGCTGCCGGTCCGAGCAGCAGCAGTCCCGCCGTCGGCTGGTGGCTGAGGAGCACCAGCTCGGCGACGGTGAGCCCCGCCAGTCCGACGGAGAACACCAGCGACACCGCGAGCGCCTGCAGCGAGGTCGCCCACGTCCCGGGCCCGTCGACCGCGGCAAGGACCCACGAGACGACCAGACCGCTGGTCGCCATCGCGCCGACGATCCCGACGAGGGCAGCGGTCCAGTGCCCTGCGTGCAGCGAAGGTCCCGGTTCCACCAGCACGCGCGTGATCGCCACGGCCATGCCGGCTTCGAGAAGGGCCATGGTCACGTTGACGCTGGCCTTGCGCAGGGGTTTGCGGCCCCACAGCTGCCACGCCAGCATCGCGATGCCGCTCGCCGTCGCGACGGCGACGGGTGTCGAGGCGAGCACCCCGACCAGCAGCGGCACCTCGCTCAGGCTGAAGGCCCGACACTCGCGATGAAGCCGCAGCGTGAGACGTGTCCCGTCGGCGACGCAGAAGCCGAGCACCAGCGCCACCCACGGCACCGGGAGCGGCACCAGCGGGGCCGCCGTTGGCCCCGTCAGCGCCATCAGCATCGCGGTGACCAGGAGCGACCCGGCCACGATGCCGCCCACCGACCCCCTCTCCACCCGCGCGTACTGCCGTCGTCGTCGACGTCTCGCCACTCCCCACCCCTGGTTCGTTGTTCCTGTCAGGGAGGAGTATCGGTCGCCGGACGACGTAAGTGAAGAACGTTCACGAGGATGGTCCCATATGACGGTACCGAATGGTCCGAAATGACCATCGGGGTGCCAGGGCGTCGCCGCCCGCAGGTTCAGCGGTAGGTGCGGAGCGACGCCGCGGCGCCCGTGAAGTGGGCGTGGTCGTTGAAGCCGAGCAACGACAGGCCGGACCGGCCCGCGAGCAGCGTGGTGAACCCGGCGTTGACGACCACGCGGTTGAGCGCGACCACCGTGTCCGGGCCGCCGCCGAGCAGGTGTGCCGCGACCGCGGCGATCACGCCGCCCGAGGTGGCCACGATCGCGTCACGCCCCGGCTCGAGGGCATCGACGAGGTCGTGCAGGGCGGCGACCGCCCCGCCGCTGAACGCCTGCCAGCCGTCGGCGGCGTCGTCGGTCACCCAGCGGCCCAACGCCGTGTCGAGCACCGCCTGGAACTCGCGCTCGCCGGTCGGCATCGACCGGCCCGACGCCGTGACGGCGTGCTGGACCATCGCCACGTGGTCGTACTCGTTCCAGCGGGCATCCACCACGACCTCGGTACTGCCGTCGGGGCTGCCGAAAGCGCGGGCGACCGGGGCGGCGGTGTCCCGCTGACGGCGGAGGGTGCCGCTCGCCACGACCGGACTGCGCAACCCCCGCTCGGCGAGGGTGGCGGCCGCAACCTCGGCCTGTCGGTGGCCGAGCTCGGACAGGTTGTCGTAGTCGGCGGCGCCGAAGGAGGCCTGGCCGTGGCGCAGCAGGGTGACGGTGGGCACGTGGACTCCGGGATCGATGGGGGAGCGGCCAGCTTCGGACAGATGGGCCGCCAGCGACAAACCCGGCTGTCGGCTCAGCCGTCGGTGTCGGCCGGGTCGATACGGGCCACGACCGCGCCGACACCCACCTGGTCCCCGACGTCGACGACCTCCACCAGGGTGCCGGCGACGTCGGCGCGGATGACGTGCTCCATCTTCATGGCCTCCATCACCACCACCTGGCTGCCGGCCTCCACCTGCTGGCCGACGGTGGCCGCCACCGCAGTCACCGCACCGTGCATCGGCGCCACGAGCACCCCGGCGCCCGCGGCGTCGTCGGCGCCCGGCGGCAGCCCCGTCGGATCCGACACGTCGAGGTCCACGTGGGGGAGGTGGACGAGCAGGCGGTCCCCGCCCGGGCGATGCACGGTGAGGTGGACGGGTCGCCCCTCGACCCGAAGCGCATCGGGGGTTCCCGTCACCAGGACCCGCTGGTCATCGACGGTCACCACGATGCCGTCGACGGTGGCCTGCAGGGACACCACCCTGTCGTCGGCGCCGACCCGCAGCGGGCGGGAGTCGACCAGCCACGTGGCGTTGGTCCAGCCGGCCAGCCCGGGGGAGCGGCGCTCGGCGTCGGCCGTGGCGGCCAGCTGCCGCCAGCCGGCCACCGCCGCGACGTCGCGAGGATCGAGGTCGACACCCGTGACGTCGTGGTCGGTCAGGAACGACGTGGTCGCGCCCCCCTCGGCGAACACCGGATGCCGCAGCACCCGTGCGAGGAACGTCCGGTTGGTCGTGACACCCAGGCACACCAGCCGGTCGAGGGCGTCGGCGAGCCGTCGCCGGGCCTCGTCGCGGTCACGCCCGTGGGCGATGACCTTGGCGAGCATCGGGTCGTAGTGCGCGGTGACCTGCTGTCCGGCGGCGATGCCGGCGTCGACGCGGATGCCGGCGCCAGTCGGCGGCTGCCAGGCCTCGACGGTGCCGGTCTGCGGCAGGTACCCGTTGCTGGGATCCTCGGCGTAGAGGCGGACCTCGATGGCGTGGCCGTCCAGGGTGATGTCGTCCTGTCCGAACGCCAGGGCCTCGCCGCGGGCAACCCGCAGCTGCCACTCCACCAGGTCGATGCCGGTGACCAGCTCGGTGACGGGGTGCTCCACCTGCAGGCGGGTGTTCATCTCGAGGAAGGCGAACGCTTGGTGGTCGCCGTCGCGACGCTCGACGTCGAGCAGGAACTCCACGGTCCCCGCGCCGACGTAGCCGATGTCGGCCGCCGCGGTGACCGCGGCCTGCTGCATCGCGGCACGGGTGACGGCGTCGATGGCGGGCGAGGGGGCTTCCTCCACGACCTTCTGGTGGCGTCGCTGGACCGAGCAGTCGCGTTCGCCGAGGGCCACGACGTTGCCGTGGGTGTCGGCCAGCACCTGGATCTCGACATGGCGGGGATGCAGCAGCGCCCGCTCGAGGATGAGGGTGTCGTCACCGAACGCCGAGGTGGCCTCGCGGCGGGCTGCGGCCAGCGCGTCGCGCAGGTCCGTGGCGTCGGTGACCAAGCGCATGCCCTTGCCACCACCACCGGCCGCAGCCTTGACCATGAGCGGCAGGCCGATGCGGTCGGCCTCGGCCAGCAGGGTCTCGTCGGACTGGTCGGTGCCCTGGTAGCCGGGCAGCAGCGGCACGCCGGCGTCGGCCATCCGTCGCTTGGCAGCGGCCTTGTCGCCCATGAGGTCGATCGCGTCGGGGGTCGGCCCGATGAACACCAGACCGGCGTCGGCCACCGCACGGGCGAACCGGGCGTTCTCGGCGAGGAACCCGTAGCCGGGGTGGATCGCCTGTGCGCCGCCGGTTCGGGCCGCGGCGATCACGGCGTCGACGTCGAGGTAGGAGTCGGCGGCCGGGGCAGGCCCCAGCCTGACGGCGTCGTCGGCGAGGGCCACGTGCGGTGCCCCGGCGTCGGCGTCGGAGTACACCGCCACCGTGCGGTAGCCGTGCGCGCGGGCGCTGCGGATGACTCGGACGGCGATCTCGCCGCGGTTGGCGACGAGCACGGTGTCGAAGGTCGAGGGGTTCTCCGGGTGCGTCATGGCCGCGCCACCCCGAAGCTGACGGGACGGATGTCGGTGGCGTCGCCCTCCTGGGCGGTGGCCAGGACGATCCCGAGGACACGGCGGGTGTCCCGTGGGTCGATCAGCCCGTCGTCGAGGCCCAGCCCGGAGGTGACGAGCGCCGCCTCCTGCGCGGCGTACTGGTTGACGATCTGGCCGGCGAAGGCGTCGAGCATCGCCTCGTCCAGCGGTTCTCCCTTCTTCTCCGCCCGCTGCTCGGCGACGATGCGCATCGTCGTCGCGGCCTGCTCGGCACCCATCACCCCCGACCTGGCGTTGGGCCACGTGAAGGAGAAGCGGGGGTCGTACCCCTGCCCGCACATGCCGTAGTTGCCGGCCCCGAAGCTCGCACCGATGAAGAACGTGAACCGGGGCACGTCGACGGTGGTGACGGCCTGGATCATCTTCGACCCGTTCTTGATCATCCCGCCGCGCTCGGAGGCGGTGCCGACCATGTAGCCGGTGATGTTCTGCAGGAACACCAGCGGCGTGCCCAGCTGTCCGCAGCGCTGGACGAACTGGGTGGCCTTCTGCGCGCCGTCGTTGTCGATGGGGCCGTTGTTGGCGACGATCCCGACCGGACGGCCGAAGACGGCCGCCTCGACGCAGACGGTGCCGGGCCCGTAGCGCGGCTTGAAGTCGAGGATCCGCGAGCCGTCCACGACTCGGGCGATCACCTCGCGCACGTCGTAGGCCGTCCGGTAGTCCACGGGGACGACCCCGGCGATCTCGTCGGGGTCCAGCACCGGCGGGTCGCCGTCGGGCACGTCCGCCGCAGGCATCCGGGCGGTGCCGAAGCGCATCGCACCGATCACCTCGCGGGCGATCCGCAGGCCATCGGCGTCGTCCTCGGCGACGTGCTCGATCAGGCCCGAGACGGTGGCGTGCATGTCGATACCGCCGAGGTCGTCGGCCTCGGCGACCTCGCCCGTGGCGGCCTTCAGCAGCGGTGGGCCGGCGAGGAACGCCTGGCCGCGCCCCTTCACGCCGATGACGACGTCGCTCATGCCCGGCATGTAGGCGCCACCCGCCGTGGAGGATCCGTGCAGGACCGTGATGACGGGCACCCCGGCGGCCGAGAGGCGGGCCATGTTGGCGAAGAACCTGCCGCCCTCGGCCCACTGCTCGACGCGATACTCCAGCAGGTTGGCCCCGGCGGACTCCACCAGCATGACCAGGGGCAGCCGGTTCTCCAGGGCGATCTCCTGGGCGCGCAGCACCTTGGCGCCCCCCGAGCGGGTCAGCGCACCGGCGTTGATGCCGGAGTCGTTGGCCACCACCATGCAGCGGGTACCGGCGATCATCCCGATCCCGGTGATCTGAGAGGCGCCCGGGACGGAGCGTTCGGGGTCGTCGGTGTCGACCAGGTAGCCGGCGTGGGTGCGGAGCTCCAGGAAGGGGGCGCCGGGATCCAGCAGGCGGGCGACCCGTTGCCGTGGGGTCAGCTGGCCGCGTTCGGCGAACCGGTCGGCCCGGCGATGCGACGCGTCGACGGCCCGCTGCTGGAGCGCGCGCATCTGCTCGACCAGCTCCAGCATCGCCGCGCGGTTGGCCCGGAACTCGGGGCTGGTGGGGTTGATCCTCGACTGGAATACGGGCACGTGGTCCTCACCGATTCGACTCTTCCTGAGTGTGGCTCAACTAAACGTGAACGTCACACAGGAAGTCAAGGCGGCGCGCCGGCCCGCCGGTCAGGAGTGGGCGACCTCGACGACGATGCGGCGCGGATGGTCGCTGTAGACGCGGAACGGCACCTCGGCGGCGGTCCCGATGACGATGTCCTGCTGGCCCTCGAACCAGCCGACGACGTCAACCTGGGTGATGGCGCTGCCCGGCCCGGGGATCACCCCGGTGGGGAAGGCCGCGCCGAGGTCGTCGAACGGGAGGGCGACGTTCCGCAGTGTCAGCTGCAGCGTCCCGTCACCCGGCGGGTCGGGGTGCACGTCCTCGCCGATCGGCACGTACTCCTCGACGTACTCGGCGGTCCAGCCGGCCACGCCGTCGATCTCGGGCTCGCTGAGGAGGACAACGATGCGGTCGTACCCCTCGACGGTGCTGACGCGGACGTCGGACACCCAGCCGGCCTGACCGCTGCCGGTCGGCTCCTCGGTGTCTGGTTCGGCGTTCGGCGTCGAGGTCGGCTGCTGGATCGGGGGCAGCCCGTCGGGGTCGGTCGCCGGGTCGTCCGGCTCGGGCGCGACGACACCGTCCTCGGTCGGTGTCGACAGGGACGGTGAGGGCGACTTCGTCGTGTCCACCGACGGCACCGCCACGGCCGTGGGCGGGGGTGCCTCGACGACGGGGTCGTCGCCGGTGCACGCGGCCAGCGCCACGGACAGGGCGGCGACGACCGCAGCCCGTCGCACGATGCGGGATGGCGAACCGATCACTTCTGTGCCTCTCCTCGTCGAGCCGATCGCGGCGAGCGTATCGTCGGCGACGACGTTCCCCGGTCGACCGGCTGTCCTGCCGCGTCGACGGGGTGAGACCGAGGAGGACCCGTGACCGAGCCGAGCACGATGGTGAGGACGCAGCCCCACGACTGGTACACCGAGATCACCCTCGCGGTGCCGCGACGACGCAACGCGCTGTCGCTGGCGATGATCGAAGCGCTCGCTCGGGCCCTGGAGGAGGTGGCTGCCAGCGACGCGGCAGGTGTGCTGCTGACGGGCGAGGGACCGGTGTTCTCCAGCGGCCACGACTTCGCTGACATGGCCGGCCGGTCCTACGCCGACATGCGCCGGCTGCTGCGCACCTGCGCGGACATGATGACGCTGGTGCAGCAGATCCCCCAGGTGGTCCTGGCCCGGGTCCAGGGACCGGCCCTCGCGGCCGGCTGCCAGCTCGTGGCCAGCTGCGACCTCGCCGTGGCCGTGGACAGCGCGACGTTCTCGGTGCCCGGCGGGAAGGCCGGGTGGTTCTGCCACACCCCGATGGTGGCGGTCGGCCGCCAGCTTCCGCCCAAGCGGGCGCTGGAGATGGCGCTGACCGGTGATCCCGTCGACGCGTCCACCGCGGCCTCGTGGGGTCTGATCAACCGCGCCGTCGCCGCACCGCACCTGGACGAGGCCTGCCTGGACCTGCTGGGCCGCGCGACCCGGGGGAGCCGGCTGTCCAAGGGACTCGGCAAGCAGACGTACTACGCCCAGGTCGGACTGGAGCAACGCCAGGCCTACGACGTGGCGATCGAGGCCATGGCCGCCTCCAGCCAGACCGCCGACGGGCAGGAGTCGATGAACAGCTTCATCGAACGGCGAGGGGCCACCTACACCGACCGGTGAGCGGTCGCCTCAGGGCGTGCGGCCGGACAGCGCCACGATCCGATCGGTCATGGAGGCGCCGTCCCCCACCTCCACGGGCTCGGCGAAGTCACCGTCACCCCGTGCGTTGGCAGCGATCGCCCCGACCACTCCGAGGATCGCTTCGGCGATGTCGTCTGGCACCTGCGGTGACAGGCCCGCGCCGCGGCCTGCATCCCAGGCGTGCAGCACGTTCTCCATCGCCGCGACCTGGAAGAGCATGCCGCCGGGGACCTCTCCGCGGACCGTCGGCAGCATCGCCGTCATCGCCTCGTCGCTGAAGGCTGCCGCGCAGGCGGCGGCTGCCTGCCGATGGGCGGCCACCATGTCGCCGGCGGTGAAGTCCGGCGGGCCATCGGCCCGGGGTTCGAGGCCCTGCCCGCGTGCGCACGCCGCGAAGTAGTGCTGCCCGCCGATCAGGTGGTTGGTTGCCTCGCGGACGTCCCACCCCGCACAGGGAGAGGGGTCGTCGAGGCGCCCGGGATCGATGTCGGCCAGCACCGACTGGGCGAACTCGGCGGTGCGGGCGTAGAGCGCATGCGGGTCGGACATCTCGGATCGTCTCCATCGTCGGCCCCCGGGGGCCTCGACTGTAGACCCGTGGGGGTCCGGGTGCGGGCGCCAGCGGAGGATTCCCGTCCGCACCCGGGACAAGCCACGGTCGGGGTGAGAGGATCGCTGGTGGAGACACCGTGTCGGCGCGGCCGACACGTCCTCGAGGAAATGGAGGCGGCAATGTCCACCAACGTGGCCCACATCATCGATCGCAAGGGAAGCGAGGTGGTGACCATCGGGCCGGCCGCCACCCTTGCGAAGGCGGCGGCGCTCCTCGCGGAGCACAACATCGGGGCGGTGGTCGTCTCGCGGGACGGCAGCACCGTCGACGGGATCCTCAGCGAGCGCGACATCGTGCGGCAGTTCGCCAGCACCGACGGGGTCGGCACCGGCTCGGTGTCGGTGTCGACGGCCATGACCACCGGCGTGCACACCGCCACCCCGGCGGCCACGATCGACGAGCTGGTGGAGATCATGACGACGGGCCGGTTCCGCCACGTGCCGATCGTCGACGGCGGTGCCCTGGTCGGGATCGTCTCCATCGGTGACGTCGTGAAGAGCCGGATGGACGAGCTCCGGACCGAGGCGGAGTCGCTGCAGGAGTACGTGACGGGGACCAGCTACTGAGGGTGGCCCGCGGCGGGAACCGATAGGGTCGGCCGTCGTGCCGACCCCCACCCTCCCCAGCCGTCTCCGCACCGCGTCCGTGGCCGTGCTGGCGGTCCTCGTGACGGCCTGCGGCAGCGGCGACACCCTGCTGCCGGCCCTGACCGACGACAGCACCTGCGAGGACGCGGTCGCGATCGTGACCACCGCCATCGACGAGGCGCGCAGCTACGTGGGGACCGGCCGCGAGGACCCGGCGCTGCGCGACGAGCTCGTCTTCGCGCTGTCCGCGGTCGACGAACGCCCCGAGTGCGTGGACGACGAGCTCACCCGTCAGGCCACCGGGCTGCGGAGCACCCTCAACGGCCTGTAGCGACAGGCCGGGTCGGGGGTGGCTCGTCGGCCGGGCTGCGACGGCCCCACCCCGGCTACGCTCGGCGGCGTGACTGACAACGCGAACCCCCAGGTCTTTTTCGACATGTCCGTCGGCGGCACGCCGGTCGGACGCATCACGTTCGAGCTGTACGCCGACGTGGTGCCCAAGACGGCGGAGAACTTCCGCCAGCTCTGCACCGGTGAGCCGGGCTTCGGCTACAAGGGCTCCAGCTTCCACCGGGTGATCCCGGACTTCATGTGCCAGGGCGGCGACTTCACCAACCACAACGGCACGGGCGGCAAGTCCATCTACGGCGCCAAGTTTGCCGACGAGAACTTCGAGCTGAAGCACACCAAGCCCGGCCAGCTGTCGATGGCCAACGCCGGCCCGAACACCAACGGCTCCCAGTTCTTCATCACCACCATCGTCACCGACTGGCTGGACGGCAAGCACGTCGTCTTCGGCGAGGTCGTCGACGGCATGGACGTCGTGAAGCAGATCGAGTCCCACGGCAGCCGCAACGGCCAGACCGACGAGCCCGTCATCATCGACGACTGCGGCGAGCTCTAGCCCGCTGCCTTCGTCCACGGGTCGGTCCTCCGGGGCCGGCCCGTCGACATGTCCGGACATGGAGGTCCCTGCCCGACGTAGAGTGCCCGCCATGTACGACGGGCCGCGGATCGACGCGCACATCCACCAGTGGGACCCACGGGTCACCCCCCGTACGGTGACCCCCGCGGTCAAGGCGCTCGGATGGAACCCCCGCCTGCTGCGGACACTGGCCGAGAAGGCGGTGCCGGCCGCGATGCTGGCGTTCGTCGGTGATCCCGACACGGCGCTCAACCCCTACCTGCCGGGCATGTGGCGGGCCGACACCCGGCCGCGTCGGGTCCGCGGCTTCGTCCACGTCCAGGCGGACTGGCAGGCCAAGGGGCCGATGGGTGTGGTCGACGAGACCCGCTGGCTGGAGCAGGTCTGCGGGTCCGACCTGCTCGCCGTCGTCGGTCGCGTCGACCTCGCCTCGCCGTCCCTCGACGCCATCCTCGACGGCCACCACGCTGCCAGCCACCGGTTCCGGGGCATCCGCGACTACCTCGCCCACGGCAACGACAACGACGCCCTGGTCGACTGGGCAACGCGCCCCGACCGCACCGCCGAGGCGGCCTGGCGGCGCGGATACGACCGCCTGGGGGAGCGGGGGCTGACCTTCGACGCGTGGGCCTACGGCCACCAGCTGCCGTCGGTGACCACCCTCCTTCGCACCCACCCCGAGACCGCGGTCGTCATCGACCACCTCGGCAGCCCCGTCGGGTTCGGCGGGCCCTTCGCAGGGGTCGGGACGACGGCGCGGGAACGCGACGAGATCCTCGGACGCTGGCGCGACGACATCGCCGCGGTGGCCGAGCAGCCGCAGGCCCACGTCAAGCTCAGCGGCCTGGCCATGCCGATCAGCGGGTTCGACTGGCACCGGCGGGACGTTCCGGTCGCCGCCGAGGAAGTCGCCGAGGCGTTCCGGCCCCTCGTGCACCACGCGCTGGACGTCTTCGGTCCCCGACGGTGCATGGTCGCCAGCAACTTCCCCATGGACCGGGTGTCGCTGGACTTCACCACGCTTATGGACGCGATGGACCTGCTGACCGAGCACCTCGACGACGCCGACCGCCGGGCCGTCTTCCACGACACGGCCGCCGGCTTCTACGGCATCACCGACGACCGATGACACGCTGACCTGCGGCGCGGCGAAACCTCGGGGACCGTCACCGCGTAAGGGATGTCACGCCCATGGCGTACCATCCCTCGAATCGGTCGGCGCCAGCCCGGCCGGTTGATCGCAGTTCTCTCCGCCTGCCAGAAAGCGTTTCGCATGCCTCGTGCCAGCCGCCGCGTGTTCACTCGTGGCCTTGCCGTCCTCGCGTCCGTGGCCGTGGTTGCCTCGGTCGCCGTGGCCGTCACCTCCGTCGGTGACGCCCTCGTCGAGTGTCCGCCGGGAACCGTCCCGATCACCGGCCCCGAGGCCCGTCTCGTGCCACCGGACCAGCAGGACCTCCTGCCGCCGGAGTACCGCGGCCCCGCCGAGGCGATGGAGTTCCCGGGCGACTGCAAGCCCGACCGAGTGGAGTCCTTCGCCGAGCTGGCGCTCCGCAACGCCCAGGCCGACGCGCGCACCAGCGCCCCCTTCATGCAGCCCGCCGAGGGTGCCCGCTGGTCGGCGGCGCAGCAGCGCCAGAACCTGATCGACAGCGGCGCCACCGTGCCCGGCAGCGACGGCGAGCTGTCGTTCGTCGGCGAGGGGCCGCTGAACTTCGACGAGGACCCCTACGACTCCGGCCAGGGAATCGTCGACTCCACGGGTCGCATCGACGACTTCTTCTACGACGAGGCCAACGACCGCCTGTTCGCGGCGATCGGTACCGCCGGCGTCTGGATGTCGACCGACCTCGGTGAGTCCTGGACCTCCATCGGTGACTCGTTGCCGACCAACATCACCTCCGGTGTCTCGTGGACCCCCGCGGGGGGTCCCGACGGCACCGTCGTCGTCATCACCGGTGAGCACACGTTCGGCGGGTCGGCCTTCACCGGCCTCGGCGCGTTCTGGTCCACCGACCTCGGCGCGACCTGGGCCCGCGCAGAGGGTCCGCCCGACGGCACCCTCGGGTTCGCCATCGAGGTCGACCCCACCGACCCCAACATCGTCTACGCCGCGACGGGCAAGGGCCTGTGGCGCTCCGCCGACGCCGGCCGCACCTACGTCGACGTCGAGCTTCCCGTCGGCACCTGCCAGGGCGACTACAACATCGAGACCTGCAACTACGCCCACTTCGTGACCGACGTGGTCGTCAAGGCGCCCGGCGGTGTGGGCGAGGACACCGAGGGTGGCCAGGTCCTGGCGGCCGTCGGCTACCGCGCCGGCCGGCTGGAGGACATCTCGGGTGACTTCATCCACTCCGAGGGCAACGGCGTCTACCGCTCCGACACCGGTGAGGCCGGCACGTTCGAGCGTCTCGACGGCCTCGACGCCACCGTCGGTGGTCAGGAGCGCCTCGGCCGCATGGAGTTCGGCCCTGCCATCGGTGCCGAGCAGGACCACGACATCGTCTACGCCGTCATCGAGGACGCCGTGCTGTTCAACGGCGGCTTCCAGTACGTCCCGATCCCCGACGGCGTCGACCCGACGGGCCTGCTGAGCCCCAACCCCACCTACCTTCTGGGCGTCTACTACTCCGACGACTTCGGCGAGACGTGGACCGAGCTGTCCAACGACGACGAGATGGGCACCCTCTGCACCCTCAACCAGTCGGTCTTCTGCATCCCCGGGGCCATCGAGCCCGGTGTGCAGTCCTGGTACAACATGTGGATCGCCCCGGACCCGACGCGCCAGGTCGGCGGTGTCCCCACCCGCGTTGTCATGGGCCTCGAGGAGGTCTTCCAGAACAGGCTCACCAACGCCCCGGCCAACACCCCCCTGGTCAGCTTCCAGACGATCGGGTCCTACTACGGCGGCGTCGACTGCCTGCTGGTGGTCACCGACTGCCTCGTGTCGTCCAACCTCGGCATCACGACCACCCACCCCGACCAGCACGACGGCATCTGGATTCCCAGCGTCGGTGAGGACGGCGAACCCGACGGCGGCGTCCGCCTGCTCGTCGGCCACGACGGTGGTCTGTCCAAGCAGATCCTCGGCGAGGGCGACGAAGCCAGCCAGAGCACCTGGTCCCTGGAGCAGGAGAACGGCCTGCGCACGCTGCTGCCCTACTCCATCGCCGTCGCCAACGACGGCACCGCCCTCGCGGGCCTGCAGGACAACGGCACCATGCTGGTCGACCCGACGCTGGACAACCGCCAGTACGAGGTCCAGGGCGCCGACGGCACGATCACGGCCATCGATCCCGAGGACTCCGACTACGGCTACGCATCCAGCCAGACCAACTCGCTGCTGGGCGTGTCCTCCGACCGCTTCCAGACCTTCACCAGCCTGACGCCGACACCCTCCGACGGCACGTTCCTGTTCGTCCCGCCGCTGGAGATGAACCCGCTGAACAGCGACCACATCGTCACCGCCGGCAACACCGTGATCGAGAACCTCGCCGGTCGCGAGGCCACCTCCTCGACCTGGTCGGTCGCCATGCAGCTGGGTGCCACGGAACGTCAGCCCAACTACGAGACCGACGTCGAACCGCCGATCCGCCAGGCCAGCGCCATCGACGTGTACGGCGACGCCACCTACGTCGGCTTCTGCGCTCCCTGCAACATCCTGCAGACGCCCTACCCGTACGACTCGGGCATCGCGACCAACATCGGGTCGCAGGACCTGCCCGAGCCGGGCACCGACAGCGGCTGGCACTTCGCCGCCGCCGAGGGCCTGCCGGAGCGCTACATCTCCGACCTGCAGATCGACCCGTACGACCCGACGGCTCGGACCGTCTACGCGGGCCTCGGTGGGTACACCCGCAAGTGGGTCCCGCCGGGAACCGGTGCCGACGAGGCCACCGACGTCGGCGAGGGACACGTCTTCGTGTCCACCGACGCCGGTGAGACGTTCACCGACATCTCCGGCAACCTGCCCGACACGCCGGTGCTGTCCATCGAGCAGCGCGGCAGCCAGCTCTTGGTCGGTACCGACCTGGGCGCGTTCATCTCCGCTGACCTGCAGGGCACCTCGTGGGCGCCGCTGGGCGGCGCCGACGCGTTGTCCATCCCGGTGATGGACATCCAGATGAAGGCCGACGACCCCGATGTCGCCTACCTCGGCGTCTACGGCCGTGGCGTCATGCGCTACGACTTCCCCGAGTTCGCGGCACCCGAGCGCAGCGTCGTCCGGCTTGCCGGCCCGACCCGCGAGTCCACGTCCGTGGCGGTCTCCGCCGCCCTGTACGAGTCCTCCGACGTGGTCGTCCTTGCCCGGTCGGACCAGTACGCCGACGCCTTGGCCGGCGCCCCGCTGGCCACGGACCTCGACGCGCCCCTGCTGCTGACCGCCTCCGGTGCGCTGCACCCCGACGTCGCCGCGGAGATCCAGCGACTCGGCGCGACCAGCGCCGTCCTGCTGGGTGGCGAGGCCGCGCTGAGCCCCGCCGTCGCGCAGGAGCTGACCGGCCTCGGCATCACCGACATCACCCGTTACGGCGCCGACAACCGGTTCGGCACCGCCGCTCGCATCGCCGAGCAGCTGCCCGACGCGACCGCCGCGTGGGTGGTCAAGGGCAACGACGCCGACCCGACGCGGGGCTGGCCCGACGCGATGAGCATCGCGCCCGTCGCCGCACGTGCCGGACAGCCGATCCTGCTGACCGAGACCGACCGGCTGCCCGGCGAGACCGTCGGCGCGCTGGAGGGCATCGACGATGCCCGCATCGTCGGTGGCACCGCTGCGGTGTCCCAGGCGGTGGAGGACCAGCTCGACGGGATCGTGACCCTCGGCGACCGCGTCGCCGGCCCCAACCGCTTCGCCACCTCGGTGGCTGCGGCCGAGGTCGGTCTTGCCAACGGACACGGGCTGTCCAACCTGTGGCTCGCCCGCGCCGACGCCTTCGCCGACGCGCTGTCGTCCGGTCCGTCCGTGGCCGCGACGGGTGGCACGCTCGTGCTGGTCGACTCCAACAGCCTGGGCGCGTCGCTGGACAGCGGCGAGTTCGTCACCGAGAACGCCTGCCGAGTGATCACCGCCCGCATCGCCGGTGGGACCGCTGCGATCTCCGACACGGTCGCGGGCGAGGTCCGGGCCCTCCTGGACGCCTGCCCGCCGCCGGAGGGCTACCGTCCGCCGCCCGAGCAGGCCATCGTCCCCGGGGACGTCGAACCGGGCGAACCCGCCCCGACCGACGTCATCGCTGGCCCGTACGGCTTCGAGGACGACGCCGAGGGCTGGACCACGGCCGTCGCCGGCACGCCCACGTCGATGTGGATGCGCGGGGAACCCGGACACGACTCCGACATCTCCTTCCAGGTGGACCAGTACAACTCCGGCGCCAACGCGACCCTGACCTCGCCCGAGATCGAGGTCGACGGCACCGAGGTCGCCATCGCCTGGTGGTACGCGGTCCAGATGGAGGGCGGCGGCTTCGACGAGATGGCCGTCGAGTGGTCCGCCGACGGCAGCGACTGGACACGGCTCGCCAGCTACGGCGTGTCCGCCGACTTCCCGGCGTTCACCGAGCAGCTGCTCCGCTTCACCCCGGACGCCGGCACCATCCAGATCAGGTTCCTGGTGTTCGCTGACGAGATCTGCGACTCCGTGGAGACCGTCAGCTGTGGAGCGGACTCCCTGACGGGGGCCTTCGTCGACGACGTCACCATCCTGAGCTGACCGAACGCCCCCGCGCGGGGCTCGACACAGTCGACGGGACCGGGTCACTCGACCCGGTCCCGTTGCCGTGTTCGGCCGATCGTGGGCTAGCGTGCCGGCCATGCCGAACGCCGACGTCAACGGGCTGACCATCTGCTACGAGCGCTCGGGCCCCTTGGACGGGCCCGTGCTGCTGCTGGTCTCGGGGATGGGACAGCAGCTGATCAGCTGGCCTCCACACCTCCTCGAGCCGCTCCATCGGGCGGGCATCGGGACCGTGGTGTTCGACAACCGCGACGTCGGCTGCTCGACGTGGATGGACGAGGCAGGCCCGGCCGACATCGGGGCGATCATCGCCACCCTCAGGGCCGGCGGCACCCCCGACTACGCCTACACCATCCGCGACCTGGCCGACGACGCCATCGGGCTGCTCGACCACCTCGAGCTGGACCGGGTCCACGTCCTCGGGCCCTCCATGGGCGGCATGATCGTGCAGCGGATGGCCATCGACCATCCCGACCGGGTGGCGTCGTTGACCTCCGTGATGAGCACCACCGGCCGGCGAGGGCTGCCCGGCGCGACCAGGGAAGCCAACGCCGCCCTGCTGGCCGTCACCGAACCGGGCCTCGAGGGGTACCTCGCCGGTCGGGCCAGGCGACGCGCCGCCTACGGCAGCACCGCCTTCGCGTTCGACGACGAGTGGGAGCTCGAGCTCGCGAGGGGCCTGATCGAACGGGGGCTCAACCCCGAGGGGGGATCCCGGCAGTACGCCGCGACGATCGCCGACGGCGACCGCACCGACGAGCTCGGCCGGCTCGACCTCCCCGCCCTCGTCGTGCACGGCGACGTCGACACCCTCATCCCGCCGGCTGCCGGCGAGGCGACGGCCGAGGCCATCCCCGGCGCACGCCTCCACGTGATCGAGGGCATGGGACACGACCTCCCACCAGCCGTCTGCCGCATGCTGGCCGACGACGTCATCGACCTGATCGGAGCGTCCTGATGTCGACGGTGCCCGACGGCTGGGACGACCTCGCGGACTTCACCGTCGACACGTTCGCCCACGACGGGGCGACCAGGACGGTCTACCGGGCGGGGGAGGGGCCGGGTGTGCTGTTCATGCACGAGGTCCCCGGCATCACCCCGACCAACGCCGCCTTCGCCCGCCGCCTGGTCGACGCCGGCTTCACCGTTGCGATGCCCGACCTGCTGGGCGACGCCGGCCGTCCGCTGGAGCCGCTGTACGCCGGGGCGAGCATGGCCAAGCTGTGCATCTCACGGGAGTTCCGAGCCTTCGCCCTGCAGGCGGACCGGCCCATCGTGCGGTGGCTCCGGGCGCTCGGCCGTGACCTGCACGCCCGCGCCGGTGGACGGGGCATCGGGGCGGTCGGCATGTGCATGACCGGCGGGTTCGCCCTCGGGCTGGCCGTCGACGACCACGTCCTCGCGCCGGTGCTCAGCCAGCCGTCGCTGCCGGTCGCCGTGACGCCGCTCCATGCCCGTGACCTCGGGATCCCCGATGACCATGCCGATGTGGTGGCCGACCGATGCCGCGACGAGGGCCTGTGCATCCTCGGCCTGCGGTTCGAGAAGGACCTGCTCGCCCCGGCCGCCCGCTTCCGCGCGCTGAAGGCCCGCTTCGGAGACGCCTTCGAGGCCGTCGAGCTGGACGTGGGGGAGTGGAAGCGCACCCGCGCATCGCTGCCCACCGACGAACGGCCGACTGCCCTCACCCCGACCCCACACGCCGTGCTCGGCGGCGACTACCTCGACGGCCCCCCGACCAAGGACGCCCTCCAGCGCGTCCTCGACCTGTTCACCGAACGCCTGACCGCCTGACGGGGCTGCCCGACGGGACTGCCCGAGGGGCCGCCTGACGGGGCCGCCTGACGGGGCCGCCCTCCACCCTCTCAGCGTGTCCCCAAGCCACCCGGTCGGGTGGCCGTCCGCACACGGGGCCCGCCAGCGTGTGCGGTCGGCGGCCGGCGCGGGCGTGGATCGCACACAGGGGCCAGGGGTGGGTGGGATGGCCGGCCCCGGCGGGCGTGCAGTCCACACGCCGGGTCGTCCGAGGACGGCCACCCGGGTCAGCCGATGGCAGATCGGCCGAGGGCGGCCCCCGGGTCAGCCGATGAAGGCGGCGTAGCGGTCGATGCGGGCCGACATGGCGTCGGGGTCCTCGTGGGGCAGGGCGCACAGCACACGGGTGGCGCCGGCGTCGGCGTACTCCTCCAATAGCTGCTCCGTGGGGCCGGGCTGGTAGATGGTGATGTCCATCGGCCCACGGCCGGCGTCCGCCGCGCGGGCCTGCAGCTCCTCGACCCGCGACTTCAGCACCGCACCCCGACCACCGATCGGGATCCACCCGTCGCCGTAGTCCATCACCCGGTCCAGCACCGTCGGCCCCCAGCCGGCCACGAGCACGGGGACGTCGTGTCCCGGCTTGGGCCACGACCACATCGGTTCGAACGAGACGTGGTCGCCGTCGTAGGACGCCTCGTCCTGGGTCCAGATGGCGCGCATCGCATGCACGCGTTCCCGCATCTGCGCGAACCGCTCGTCGAACGCGATGCCGTGGTCGTTCATCTCCTCGACGTTCCAGCCCGGACCGACCCCGAACACGAACCGTCCGCCCGAGTGGTGCTGCAGCGTCGCGACGGTCTTGGCCAGCACGATCGGGTCGTGCTGGTTGACCAAGCAGATCGCCGTCCCCACCTTCAGGGTCGAGGTGGCCGTCGCCATCGCCGTGCACGCCACGAACGGATCCCAGGTCTGCCAGTACTCGTGGGGCAGGTCGCCGCCAGCCGGGTACGGCGTCCTCCGGCTGACGGGGATGTGGGTGTGCTCGGTGACGAAGACGGACTCGTAGCCGAGCCCTTCGGCCATCGTCGCCACGTCGACGGGGTTCATCGTCTCGTGGGTGGGGAAGTAGGTCAGCCCGATGTCCATGCGTTGCGCTCCTGCGGTGGTGGGAGGGTCAGTCGAGCGCCGCGGCCGCGGCCCGGAGCGTTGCGGTGACGGCCTCGACGCCGGGTGCAAGCGGCTCGATCGCCGCGACGGTCACCCCCGCGTCGAGGTAGGCGCGCACCTTGGTGGCCACCTCGTCGGCCGTGCCGATGACCAGCACGTCGTCGGCCATCTCGTCGGAGTAGGCCTCGACCATCGCGGCCCTGTCGCCGCGTTCGGCCGCCTCGGCGATGGCGGTCGCCTCCTCCTCGTAGCCGATCCAGCGAAAGAAGCGGTTGTAGCCCGTCGTCGCGGCGTAGGGGGCGAAGACGCCCTTGAGCATCTGGCGTGCGGCCGACGCGTCGTCGGTCACGACGACCATCAGGCGGGCCACGACGGGGAAGTCCTCCGGCAGAGCCCGTCCCGCCTCCTCGGCACCTCGCCGCACCTCCTCCAGCATCATCGGCACGTGGTGTGGGGCCATCTGGTTGAGGCACAGCCCGTCGGCGAGCGCCCCGGCCAGCTGCAGCGACTTCGGGTTGAGCGACCCGAGGAGGAGGGGGACCGGCGTCGGCGCGGGCAGCCCGTACTTGAAGCCGCCGATGCGGACCTTCTCGCCCTCCACCGTCGCGCGCTGGCCGGCCAGGATCGCCCGCAGCGCCTCGGTCGTCTCGCGGACGTGGGTCAGGGGCTTGTCCCAGTCGAGCCCGGCGAACCGGGTGACCAGCACCTCCGAGGACGCACCGATGCCGAGGGAGAACCGCCCACCGGTCAGCTCCGCCAGGGTCAGCGCCGCCCGCCCCAGGACGAACGCCGAGCGGGTCTGCACCGGCGCGACCGCCACGCCGAGGTCGAGGTCGACCTCGCGGGAGAGGGCGCCGAGCATCGCGAAGCAGTCGTGCCCGACGACCTCGTCGGCCCACGCGGCGGTGTAGCCCCACAGGCGTGCGGCGCGGGCGATGTCGAAGGTCTCGGCCAGCGAACACCCGGCGAACGCGGGGGAGATGGCGAGCGTGCCGCCCATCGGGTCGGTCCTTTCCGTCGTCGACTCGTCGATGCGGGGCAGACCCTATAGCCGACCGGTCAGTCCAGGCGGATCTCGTGCACCAGCATCTGGCGGACGTTGTGGTGGAGCGTGGACACGAGCCGTTCGGGCTCGATCTCGCGCTCGAACGTCACGGCGCTGCGGAGGACCCCGTCGACGGCGTGGTACACGAGCGCCGCGGTCATCTCGGGGTCGTCGACCTCGAACTCCCCGGTCTCGGTCCCCCCGGTGAGGATCTGCGTGAGCAACGACACCATCCGGTCGGTGCCGGCGGCGATCGTCTCCTTGGTCCCGGCGGTGGGGGTGTGCAGGACCTGCAGCTCGAGGACCGGCCGGTGGTCGAGGGCGTGGTCGACCATCGCCTGCACCACCGCTTCGAAGCGGCCGATCCAGGACGTGCCGTCAGCCATCGCCTGCTCGGCCCGGTCCACGGCGCCGAGGACGTAGCGCTCGATCAGCGTCGCCTCGAGATGTGCCTTGGAGGGGAAGTACAAGTAGAAGGTTCCACTCGCGATTCCCGCTTCGCGCGCGATCTCCGACACCGTCACCCTGCGGTTACGGGACAGGATGGCTTCGGCGGCGGTCAGTAGGTCGGCGGTGCGTTCGTCCGCGCTCTTGCGCTCGGTCACAATGCGCACCATAGACACGACGCGAACAAAACGCACGTGTTCCGTTGCACGGAGTTCAGTTGGCGTTGGAACGGGGTTCCGGAATTCAGTTCAGGGCCGGGTTGTCGGTGACCGTCACGAACAGGCCTCCCTGTCGACGCAGGACCGTCCGCCACAGCACCGCCGGGTCGGTACAGAACCCGTCATCGGCATGGGCGTCGACGACGAACCACGCGCCCGACTCGATCTCGTCCTCGAGCTGCTGCTCGCCCCACCCCGCGTACCCGGCGAAGACTCGCAGGGCGTCGAGGCGACCGACGTCGGGCAACGGCCCGTCCCCGAGGTTGATCACGCCGACATCGCCGAAGACCGGCTCCCACCGATCGGTGTCGGTGACCTGCGGGACCCTGGCCAGCGCGATGACGGCGTTGGGCTGGACCGGACCGCCGACGAACACCACGTCGGGCGTGGTGGCGAGGTCCGACCACGAGGTCCCCGGCCCTGCAGGCCCCGCCGTCATGGCCTCGCCGACGGGCAGGGGGCTGGGGCGGTTGAGGACCACGCCGAGCGCCCCACCGGGGCCATGCTCCAGCAGCAGCACCACGGTGCCGTCGAAGTTGGGGTCCTCCAGGTCCGGAGTCGCCACGACGAGGCGACCTCGGGCTGGGGGGAGGGTTGCAGGCACACCGGCACGGTACCCAACAGGCGCGCCCGTCCGCCCTGTTGCGTTTTCGGGACTGATGCTGCAAACTAGCAGGCTCCCCCGGAATCCGCTCGGCGCCTGCCAGTGCTCCGCCCCCTGAACCCGAGTCGGAAATGTGTGTGGGAATCACGCGCACGGGGAAGCATCGGGCCAACGAACGCGTTGTACGCGTGTACCCGCAACTCCAATCCTACCCGCCTCACACCCACGAGGGAGTCTGATAGACCCTTGATGAAGACTGTTCCGGAGGACCTTCTGGACCTCTACTTCAACGAACTCGGCACGGTGGACCTGCTCACCGCCGCGGACGAGGTGCGCCTTGCCAAGGCTATCGAAGCCGGCAACGAGGCCGCCGCGATCCTCGAGTCGGGCGAGTTCGAGGACGCGGACCTGCGGAACCTCAACCGCCTGGTCCGTGAGGGTCAGAACGCCTTCAACCACTTCGTGTCCGCCAACCTCCGACTGGTCGTCAACATCGCGGCCAAGTTCTCCAACCGCACCAAGCTGGGGCTGGACGAGCTCATCCAGGAGGGCAACCTCGGCCTGATCCGCGCCGTCGAGAAGTTCGACTGGCGCAAGGGCTTCAAGTTCTCCACCTACGCGACGTGGTGGATCCGCCAGGCGATCCAGCGTGGCATCGCCGCCAACGAGCGGACCATCCGCCTGCCCGTCGCGATGCACGACGCGGTCGTCAAGATCCGCGCCGCGCGTTCCCGGCTGGAGGCGGAGAACGGCGAGGAGCCCTCGATCGAGGAGCTCGCCGAGGCCACGCGCCTGACCCCCGAGAAGGTCGAGGACGCCCTCGAGCACATGCGCTCGGTTGCGTCCCTGGACCGCCAGGTCGGTGACGACAGCGACTCCAGCGAGCTCGGTGACTTCGTCGCCGTCGAGCCGGACTCCTTCACCACCGAGATCGCCGAGGACGAGGTCCGCGGCGAGCTCCGGTCGGCTGTCGGCCACCTCGACGACCGCAGCGCCTACGTGCTCACCCGGCGGTTCGGCCTCGACGGCCGTGACCCGCTGACGCTGGACGCGCTCGGCAAGGAGCTCGACATCTCCCGCGAGTCGGTCCGCAAGATCGAGGGCCGCGCGCTGGAGAACCTCCGTCGGGACATGGCTGGCGCAGGCGCCGACGTCCGCTAGCCACTCCAGGACCGGTGTCACCTCCCGTGACACCCGCCATCGTTCGCCCGGGACCGCCAAGAGGTCCCGGGCGTTCGTGTGTCCGGAGGTCCACCCGGGTGAGGCCGGGCCCGCTGTGGCATCCACGGCACGGTGGGCTAGGGTGACTCGAGTCAGTTCTGGTCCAGCAACACCTCGGAGGCACACATGGATTTCCGCGACACCGCGGAGGAGGCAGCGTTCCGCAAGGAGGCGGCCGGCTGGATCGAGGACCGGCTCAGGGGCTGCCCGCACCCGCAGCCTTCCGGCCACGACGAACGGACCGTCAACTCCCGCTGGTGGCAGGAGCAGCTGGCCGACGGTGGCTGGGTCGGGCTGACCTGGCCCGAGGCGTACGGCGGCAAGGGGCTGCCCATCGCCTACGAGGCCATCTTCAACGCGGAGTCCGCGCGGCGGCACACGCCGGTGGGCATCAACATCCTCGGCGTCCTGCTCGCCGGGCCCACGATCATCGTGCACGGCACCGAGGAGCAGAAGCAGACGTACCTGCCCCGCATCCTCAACGGTGACGACATCTGGTGCCAGGGGTTCTCCGAACCCGGCGCCGGCAGTGACCTCGCGGGCCTCCGCAGCCGGGCCGAACGCACCGATGACGGATGGGTCGTCAACGGACAGAAGGTGTGGACGTCCTTCGCGCACGCGGCGAACCGGTGCATGTTGCTCGCCCGCACCGCCACCGTCGAGGAGACCGGCAGCAAGCACCAGGGCATCACCTACTTCCTGGCCGACACCGCCGACATCGACGTCCGCCCGCTGGTGATGATCAACGGCGACGCCGACTTCAACGAGATGTTCCTGGAGGACGTGCACGTTCCCGCCGACCGCGTGCTCGGCGAGCTCGGCGGCGGCTGGCGCGTCGCGCTGACCACCCTCGGCTTCGAACGCGGCTCCCTGGCCTTCGCCACCGCCGCCGAGGCCGAAGCGGCGCTCGAACGGCTGGCCACGCGGATCGTCGAGCACGGCCTCGCCGACGACGCCGACGTGCAGCGCGAGGTCGGCCGCCTGGCCGCCGACGTGCGCTCGCTGACCCTCACCACCATCCGACAGATGTCGGCGCTCTCCCACGGGCAGGCGCCCGGCGGCGACGGGTCGGCGGTGAAGCTCGCCTGGGCCCGCACGATGCAGGCGATGACCCGCCTGGCGATCCGGGTGGGCGGCGACGCGGCCGTCAGCGGTGACGACTTCACCGACGCCGAGTGGATCAGCGGCTTCCTTCGTGCCCGCGGCAACTCCGTCGAGGGCGGCACCGACGAGGTGCAACGAAGCATCATCGCCGAGCGCGTGCTCGGCCTGCCCCGTTCCCGCTGAGACCAGCCCACCGCACAAGGAGAGTGACATGGACGCAGTCCTGACCGAGGAGCAGCAGGCGCTGGCCGAGGCCGCCGAGGGGTTGTCCGCCGACGGCCTGACCGGTGCCCGGACCATGCTGGACGGCGGCGATGCCCCCGCCCGCCCCACCGCTGACCTGTTCGACGGCTTCAACGGCCTCGGCCTCGACAGCGGCGCAGGCGGAACGCTCGTCGATCTGGCCATCGTCGCACGGGCGCTCGGACGAACGGTCTGCCCGACCCCGTGGATGGCCCATCAGCTCGCGTTGCAGGCCGCCAGCGCCGCTGGCCTGGACATCGCCGACGGCCTCGCCGCCGACGCTCGCTGGGTGCTCGTGGACGGCGCACCCGTCGCCGTGCGCGAGGGTGGGACGGCCACCGCTGCGGTGCGGCTCGACGGGCCGACCGTCTCGCTGCACCCCGTGACCGGCGCCAGGCCGCGGACGGCGATGGACCCCTCTCGTCCTATGGCCGACCTCGAGCTCGGCGCTGCCATCGCCAGCGTCGACGGTCATGCCGACGCGGCCCGGGCACGGGTTCGGGCCGTCCTGGCGGCCGGCCTGACCGGGGTGGGGCTCGGGGCCGTCGAACGGGCGGTCGACTACGCGATGCAACGCGAGCAGTTCGGCAAGGTCGTCGCGGCGTTCCAGGCGGTCAGCCACCAGCTGGCCGACGCCTGGACCGGCGTGGAGCTCGCGTGGTCGCTCGCGCTGTACGCCTGCTGGGCCACGGAGGAAGGGCGCGAGGACGCCGCCGCGGCCGTCGACGCCGCGGCGGCCAAGTCAGCGACGGCTGCGGTCTTCGCCGCCGAGCGCGGCATGCAGGTCCACGGCGGCATCGGGATCACCTGGGAGGCCGACCCACACCTGTCGTTGCGGCGGGCCATGGGCGACGAGGCGTGGATGGGCGGCAGCCGTCGGGCCGAGCTGGCCCTGGGGCGCGCGGTGCTTGCCCGCTGATCCGCATCAGCGCAGGTCCACCTCGGTGACGTCATCGGGCTGCACCTCGTCGATGGGCTCCGTCACGGGCAGGGTGAACCTGATCCGCGTCCCCCCGGTCGGTGACTCCTCTGCCGTGATGGAGCCTCCGTGGGCGACGACGGCGTCCCTGCAGGCGGCCAGCCCGAGACCGGATCCCATGTCCGATGCGGTCGGCGTCCGGTAGCCCGACTCGAACACCAGCTCGCGCTGGTCGGGCGGAATCCCCTGCCCGTCGTCGTCGACGGTGACCGTCCATGTCGGGGTCGCGCTGTCGGTCCGCCGCAGCAGGACCGCCACGGTGATGCCGGGGCGATCACCGTGCTTCAGCGAGTTGCCGACCAGGTTGAGCAACACCTGCTTGAGCGTCGTCACGGGTGCGTCCACGGTGTCGTGGTTGCTCGTGAGGCTCACGGTCCCCCCGACGCGGCTGGCCTGCAGGGCGGTGAAGTCGACCAGCCAGGTCCGCAGCTCGTCGGTGGTGACGGGGGCCTCGGCGTTGGGCACCACGGCTCGGGCGTCGGCGAGCATCTCCGACACCAGGTCGGCCAGCGTCGTGGCGCTCGACTGGATGGTCTCCAGGCTCGTCTGCCGGACGGTCGGGCTGATGCCCTCGCGGGTGGCCATCTGCGCGAAGCCCTTGATGGCGGCCAGCGGCCCGCGGATGTCGTGGGCCACCCGGCGCGCGAACCTGGCCAACGCATCGTTGGACCGCAGGAGGTTGGCGTTGGCCTCCGACAGCTCGACCGACTGGCTGCGCAGGGCCTGCGTTCGGTGGGCAACCGTCTCCTCCAGCGTCGCGTTGAGCGCAGCCAGCTCGGCCGTGCGTGCCCGGACCTGCTGCCGCAGCAGGGCGACCCCGCCGGCGAAGACCAGCAGCAGCGCCAGCCCGGCCCACAGGAGCGGGACCAGCCATGTCGGCAGGGCCCGCTGGTCGGGGTCGGTCAGGTCGAACCCGGTCCACTGGACGTGGATGACCGACATCTCCGTCGGCGACACCAGCGAGCGCCCGACCCGGAGGATCTCCAGCGGTGGGGAGTTCGCTCGGCCCCACGCCGACACCTCTGCCACGTCGATGGGTTCGCCCACGACCCGGAGCGTCCCGCGGTCCTGCTGTCGCAGCACGTGGGTCGTCAGCGCGAGCGGACCCGCCCACAGGTCGACGTCGCCCTCGTACACCGCGCCGACGGCGTCCGGGATGGATGCTGCGGGCACGTACCGCAGCTCCGGGTACTCGGCGAGGATCCGTTCTTCCACCACGGAACCGGGGATGGACGTGACGGTGCGACCGTCGAGGTTCGCGGTGGAGAGGATGTCGGTTGCATCCGGTCCGACGGCGAAGGCGACCGGCGTGTGGGCAAGCGTGTCGACGGGCTGGGCAAACGAGGTCAGGTCCGGTCGTGCGGCCAACCCCGGGAGGATGTCGATGGAGCCGTCGCGCAACGCCTCGACCGCCTCGCCCGGGTCGTCGAAGATCACGGTCTCGAGCTGGGCACCGACCTTGAGGGCCATCAGCTCGGTCAGCGCCATGGCCCAGCCCCCGGTCACCTGTCCGTCGACCACGACGACCGCCGGGGCGATGGTGCTCGTGGCGCCGACCCGGATGGGGCCGTCGGTGGCCAGCCATGTCCGCTGGTCCTCGGTGAGCAGGTCCGTCGACGGCTGGCCGGAACACGCGGACAGGACCAGCCCGAGGACCAGCCAGACCACCCCGCTGGGCCAGCTGCGGGACAGCGGGCGGTGAACGACGTTCATCGAGGGAATCATGTCATGTGTGGGGCTTCACGAGGGGGAGGGGTCGTGTTACGTTCGACGCAGTCGAGAACGAGGTTGATCCCCTCGAGCATCGTATCGAACAGGAGTCGCTCAGGGCTCCGCCCACGGCCATGGACAACGCGGTCGATACGAGAAGTCGACGACCTGGGAAGTAACCGATAAGGCTCCGGCAAGACGGTCCTCGCGGACCGCGCCGGGGCCTTACTCGTTTTCCGATGGGTCCGTGTGCAGTCCACGGGAAGCCCGACGATGGAACATCCCGACGAACCGCGGAGTTGACCCGCACAGCGCAGCACGATCGACAAGGAGCACCCAGTGAGCGAGACCTACGACGTGGTCGTCATCGGTGGAGGGCCAGCAGGCGAGAACGCGGGGGACCGGGCCGTCAAGGCGGGACTCCGCGTGGCGCTGGTGGAGAAGGAGCTCGTCGGGGGTGAGTGCTCGTACTGGGGATGCATGCCCTCCAAGGCGCTGCTGCGCCCCGGGGAGGCGTTGGCTGCCCTTCGGCGTGTCCCCGGTGCACGTGCGGCGATCACGGGTGGGATCGACGTGGACAAGGCGTTGGCGCGGCGCGACTCGTTGAGCGCGGGCCTCGACGACTCCGGCCAGGTCGAGTGGGTCGAGTCCGCGGGCATGGACCTGGTCCGCGGGCACGGGCGGCTGGCAGGAGAGCGGACGGTCGAGGTGACGGCCGAGGACGGCAGCGTCCGTACCCTGATCGCCGAGAAGGGCGTGATCATCGGCGTCGGGACGGGGGCTGCCATCCCGCCGATCGAGGGCCTGCGCGACATCAGGACGTGGACCAACCGGGACGTCACCCAGGCCAAGGAGGTCCCGGCGCGCCTGGTGGTCCTCGGGGGCGGGGTCATCGGCGTGGAGATGGCGCAGGCCATGCGCTGGCTCGGCAGCGAGGAGGTCACCATCGTGGAGATGGCCGACCGGCTTGTCCCGCGGGAGGAGGCGTTCGCCGGCGAGGAGCTTCGCGAGGCGCTGGAGGAGATGGGGATCACCGTGATGACCGGGGTGCGGATGGTCAGGGCCGAACGGTCCGCCGACGACGCGCCCGTCACCGCAACCCTGGAGGACGGCACGACGGTGACCGGCGACGAGATCCTCGTCGCGGTCGGTCGGCGCCCCCTGACCGACGACCTCGGCCTGGACACCGTCGGCCTGGAGCCCGGCCGGTACGTGGAGGTGGACGACTTCCTGCGTGCCACGGGCGTCGAGGGTGGGTGGCTGTACGCCGTCGGGGATGCCAACGGGCGGGCGCTGCTGACCCACCAGGGCAAGTACCAGGCCCGCATCGCCGGGGACCACATCGGGGGCAGGGACGTCGGCCGAGGCGCGTGGGCCGACCACACCGCCGTTCCCCGCGTGGTGTTCACCGATCCCCAGATCGCGGCCGTCGGCATGACGGAGGCCGAGGCCCGCGAGCGCTGGGACAACGTCGACACCGTGCGGTACGACATGGGCCACACCGCCGGCGCGGCGACCACCGGGCAGGGGATCAGCGGGACCAGCCAGCTCGTCATCGACGCGGACCGGCGCGTCATCGTCGGCGCGACGTTCGTGGGCCCGCACGTCGGTGAGATGCTCCACGCCGCCACGATCGCCATCGTCGGCGAGGTCCCGCTGGATCGCCTGTGGCACGCCGTCCCGGCCTATCCCACGATGTCGGAGATCTGGCTGCGGTTCCTCGAGGCCCACGGCATGTGACCGCTGGGGTTCTCCACGTCGACGCCCACCCGACGGCCGTGCGCGAGCAGCGCACGGCCGTTCGTCGCTTTTCTGCCTCGAGTTGCGTCGCGTGGCTTGACACCGCCCCCACCGGTCTTTAAGTTCGGCTACTAAGTTAAGTAGCCGAAAGAAAGAGGGACGAGTGCTGGGCAACGCTGGCCGACGTGCCGACGTGCTGCGCGTCATCGCGCTGGACGGGCCGATCCCCCGCACCCGCATCGCGGATGCGCTGGGGGTGTCGAGCGCGACCGTCACCACGATCACCCGTGAGCTGATCGAGTCCGGCCTGGTGACGATGAGCGGCAAGCGTCCGGCCAGCGGGCGTCGGGGTCGTCCCCTGGAGATGTTGAGCATCGCCCCCGACGCCGCGACCGTGCTCGGGGCCAAGGTCAGCGACGACCACGTCACCGCCGTGACCACCGACCTGCGCGGATCCGTCACGGGACGCTGGGTGCTGCCCTTCGATCCTCGTCAGGACGATGCCCCCGCACGGCTGGGGCACCTGCTGCTGGACACCGTGGGTGACGTCCCGCTGGTGGGCGTGGGGCTCGGCGTCCCGGGCACCGTCGCCAACGGCGACGCCGGCGCCGTCACCACCCCCATGTTCGGCTGGCGCGACCTGCCGCTCGGCAGCACGGCCAGCGACATCCTCGGCGTGCCGGTCGTGGTGGACAACGACGTGAACACCCTCGCCATCTGGCAGCACCTGCACGGTGCGGCGCGCGACGTCGAGAACTTCCTGACCGTCACGATCGGCCGCGGCATCGGCCTGGGGGTCCACCTCGACGGCGCCGTGCGGCGCGGCCGGGGCGGCGCGGGCGAGCTCGGTCACAC
This sequence comes from Euzebya rosea, assembly GCF_003073135.1. Lineage (NCBI taxonomy): Bacteria > Bacillati > Actinomycetota > Nitriliruptoria > Euzebyales > Euzebyaceae > Euzebya > Euzebya rosea. Next base: position 193,825 of record NZ_PGDQ01000003.1, read on the forward strand.
GCTGGCCGTGCTGGACGGCCCCCGCTGCGAGTGCGGCCGGCGGGGCTGCCTCGAGGCGATCGCTGCCGACCCGGCGATGGTCGGCCAGGCCCGTGATCGCGGCCTGCTCGAGGCCGACGGGGGCATCGATGACCTGCGCCGCCTGGCCGAGGACTCCGCCGAGGCGGCCGCCGTCTTCGCGACGGCGGGCGCCCATCTGGGACGGGCCGTCGCCAACCTCGTCAACCTCCTCGCGCCCGAGGCGATCGTCGTCGCGGGGGAGGGGGTCGCCGCCTGGCCGCTGCTGGCCGAGGGCTTCGTCCCGGCCTTCGACGCCGGTGTGCTCGACGTGCACGCCGACACCACGGTGATCGTGGAGCCGTGGGCGGACGATGCCTGGGCCCAGGGTGCCGCGGCGCTCGTGCTCGGCTGGGTGCTCGGCGTGGCCCCGGACACCGCCGGCCCGTCGACCTCCAGTCCACCCGACGCCGGCGGCCCGCTGGCCGAGCTCGACGGACCCACCGCGGTGACGGCGTGATCGTCGGCGACCAGGGGCCGAAGAAGGCGCTGACGATCGCCGGGTTCCTGCTGCCCTCGTTGCTGCCCCTGGCGTTGTTCACGCTGGGCCCGATGGCGGCGTCCCTGGGCATCAGCTTCCTGGACTGGGACCTGCTGACCTCGCCCGAGTGGCTGGGCATCGACAACTACCGCGACCTCCTCGGCGACGCCCAGTTCTGGGCCGCCGTCCGCCACACGTTCTGGTTCCTCGCCCTCTACCTGCCGCTCGTCGTGACGGGTGGGCTGGGCATCGCGCTCGCCCTGAACACCGGCGTGCGGGCGATCGGGCTGTTGCGGTCGATGTACTTCCTGCCGGTCGTGACGTCCTGGGTGGTCGTGGCGCTGATGTGGAAGTGGCTGCTCAACCCCTCCACCGGGCTGGTCAACACCGTCCTCGGGTTCGTCGGCATCCAGGGGCCGGGGTGGTGGACCGATCCGACGTGGGCGATGCCCGCCGTGGTGATCGCCACGGCCTGGAAGGACCTCGGCTTCGTCATGGTCATCTTCCTCGCGGGCCTCCAGGCGATCCCGGGGGACTACTACGAGGCGGCCCTCGTCGACGGTGCCGGCTGGTGGGCGCGTTTCCGGTACATCACGCTGCCGCTGCTGTCGCCCTCGACCTTCTTCGTGCTGACCATCAGCCTCATCAACGGCTTCCAGGTGTTCGACCAGGTGTTCGTGATGACCGGCGGCGGGCCCGGCGGGTCGACGACCGTGCTGGTCGAGCGGGTCTACACCCACGCCTTCCGGTACAGCCAGATGGGCTACGCGGCGGCGATGAGCTGGGTGCTGTTCGCCATCATCATCGGCGTCACCGCGCTGCAGTTCCGCGCGCAGGACAGGTGGGTCCACTATGGCTGAGTCCTCGCTCGTGGTCGACCGGGCCGAGCTCGACACAGCACCGGCCGCTCGCCCGTCCGCGGCGCCGGTGCGACGGGACAGCCGGCACGACCGGCTGCGTCGACGCCGGCAGCTGTCCTCGATCGTCCGCACCGCGCTGATCCTGGCCGGTGCGCTGGTCATGCTGTTCCCCTTCGCGTGGATGGTCGCGACCTCGCTGACCAACGAGTCCCAGCTGTTCGGCACCCCCCGCCTGATCCCCGACCCGATCGACGCCACCGCCTACCGTCGGGTGGCCGACACCTTCCCGCTGTGGCGCTGGATGGCCAACTCCATCGGCGTCGCCGTGGTGTCCACCACGCTCCAGGTCGTCACGAGCGCGATGGCGGCCTACGCCTTCGCCCGCTTCGAGTTCCGCGGCAAGCACCTGCTGTTCGGGGTGTACCTGGCGACCCTGATGATCCCGCTCCAGGTGCTGATCGTGCCGCTGTTCATCGAGGTCTCGCGGCTGGGCCTGCAGGACACCTACGTCGCGTTGCTGCTGCCCCTCATCGCCTCCCCGTTCGGGGTGTTCCTCCTCCGGCAGTTCTTCCTCGGCCTGCCTCCGGAGATCGAGGAAGCCGCCCGCATCGACGGCGCCGGCCACTGGCAGGTGTTCACCCGCATCGTGCTGCCGATGTCCAAGCCGGCCATCGCCACCCTCGTGGTGTTCGCGTTCATGGCCGCCTGGAACAGCTTCCTGTGGCCGCTGGTCGTCATCAACTCCGAGCAGCTGATGACCCTGCCGCTCGGGCTGTCGCAGCTGCACGGCCGCTTCGCCACCGAGTGGAACCTCGTGATGGCCGGCTCGACGATCTCGGTCATCCCGATCGTCGCGCTCTACCTGTTCACCCAGCGATACGTCATCCAGGGCGTCGCCCTGTCCGGCCTGAAGGGCTGATGCACGTGACGTCGCTGACCGGACCATCCGCAACCCCCCAACAACGACAAGGAGCCGACATGGTCACCTCGACCACCACACGACTCGGGCAGCGCCTGCTGACCCTCCTCCTCCTGCTGGCGATGGTGGCCCTGGCCGCCTGCAGCAGCAGCGACAGCGACGCCGCCGGCGACGACACCGGCTCGGCCGACAGCGCCGAGACGGCAGATGACGCCGCGGACGACACAGCTGACGACGCCGCCGACGAGTCGGCGGACGAGGGGGCCGACTCCGACGAGGCGGCGGGGGCGTCCGGGGACGCGGTCGAGCTGACCTACTTCACCTTCTCCGCGGCCCCCGACCACCTCGAGGACCTCGACCGGATCATCGCCGGCTTCGAGGAGGAGAACCCCGGCGTCACCATCGAGGTGCAGACCGCCGCCTACGACGACTACTTCACCCAGCTCCAGACCCGCGTCGCCGGCGGCAGCGCCCCCGACACCTTCGAGCTGAACTACGAGAACTTCGTCACCTACGCCGAGGCCGGCACCCTGATGGACCTCGACGCCACCGTCGGCGACGCCGTCGACCCGTCGGTGTTCTACCCGCGCGCCTACGAGGTGTTCGCCCACGACGGCGTCCAGTACGGCCTGCCCGCCACGTTCTCCAACGTCGTGCTCTTCTACAACGCCGACCTGTTCGACGCCGCCGGCATGGACTACCCGACCGCCGACTGGACCTGGGAGGACGAGCGTGCGGCGGCCGAGGCGCTGACCGACGCCGACGCCGGTGTCTGGGGCACCTTCCAGCCCGTGTCGTTCTTCGAGTACTTCAAGGTCCTCGCCCAGAACGGCGGGGAGTTCTTCACCGCCGACGGCAGCGACGTGGCGTTCGACAGCCCCGAGGGCGTCGAGGCCGCCGAGTGGCTGCTGTCCAAGGTCGGCACGATCATGCCGACGGAGGCCGACATGGGCGGGCAGGACGACGCCGCGATGTTCAAGTCCGGCCAGCTGGCGATGTGGCACAACGGCATCTGGCAGTTCGCCGCGATGGCCGACGCCGACTTCACCTGGGACGTCGTCGTGGAGCCCGGCAACACCACGGACGCATCCCACTTCTTCGCCAACGCCGTGGTGGCCTCCACCGACACCGAGCACCCCGACGAGGCTGCGGCCTGGCTGCAGTACATCGCGTCCTCCGACACCGCGGTCCAGACGCGGCTGGAGTCGGACTGGGAGCTGCCCGCCGTCGCCGACGAGTCGCTGTTCGAGCCGTGGCTGGAGGTGACCCCGCCGGCCAACCGTGCTGCGGTCTTCGAGTCGCTCGACGCCGTCGTCGTGCCGCCGGTCATCGCCCAGCAGGCACAGCTGCAGGACGCCGTCGACGCGGCGCTGGAGCAGGCCCGCCTGGGACAGATCGACGCGCAGGCCGCCGTCGACCAGGCTGCTGCCGACATCCGAGGGCTGCTGGGATCGTGAGGAGGACGGTGAGGACCACGACGCCGGCGCTGCGCCGGCTGGTCGAGGACGGCCTGGTCGAGGCGAGCCTTCGGGTCATCGCCGACGGCCAGGCGCCCAGCGGGGCGTTCGTGGCCTCGCCGACCTTCGCGACCTACGACTACTCGTGGTTCCGTGACGGGGCGTTCATCGCCGATGCTATGAGCCGTCACGGACGCCACGACGAGGCCGAGGCGTTCCACCGATGGTGCGCCGGCATCGTCGCCGACCGCCGTGACCGGATCGCCGAGCTGGTGGCCCGGGCACGGCAGGGCGACAAGCCCGCGCCCGAGGACCATCTGCGGACCAGGTACACCCTCGACGGCCGGGAGGCCGACGGGTTCTGGGAGAACTTCCAGCTGGACGGCTACGGCACCTGGTTGTGGGCGCTCCACGAACACCACCGGCGGACCGACCGTCCGCTGGCGGTGTCGCTGGACGTCATCGACAGCCTCGTCGAGTACCTGTCCACCTTCTGGGACGAACCGTCCTACGACTGGTGGGAGGAGCACATCGAGCACCGTCACGTCTCCACGATGGTCTGCATCTGGGCCGGGCTCGACGCGGTGTCGGGGTGGGACGAGGTGCCGGTGGACGTGCGTCGGCGCGCGGCCGCTGCTGCCGGTGACATCCGCCAGCGCGTCGAGGCCGACGGGATCGTCGACGGGGCGCTGGTCAAGTGGCTCGGCAGCGACGCGGTCGATGCGAGCCTGGTCGCCTGCATCGTCCCGCTCGGCTTCCTCGACGTCGACGATCCCGTCGCCCGACGCACGATCGAACGCGTCGAGGACGAGCTGGCCCCCGCCGGGGTCCACCGCTACCTCGACGACGTCTACTACGGCGGCGGCCAATGGATCCTGCTGGCGGCGTTCCTCGGCTGGTACCACGTCCGTGCCGGCCGCCCCGAGCGGGTCGACGAGCTGCTGACGTGGATCGCCGGGACCGCCGACGGGGACGGCCACCTGCCCGAGCAGGTGGCCGAGGACCTGCTGCACCCCGACCACCTCGCGGGCTGGGAGGCCAAGTGGGGCCCCAGCGCGAACCCGCTGCTGTGGTCGCATGCGATGCTGCTCAGCGTCGTGGCCGACCTGCTGGAGACACCGACCCGATGACCGCTTCACCCCCCACCCCGGCCATCCGCCACGTCCCCGGGGGACGTGGACATGCCTACCGGCCGTCGCTGGACCAGCGCGTGCCCGTCGTCCCCATCGCTGGAGACGTGATCGAGGTTCGTGCGCTCGTCGCCGACGGCCTCGAGGACGTGACCCTCGAGGTCGACCTGGATGGTCACGTCGAGGGGATCCCCGCCACCCCGCTGGTGATGGCGGGGGACGACGGCGCCGACGACGACAGTCACCTCGCCGCCGCCGCGGCCGCGGGTGAGCAGGTCGAGGGCATGCACCCGGTCACCGTCGAGCTCGGGCCGTACGGGCCCGGTCAGCCGGTGGCCTACCGCTGGATGGCGGCCGACCAGGCCACCGAGTGGTTCGCCCTCGAGGTCGGCGTGTGGCTGCCCACCGGTGACGTGATGCGCATCCAGGGGCCCGAGGGGGCCGAGCACCTCGTCGACGACTTCGCCACCGAGGTCCTCGTCGCCGAGGGACGGCCCGTCCGTGCCCGCTTCGCCCTGCAGCTCGGCGACGACGACCACGTCATCGGACTGGGGGAACGGTTCCACGCCCTGGATCACCGTGGCCGGTCAATCGACACCGTCGTCTTCGAGCAGTACAAGGGCCAGGGGGAACGGACCTACCTGCCGGTCCCGTTCGGCCTGGTCGTCGGCGGGTCGGTCAGCTGGGGGTTCCACGTCGACACGACCCGGCGGTGCTGGTTCGACGTCGCCGCCAGCCAGGACGACCTGCTGGTCGTCGAGGTCGAGCTGGATCCGGACGACCCCGCGGTCGACCTGTCGCTGTACCTGGGGGAACCCGCGGAGGTCATCAGCGCCTTCCTCGACGACACCGCTCGCCCGGGACGGGTGCCCAGCTGGGTGTTCCGGCCGTGGGCGTCCGGCAACGAGTGGAACACCCAGGCGAGGGTCGAGGCCGAGGTGGCGCGCAGCCACGACGAGGGCATCCCCATCGGGGTCATCGTGATCGAGGCCTGGGCCGACGAGGCGACCTTCACCGCGTTCCGGGACGCCCGCTACACCCCGCGGGCAGACGGCACGGCGTTCGGGCTGGCCGACTTCGAGTTCCCCGCCGGCGGGGCGTGGCCTGACCCGGTCGGCATGGTCCGCCGCCTCCACGAGCAGGGCACGAAGGTGCTGCTGTGGCAGATCCCCGTGCTGCCCGTCGACGTCCCCGAGGACCGCCTCGGCAGCGAGCAGCTGGCCCACGACCGTGACGTGCTGGTCGACAACGGCTGGGCCGTGCAGGAGGCCGACGGGACGCCGTACCACAACCGTGGCTGGTGGTTCCCCGGGGCGCTCCTGCCCGACTTCACCTCGCGCGAGGCCACCGACTGGTGGCTGTCGCGTCGGCGCTACCTGCTGGAGGAGGTCGGCGTCGACGGCTTCAAGACCGACGGCGGCGAGCACGCCTGGGGCGACGAGTTGCGGTACGCCGACGGGACCCGCGGGGACGAGACCAACAACCGCTTCGCCAACCTCTACGCCGAGGCCTATCACCGGCTGCTGGCCGCGACCGGGACCGACGGGGTGACGTTCTCGCGTGCCGGGTTCACCGGCGCCGGGGCCTTCCCCTGCCACTGGGCGGGTGACGAGGACTCGACGTGGGAGGCCTACCGTGCCTCCATCACCGCCGGGCTGTCGGCCGGCGTGTCCGGGGTGTTCGCCTGGGGCTTCGACCACGGCGGCTTCTCCGGCGAGATCCCCGACCCCGAGCTGTACCTGCGCTCGGCGGCCATGGCGATGCTCTGCCCGATCATGCAGTACCACTCGGAGTACAACCACCACCGGTCGCCGTCACGGGACCGGACGCCGTGGAACATCGCCGAACGCCACGGTGATCCCTCGGTGGTGTCGACCTATCGACGGTTCACCGAGATCCGCGAACGCCTCGTCGACTACCTCGACGAGCAGTACCACGCTGGCCTGGAGTCGGGGCTGCCGCTGATGCGTCCGCTCGCGCTCGGCTGGCCGACCGACCAGCGCATCTGGGACCACCCCCACCAGTACCTGCTCGGCGACGACCTGCTGGTGGCTCCGGTCACCGAGCCCGGGGTGGAGGAGTGGCGGGTCTACCTCCCCGCAGGGGCGTGGCTCGACGCGTGGGACGGCACACCGCACGTCGGCGGGGACGTCGTGACCGTGCCTGCCCCGCTGGATCGCATCCCGGCGTTCGTGCCCGACACCGACGCCGGCCGACGGGTGGCGGCGCTGCTGCGCTGAGACCGGGGTTGCTCCACGAGAACCGAGCGATGCCCGGGCAGGAAACGGGCGGCGTGTCGTCGAACCCTGTCCCATGACCTTCCTGTCCCGTCGTGACCTGCTTCGTTACTCCGGCGCCGGTGCCGCTTCGCTGACCGCCGGCCGCACCCTGTTCGCCGCCGCGCCTGCCGCGGCGTCGCCCGCCGCCGTTTCCTCCGCTGGAGGGGCCTCCTCCTCCGCCGGCGCGGTGCTGGCGCACCTGCGGCCGACGACGGCGGCGCAGAAGGCCCTGATGGCCCACCTGGACGACACCCACACCACGTTCGACGACGGCACCGTCGAGGTGCTGCTGTGGGACGGCGACGAGGCGCGGCTGGACGCGGTCGGGATGGACTACGAGCTGGTCCCGGCGTCGTCGGACGCGGCGTCCGTCCGGCCCGCCGGGCTGCGGCCCCAGCCGGGGGAGACCGACGGCGAGTACCGGCTCGGCTCCGCGGTGTACGAGGCCGAGCTGAAGGCGCTGGCCGAGGAGCACCGCCCCTCCGGTCGGGTGCGGCTGCTGGAGATGCCGACGAAGTCGCTGCTCGGCAGGACCGTCTACGGCCTGGAGATCGCCACCGACGTCGCCAACGACGACGGGCGCCCGGTGGTCATGCACGACGGCATGCACCACTGCCGTGAGTGGCCGGCCGGCGAGATGCCGATGATGTGGGCCCACGAGCTGCTGGAGAACTACGGCAGCGACCCCGTCATCACCTCGATCGTCGACAACGCGCGCACGATCATCCTCCCGCTGGTCAACCCCGACGGGTTCGACCGGACGGTCGAGGCGGCCGCGCTGACCGGCCAGACCAGCGACAACAACCTGATCAACGGCTTCCCGCAGGCGCTCCTCGGCAAGGGCGACATGTGGCGCAAGAACGTTCGTGCGCTCAGCAACGAAGGGCCGCTGGAGCCCACGGGACCGATCGTCGGTGGCTCGCCCGTCGGCGCGTCCCAGCCGGACGCCTACGGCATCGACCTGAACCGCAACTACCCGTTCCACTGGGGCGACGAGTCCGGCTCGTCCTCGGTCCCGGAGAGCCAGACCTACCGCGGGACACAGCCGTTCAGCGAGCCCGAGACCCACAACGTCCGTGACCTCGCCCTGGCACACCTGCCCATCACCCACATCACCCACCACACGTCGGGCCAGCAGATGTTGATCCCGTGGGGTCGTGAGCCCCGCGAGATCCGCAGCCCCGACTGGCCGCACATGTCGCGCATCGCCCGTGAGATGCGTGACGGGTACACCCACGAGGGGACGTTCTACGACGGCAACGGCTACGACCCGATCCAGGCGTTCAACCTGTACCCGACGTCGGGGACGAGCCGTGACTACGGCCACGCGGCGACCCGGACGATCATCTACACCTTCGAGCACGGCACGGAGTTCCACGGGCCGTACGCCTCCACGATCCCGGCCATGTACGAGCAGAACCGCGGCGCGTTCATCCGCCACTCGCTGGCGGCGCTGGAGCCCGGGGTGCAGGCGCGCATCACCGGGGAGGGGCCTGCCGGCGGCACCGTCGAGGTGTACAAGGCGTTCCAGACCCCGACCAACCTCCAGCTGTCGGGCACCCCGGTGATCTCCGTCGGTGGCCTGCCGACGGTGCAGGACCCGACCGGGGACGCGCTGCGGCCGACGCTGGTGGACGAGGAGCTCCGTCGCACGGTGCGGATCGGCGACGACGGGACGTTCGACCTGCGCGTGCCCCCGTCGAGCCGCCCGTACCTGCTCAACGAGAAGCAGCTGGACGACTTCGAGGTCGGTGACACCGAGCCCTACACCGTCACCGTGCGGGACGCTGACGGCGTCGTGCAGTACGAGTCGCTGGTCACCATCGAGCGCGGGTTCCACGCCGAGATCGGGCCCGACGTGCCGTCGGTGGTTCTCACCGGTGTGATCGACACCAGCCCCACGCCGGGTGTGTGGCCGGTGCCCGCTCCGGACTAGGCGACGGTCGGCGGTCGCGTCGGTACGCCTTGTGGTGACCCGCGATTCCGGATCGCGTGGGTCGGAGCGCTCGCGTTCAGCCCAGCTCGTGGCGAACCGCGACCATCCACTGCTGCAGCACGCTGATCTCGTAGTCGAGAGCCCCGCGTTCCCCGTGGCCGACCACGATCATGCGGTTTCCCGGTAGCGGGACCAGCATCCGGCCGGTCGCGACCGGGTTGGTGAAGGCTGCAGTGACCCCGTCAAGATCGACTGCGCCGGATCCGGCGGCGACGGCGTCGGCCACGACCTGATCGGCCGTCGTGTGGGCCGCGAGGTCGAGCTGGTGGACGAGGATGGTCAGGCCGTCCGTCCCGAAGGTCCGACCACTCGGGTCGGCCGTGGGCATCTCCGAGTACCCATCGGGGAGGCCCGCCACGAGCGCCTGCGCGACCTCGGGGTCGATCGCGGTCTGCATCCTGCCGAGCGCTGCATCCAGGGCGGCTGAGGCGTCCACACCCTGGTCCCGGGATGCCTCGCACGGGGGGATGACCAGTGTCTGCGCCACCTGCAGCGGAGTCCGGTCGGTGATGCCGTTGGCGTCGGCGATCGGGCCGAACCGCAACGGGTCTCCGTAGACCGCATGGGCGATGCTGGAGAGGCTGTCCCCGGGCTGCACGACGTAGGTGCGTTCCTCAACGGGGCCCGCGGGGCAGCCGACCGGGCTCGACGTCGCAGGTGGCCCGTCGGGAGCCATCGTCACCACGTTGCTGGGCTCGGATCGGGTGAGGGCCGTCTCTGCGAGGGTCTGCAGCCGCAGCTCGCTGCCGATGGCCCCCGCGATCGTGTCGACCACCTCGTGCTCGGCGTTGAGGGCGAACCAGACGGGCAACGCCTCGATCGGTGCCCAGAACATCGAGTCCAACGCGTCCCGACCGAGCACCATCGTCGGCATTGCCAGTCCGGCGTCGGCCAGGGCCTTTCGGGATCCATCCTCTTCGGCATCGACGGCCAGCCCGATGATCTGCACATCGAGGTCGGCGGCCGCCAGGAGCGCCAGGTCGTCCAGGCAGGGTTCGCACCAGTCAGCCCACGCGTAGAGGATCAGCGGCTCACCCGCGAAGTCCGTGATCGCGAGTTCGTCGCCGGCCAGCGTGGTCCCCCTGAGGCTGTCGGCCGGCGGGGGGATCGCGGTCGTACCGGCGGTCGGCGTTGTGCCGACTGACACGTCAGGTGCCGGTGTACCGACGAGACTCGTGATCACGAGACCCACGAAAAGGACGCCCGTGCTGGCGGCCACACTGCCGACGACCCGCCGGGCACGCCGTTGCTGGACGGAGCGAATTCGGGCCGCACGCCGTTGGATCTCGTCCATGTCCAGCTCGTCGACCCCGGGCGCCGACTCCAGGATTGCAGTACGAACATCAGTCATCGATGGCCACCTCGTGCTGGTCGCGGATGTGGACTGGGCTATCGGGATGCCAGTCGAGCTGGGGGCTCGTACGCAGGTTCGTCGTGGCCTGGTGGCACAGCGCCTTGACCGTCCCCGGCCTGCACCCCATGGCGTGGGCGGTCTGCGCGACGCTCAGGTCGGCCAGATGCCGGAGCGACATCGCCAGCCGCTGACGGGGCGGCAGCGCCGCGAGCGCCCGGTCGATGGCCATGCGGGTAGCGGGGTCAGGGATGTCCGCGGGTTCGGTCGCTCCAGTACTCGGGAGCGTTCGTTGTCGCTCGCGCAGGACGTCACGGGCCAGGTTCACGCCGATCCGGTAGGCGTAGCCACCCGGCGAGCGCATGGTCCGGACGCGAGACCAACGCACGAGGACCCGGGCGAGCGCCTCCTGGGCCAGGTCCTGACCCAGCGCCACATCACCGGTGTAGACGGCGAGGGACTGCGCCAGCGGCCGCCAGTGCTGACGGCAGAAGGCCTCGGGATCGTCAGGGATGTGTTGCATCACCCTCCCAACCCATTCAGTGCCCCCAACGGTTTAGTCCGGTCGCAACAGGTTGCCCGGCACGGCCATCATGGCCGGAATCACTCAGGACGCGTGACTGCAGAGGGTGCATGACCTCCCTCGGGCGTCCGACCCAGGTCAGCGGGGCACGAAGCTGATGGTGCCGGTGCCCTCGCTGACCGTCGCGTAGCCGGGCGGCCGGTCGCCGCTGGCGGGTAGCCAGGTGATCGCCTCGCCCTGGGGTTCCGCGGCGGTCGGCACCTCCTGGGCGGTCCAGTCGGCGATCGTGGCCGGGTCGGCGTCGGGGGAGGGTGGGGTCAGCACGACCGCGCTGTCGTAGGTGCGCAACAGCAGGCGTCCGTCGTCGGGGTGGCGTGCCGCGTCGGTGACGAGCAGTCCGGCGAACATCGCGAGGATCGGGAGTCTCGGGACGGGGATGTCGAGCGTGGCGAGCTCCTGGAGCGGGCCGTCGGCGAACGCGGCGGGGGCGAAGAGGCGGGTGACGTCCTCCTCGCGGGTGAGGATCCACGGGCGCGCGTCGGGGCCGATGACCATCGATTCGGCGTTCACGGGGCCGTCGGGGTAGGTGAAAGCGGCGGTCGTGACCTCGACCGTGGCCGGGCCGTCGACGGTTGCGGGTTCGGGGAAGCGGTGGACGCGGATGGCGTCGTGGGCAGGCAGGTTGTCGCCGATGTCGCCGACCCAGATGCACGGCTGCGGGTCGGTGGTCGTGCAGGGGGCGACGGCCAGGGCCTCGGTGTCGACGCCCTCGACGCCGGCCATGGTCACCTCGCCGAGGACCGTGCCGTCGGTGCGGATGGCCCAGACCGACGTCGTGCCCGGACCGTCGTCGAGCAGCCACAGGCGGTCGGGGTCGACGCTGCTGGCCGCGATGCCGCTGGCCTCGGGGATCGACTCGACGGGGAAGGTACCGAGGGTGGTCGGCTCCGGATCGTCCTCGAGCGCCTCGGGGGACGTGGCTGGGTCCTCGGTCGCTGGGCTGCCGGTGGGTGCGGGGCTGCTGGCGGGGGGAGTCGACGGTGGGAGCTGGGGTTCGGCCTCCGGGGTCGACGGGGGGAGGGCGGTGGCGTTGGGGTCCGGCGGCGGGACCGCGACGGCGTTGGGGTCGGGTGCCGAGTCCGTGCATCCGGCGCTGCCGAGCAGCAGGAGCGCGGCGAGCCCGGTGGCCACGACAGCCCGTGTCCGGGGCCGAGGCTGCGAGGAGGAGGAGGGAGTGGGCACGCGGTCGAGTCTGCCGCGGTACCGGGGTGGGCCCGACTGCGGGGCATGGCCGGCCGTCGGGGTGGCTTGGGTGGGTGACGCGGGGGCTGGGGGCGATGTCCCACCCCTGGCGTACCTTGATCGGTACATCGAGAGCTGGATTTCGGGAGGAGGTGAACGCGACGATGACCACGGCGGTGGACCGGCGGGTGGCTGGTCAGGACGAGGCGGGTGCAGCCGGGTCGGGCAGCTGGTGGGGTGGCCGGGTGGCTGAGGTGTGGTTGTCGGAGGAGGATGTCGTCGCCTACCTCGCGGAGGAGCTGCCGGCATCGGGTGGTGGGGTGCCCGAGGTGTGGCTGGTGGGGGAGGACGGGGCGGACTACACGGTTGGTGAGCCGCCGGAGGACGGGGCCGGGGGCCTGGGCGGTCCGGGGGCTGCCGACCCGGTCGTGCTGGTCGCTGAGGCGTTGGGTGTCCTGGGTCGGCTGAACGACTGGCTGGCGGGCATGGCTACCGGCACCGCCTCGGGGGTGACCGACGACGGTGCCTCGGGAACCATCGAGCCCGGGACGGTCCGGCGTGCGATGGAGGGACTCGCGGGGATCGACGCGGCACTGTCGGCGGCGCGTCTGCGGGGAATCGTGGCCGCAGATGTGGCGGGTCTGCCCGAGTGCGACGGTGCGGTGTCGTTGTCGACGTGGGTGGCGGGGGTGTTCGGCCTGTCCGGGGCCACGGCGGCACGGGAGGTGCGTCTGGCGGTCGGCCTGGCTGACGATGGGGAGGTGTTGGACCGGTTGCAGGCGGGGGTGATCTCGCGGGATCATGCGGCCGGGTTGGTGGCGGCGGCGGAGAAGCAGGCGGCCGATCAGGACGCCGCCGCCCGCGCCGAGGCCGCACGGCAGGACGCCGAACGCCAGGAGCGTCGTCTGGCCGACGAGCGGGCCCAGGCAGAAGCCGCCACGCTGGCGGAGCGGATGCGTCTTGCCCGCGAGGCCGCGGCACGGGAGGAACGGCTCGCCCGGGAACGCGCCGAAGCGGCCGCCGAGCAGGCGGCCGCCGACGAGGCGGCTCTTCGTGCCCGTCAGGAGGCGTTGTTGGAGTCGGCGGTGGCGGGGGCGTCGCCGGATCGGGTGCGGACCGAGGCCAACACGATGCGGGCTGCTGATGTGGCGGCGTTGGAGCGTGCTGCCGCGGCGCAGCGGGCCCGCCGATCGGTGACCTTCGGGTCCGACCGGATCACCGGGCAGACGGTGCTGCGGGTGGTGCTGACCGACACCGACCGCGAGCTCCTCCAATCAGGGATCGAGGCAGCCCATGTCTTCGACCCGCCCGACACCCCCGAGGCGGAACGACGCACCCCCGAGCAGCGTCGCTACGACGCGTTCCTCGACCTGGTCACCGCCGGGCTGCAGGCGGGTGAGCTGCCCACGTCGCGTGGCATCAAGCCGCACGTGACGGTGACGGTGCCGCTGGCGACGTTGACGGGTGAGGCAGAGGTGGCCGGGGTGGCCGGGTTCGGCACGGTCGTCTCCCCGGAGACGGCACGTCGGTTGGCATGTGATGCCCGGCTGACCCGGGCGATCGTGGATGCCCGAGGGGTGCCGTTGGACATCGGTCGGACCACACGGGCGTGGACGACAGCCCAGCACACGGCCGCCAAGCTGTTGTTCGGTGGGTGTGGGTTCCCGACTGCTGATCGGACGCCGTGTGGTCGGCCGATCGGCTGGACGGACCTGCATCACGTCCAGTGGTGGCGTCACGGCGGCCCGACCGATCAGGACAACGGGGTGCCGTTGTGCCGCCATCATCACAACGCGGTGCACCACGACGGCTGGCAGCTGACCTTCGACCTGCCCACCGGCACCGTCACCGTCCACCGCACCCGCGACGGTGAGACCGTCACCCGGACCACCCGGTTTCCCGACGACAACCCCAGACCCCAATCGCGAACCCCGGCCAGCCCGGGCCTGACGAAGCCGTCAGGACCCGACGGCCCGGCCGGACCCGCCGACCGGAACGCCCCAGGCCGCACGGCCCCCGGTCGGACTGGCCCGGACTGGGACGATCCCGGCGACGGACGACTACCGATCTGACCCGCACCCCGCCGCCGGCGGGGCCCTCGGGCTGCCCCGAGCCAAGCCGACCGGTTGTACGCGGGTGATCCGGGCCCCGGCACCGCCGTGGCGCGGTCCCTCGCCGAGGCTGTCACACCGCCGCGATATGGTGAACAGATGTTCGACTCCGACGTGTCTGACGCCTTCGCCCACCTCAACAGCGCCCAGCACGAGGCCGTGTCCTTCGGGGACGGTCCGCTCCTGATCCTGGCCGGGGCAGGCACCGGCAAGACCACGACCCTCGCGGCGAGGGTGGCCCGACTCGTCGCCGACGGCGTCGACCCGCAGCGCATCCTGCTGCTGACCTTCACCCGGCGGGCCGCCGGCGAGATGTTGTCGCGTGCCGGACGCATGGTCGCGGCGGCTGGGGTACCCGCCTCGACCGGCAAGGTCATGGGCGGCACGTTCCACGCGATCGCGAACCGGCTGCTTCGCCGCTACGCCGACCGCATCGGCCTGGCCACCGACTTCGGCCTGCTGGACGCCGCAGACGCCGCGGACCTCATCGACCTCGTCCGTGACGACCTCGAGGTGGCCAAGGGCACGTCGAGGTTCCCTCGCAAGGCCACCCTGGCCGGCATCTACGGACGGGTGGTCAACAGCCGGGTCCCGCTGAAGGCGACGCTGGAGTCCCAGTACCCCTGGTGCGCGGAACACGCCGAGGCGATCGGGCGGGTCTTCACCGGCTACGGCCAGCGGAAGCGGGCGCGCAACCTGCTGGACTACGACGACCTGCTGCTGTTCTGGAAGGTCCTGGCAGAGGCCGAGGGCATCGGCGACGAGCTCGGCGGCAGCTTCGACCACGTCCTGGTCGACGAGTACCAGGACACCAACGCCCTGCAGGCAGAGATCGTCGCTGCCCTGCGCCGCACGAACGACAACGTGACCGTGGTCGGCGACGACGCGCAGGCCGTCTACGGGTTCCGGGCTGCGTCGGTCCGCAACATCCTCGACTTCCCGCAGACGTTCCCGGGCACCAGGATCGTCCGGCTCGAGCAGTCCTACCGGTCAACGCAGCCCATCCTCGACACGGCCAACGCCCTGGTCGCCGAGATGGTGCAGACCAAGGAGCATCCCGAGTTCGGCAAGTCGCTGTTCAGCGACCGGCTCGACGGCCCGCAGCCGCGCCTCCACACCTGTCACGACGAGGACGACCAGAGCGCCCGGGTGTGCGACGCGGTCCTCGACCGCCGCGAGCAGGGCACGCCGCTGACCCAGCAGGCGGTGCTGTTCCGCACGTCGCACCACGCCGACCTCCTCGAGCTCGAGCTCTCCAGGCGCAACATCCCCTACGTGAAGTACGGCGGCCTGAAGTTCCTTGAGGCCGCCCACGTCAAGGACCTCGTGTCGCTGCTGCGGTTGCTGGACAACCCCGACGACGAACTCGCCTGGTTCCGCATCCTCCAGCGGCTCGAGGGCATCGGCCCGGGACGAGCACGCACCCTGATGGACGCCATCGGGGTGGGGGAGGGCGGTGTCGCGGTCGCCCAGCTCGGTGATCGTGTCGTCGACGCCGCCGTCCACCTGCCTGCCGCGGCTGAACGGGCCGTCGTCGGGCTGGCCGTCGCGCTCGCCGACACCGCGGCAATCGACGAGGTCGCCGGGCAGGTCCAACGGCTGCGCGAGTGGTACGGCCCGGTGTGCGCCCAGACGTTCGAGGATCCGATCCCGCGCATGGCCGACCTCCAGCAGCTCGAGGTCCTCGCCGAGCAGTCGACCAGCCGAACGCGTTTCCTCGACGACCTCGTGCTCGACCCGCCGGCGTCGACCGGTGACCTCGCCGGACCGCCGCTGCTCGACGAGGACTACCTGATCCTGTCCACCATCCACTCCGCCAAGGGCCTGGAGTGGGACACCGTGCATCTCCTGCACGCCGCCGACGGGATGATCCCGTCGGACATGAGCACCGGCGACCCCGACGAGGTGGAGGAGGAACGGCGGCTGCTGTACGTGGCCCTCACCCGCCCCCGGTACGAGCTCGACGTCTACGTACCGCTGCGGTACTACCACCAGCGGTTCGGCTCCGGGGACCGGCACAGCTTCGGCCAGGTGTCACGGTTCCTGCAGGGCCCGGTGCGCGACACCATGGCTCGCGTGGGCCCTCGAGAGGTCGAACGAGACGTGCCGGTGCTGGCCGGCACCGCCGCCGACCGGGTCGACGCGCTGCTCGAGGAACTCTGGTGACTCTCGACCGACTCCACACCCTCGCGCTAGAATGATGTAATCATGTAACTGTCGAGGAAGGTTGTCGCCATGTCCGTCCCCACCATCGACATCGCCGGAGTGGCCGATCGGGTCGCCGCAGGCACCGTCGGCGTTCGCGCCAGGGGACGGCGAGGCACCGGCGTGCTGCTGCCCGAGCACCGCGTGCTCACGACTGCGCACAACGTGCGGGGTGGCCGCGTCGAGGTCCTCCGGGCCGGTGGGACGCCCCTGCCCGCCCAGGTCCTCGGGGTCGCCGAGGACCTGGACCTGGCGGTCCTGGCGATCGATCCGGCAGGCGTCGCCGTCGCCCCGGCGGTCCGCACCGTCGGCGATGCCCTCGACGCCGCCGGACGCGACGGCGAGGATGGCAACGACGCTGGGGAGGACTGGGCCCCCTTGCTGTGGACCGACGACGCCGTGCCCCCGGTCGGCACCCCGGTCGTGGCTGCTGCAGCCCCCGACGGCATCGTCAGGCTCACCGCGGGCACCGTTGCCACCACCGGGGCACGGTTGCGCACGGGCACCGGCAGCCCGCTCGGCGACCTGCTCGAGCACACCGCGCCGCTCCCGCATGGCGCGTCCGGTGGCCCGGTCGTCGACGGCGAGGGACGGGTGGTGGGCATGGACGTCAACAGGGTCGAGGGTGGCCTGTACCAAGCGGTCCGTGCCGACGACGTCCTCCGCGACGTCGTCGACCGGTTGGCTCGTGGCGAGGTGCCCCGGCGTCGGCGGCTGGGTGTGCAGGTCGTGCCGGGCAGGACGGCTACATGGCTCCGCGCAGCGGTCGGGCTGGCCCCCGCCGACGGCGTCCTGCTGGCGGGTGTCGACCCCGACGGGCCGGCCGCCGCCGCCGGCCTCGGGCGTGGGGACCTGCTGACCGCGATGAACGGCACCGTGCTCCGTGGTCCCGATGACCTGCTGCTCGCCCTCCGCACCGCGGGGGAGGAGGTGCACCTGGTCGCCCGTCGTGGCGCCGATGCCCCCAGAACGATCGACGTGCGCACCCGGCTCGCCGAGTCCTGACACCCGGACGGCACCGTCCTCGAGGACGGCGCCGACATCCGATCGGTCCGTCGACGAACGGTCCCGGTACCCGGAGGACCGACACTCGTGTGCCACGCGGTGGGTACAGCACAACGCCCTGCCCGGAGACGAGGGGTCCCGGGCAGGGCGTGTGGCGGCGGGGTTGGGCGGCGGCCGCTTGGACGTCGGGTGGGGTCAGTCCGTCGGACGGATGCGGCGCTCCTGGACGTACTGCTCGAGCTTGCGCTTGACCCGCTGGAGGGCGTTGTCGATGGCCTTGGCGTGTCGGCCCAGCTCGACGGCGATGTCGGAGTAGGACTCCCCGCTCACGTAGCGAACCAGCACCTCGGTCTCGAGGTCGCTGAGGACCTCGGCGCAGAAGGAGCGGAGCTGGTCGAGGTCGGTCGCGGACGTGATCCTGTGGATCGGGTCCTGCCCGTCATCGGCGATCCGCTCCCGGTACTCCATGTCGGAGTCGTCCTCGTGGCTGACCGAGCCGGTCAGCGACACGTAGGCGTTCAGCGGGGCGTGCTTGCGGCGGTTCGCGCCCTTGATGGCGGTGATGACCTGCCGGGTGACGCAGAGGTCGGCGAAGTGGCGGAAGCTGGGATGCTTGCTGCGGTCGTAGTCCCGGACCGCCTTGTACAGCCCGATCATGCCTTCCTGGATGACGTCCTGGCGGTCGCCGCCGGACAGGAAGTAGGTCTTGGCCTTGGCACGGACCTGCGGACGGAAGCGCCTGAGCAGCTCGGCCAGCGCGGCCTCGTCCCCGGTGCGGGCAACCTCGACCAGGTCCTCGTCGGCCAGCTCGGTGCTGTCGGGGGCAAGCGTCGCAGTCGTCACAGTCCTCGTCCTTCCGGTGGGCGGCGAACCGGTGGATCGGCTGCCGTCTCATCCCGTACAACGAGGGGGTTCGTCGGGCGTTACGGTTTTCTTCTCGGCGATCGAACCTGCCGGCACGTTCACCAACGGGCACACTGCGTAGCGAACGCTGTTCAGCCGATGACCTCACCCCCCGCCTCCCCGCTCCTCGACCTGCTCGATCACATCGATCGCGCGGTCAGCGTCGACGCGGTCCTGGCCGGGCTGGCAGCGGTGCTGACGACCGTGCCGGGTGTGCGGGGAGTCACCCGGTGGCCGGTCCCGGCCGTGCACGGCCAGCGGGACCTCGTCGCGCTGCCGACACGCATCCAGCAGGTGCTCGCGTCGGAGGCCAGCGTCACGGAGCACCCCGGCCACGGGACGGTGTTGGCCGTGGGGGCCGGCGGCCGACCGGTGGGGATCCTGGACCTGACCGTCGACAACGATGGCCCACCCTCCATCGAGCTGCTCGAGGGGTTGACCCGAACCGCGGGCGTGGCCTGCGAGCGGCTGCTCGACGCCGACCGACGGCGAGTGCAGGCCACCGAGGTCGCTGCGCTCCACCAGGTCATGGAGGGTGTGGCCGCTGCCACCACGGCCCAGGAGGTGGCCGCGACGGCAGTGCAGGTCATGGTGGACGCCTTCGGCTGGACCGCGGGGATGGTGGTCCGCGACCCGGGATACGACGACGTCGTCGAGGCCACTGCTCCCGTGGTCGGGAGCGTGGTGGTCCTCGCCGAGCGCGGCACCGCCGACATCGACGCCGACGCACTCCACGCGGTCGTGGCCGGTGGCCAGGGCCTCCGAGGCGAACGTGCGGGCGAGACGCTGCCGGGTGACCTCGTGCACGGCCTCGTCTGGCCGCTGCACGGGCCGACCAACACGAGGTTGGTGATGGTCAGCACCGACGCCAACGACCTGCCCGAGGGCATGGGCACCCTGCTGGCCTCGACGGCGCAGATCGCGTCCTTGGTGCGCGCCGGCCTGGAGCGGATCGAGCATGCCGCGCGCGAACGCCGGGCACACGAGGCGGAGCGGGCCAACCGCGCCAAGTCCGAGTTCGTCTCGCGGATGAGCCACGAGCTGCGGACGCCCCTGAACGCCGTCCTGGGCTTCGCACAGCTCCTCGAGCTCGAGCCGCTGGCCGACGACGCCCGGGACTCCCTCCAGCAGATCCGCGCGGCCGGCCAGCACCTGCTCGGGCTGGTCGACGAGGTGCTCGACATCTCCCGCATCGAGGCCGGGTACCTGCCGCTGACGGCCGAGTCGCTCGACGTGCGAGAGGTCGTCCAGCAGTGCTGCTCGCTGGTGGCGCCCGCAGCGGAGGCCAACGAGGTCACGTTCCTGGTCGAGCCGTCCGAGGGATCCGGTCCGTGGGTCAGGGCCGACCGGCAGCGGATGACCCAGATCCTGCTGAACCTGCTGTCCAACGGGGTGAAGTACAACCGGGTCGGCGGCCGGGTCGTCATCCGGCTCGAGCAGGAATCAGACGATGTCGTCGTGCGGGTACGGGACACCGGGGTTGGCATCCCCGCCAACCGCATGGCCCAGCTGTTCATGCCGTTCGAACGGCTCGGCGCCGAGGTGTCGGGGGTGGAGGGCACGGGTCTCGGGATGGCGTTGTCCCGTCGGCTGGCCGAGGCCATGGGCGGAGGGCTCGACGCCACCTCCACGGTCGGTGAGGGCACGGAGTTCCGCCTCGTGCTGCCGGTGGGCGACCCGGTGCTGGACCTCGAGGACACCCACAGCGGGACGGCCCGGGCCGCGATCGGGACCGGTTCCGCAGGGACCGTCCTCTACGTGGAGGACAGCAGGATCAACGCCAAGCTGGTCGAGCGGGTCCTCCGTCGACGTCCAGCGGTCCATCTCGTGCACGCACCGGATGGCACGCGCGGGCTGGACTGGGCCGTCCGCGACCGGCCGAACCTGGTGCTGCTGGACCTGGGCCTGCCCGACCTTCCCGGGTCCGAGGTGCTCCGGCGCCTCCGCGAGGACCCGCGCACCGCGACGATCCCGGTGGTGGTGGTCAGCGCCGACGCAACCCCGGACCGGGTCCAGGTGCTGCGGGAGGCGGGCGCCGACGACTACCTGTCCAAGCCGTTCGACATCGACTCGCTGCTCGGCGTGGTCGACGCCCACATCGGCGACCGCATCCCGATGGACTGACCCGAGGCCCCGCGTGCATCCTCCCGAGACCCATCACGACGCCCGCATCCTCGTCATCGACGACGAGCCGACGAACGTGCTGCTCCTGCGCCGGATCCTCGGCCACGAGGGGTACCGGCACGTGCATGCGACGACCAACCCGATGGCCCTGCCGGAGATGCTGGAGCACGGCTGGCCCGACCTGGTGCTGCTGGACCTCAACATGCCGGGCATGGACGGGTTCGAGGTGATGGGCCTGCTGGAGGACCTCAACGACCACGGGACGTTCCTGCCGATCCTCGTCCTCACCGCCGACGCCAACACGGCGACCCGCGACCGGGCGCTGGCCGGCGGTGCCATGGACTTCGTCACCAAGCCGTTCGACCGCACCGAGGTCCTGCTGCGAATGCACAACCTCCTGCAGACGCGCTGGTTGCACGCGCGACTGGAGGACCACAACCGGATGCTGGAGTCCCGGGTCAGGGACCGCACCGCCGAGCTCTGGCGGGCCCAGGCCGAGACCGTGGACCGGCTGGCGCTGGCCGCGGAGTTCCGCGACGACCAGACCGGCAAGCACATCCGTCGCGTCGGCGACACCTCGCGGGCGATCGCCCTGGAGCTCGGCATCGACCACGACCGCGCCGAGCTGATCGGGCTCGCCGCCCCGCTGCACGACCTGGGCAAGATCAAGGTCCCGGACCGGGTGCTGCTCAAGCCCGGTCCCCTCGACGAGGACGAGTTCGCGATCATCAGGACCCACACGGAGGTGGGTCACGAGCTCCTCCGCGACAGCGAGTCGCCGTTGCTGCAGCTGGCGTCGGTCATGGCGCTGCACCACCACGACCGGTGGGACGGGCACGGCTACCACGACCTCCGGGCTGAGGAGATCCCGCTCGAGGCCCGCATCGTGAGCGTGGCCGACGTCTACGACGCCCTCACCCACGAGCGCTGCTACAAGGCGGCATGGCCCGAGGACATCGCCCGCAAGGAGATCGCCGACGCGTCCGGGCAGCAGTTCGACCCCGCCGTCGTGGAGGCGTTCCTCGAGGTCGTCGACCGGCCCGTCACCGCGGGATGACCCACACGCGCATGACGCGGATGCCCGCCGGTGGACCGGCGGGCGAGCACGGGATCAGGCGTCGTTCTTGGCGCGCTTGGCCTGGCGGGCGCGGAGGTTCTGGTCCAGCTCCACCTTGCGCAGGCGGATGGCGTCGGGGGTGACCTCGACGCACTCGTCGCCGCGCATCCACTCCAGCGCCTGCTCCAGCGCCATGACCTTCGGCGGGGTCAGGCGGACCAGCTCCTCGCCGGTCGCGGAGCGGATGTTGTTGAGCTTCTTCTCCTTGGTGACGTTGAGGTCCATGTCCTCCGACCGGGCGTTCTCGCCGACGATCATGCCCTCGTAGACGTCCTCACCGGGGCCGACGAACATCACACCGCGGTCGGACAGGTTCTGCAGGGCGAACGCCGTCACCGGGCCCTTGCGGTCGGCGACGAGCGAGCCGGTGTTGCGGGTGCGGACCTCGCCCATCCACGGCACGTACTCCTCGAACACGCGGTTGAGGACACCGGTGCCGCGGGTGGCGGTCAGGAACTCGGTGCGGAACCCGATGAGGCCACGGGTCGGGGCCAGGTAGTCGATGCGGACCCAGCCGGTGCCGTGGTTGGTCATGGCGACCATGCGACCGCGGCGTTCGGCCAGCAGCTGGGTGACGGTGCCCGAGTGCTCCTCGGGGACGTCGACGGTGACGCGTTCCAGCGGCTCGTGGGTCTTGCCGTCGATCTCCTGTGGGATGACCTGCGGCTTGCCGACGGTCAGCTCGAAGCCCTCGCGACGCATCTGCTCGACGAGGATGGCCAGCTGCAGCTCGCCGCGACCCTTGACCTCCCACGCATCCGGGCGGTCGGTGTTGGACACGCGGAGCGCCACGTTGCCGATGAGCTCGCGGTCCAGGCGGTCCTTGAGGACACGGGCGGTGACCTTGTCGCCGGACCGGCCGGACAGCGGGGAGGTGTTGATCCCGATGGTCATCGCCAGCGTCGGCTCGTCGACGCGGATGCCCGGCAGGGCCACGGGGTTCTCGGGGTCGGCCAGCGTGTCACCGATCATGACCTGCTCGATGCCGGCGACGGCGCAGATCTCGCCCGGCCCGACCCGTTCGGTGGGGACGCGCTCCAGGCCCTCGGTGGTGAACAGCTCGACGACCTTGACGTTGCGCTTCTCGCCGTGCTCGTCGATCCAGGCGACCTGCTTGCCCTTCTCCAGGTGGCCGTTGTGCACGCGGCACAGCGCCAGGCGGCCGAGGTAGGGCGAGGCGTCCAGGTTGGTGACCAGCGCCTGGAGGGGGTGCTCGGGGTCGTGGGAGGGCGGCGGGATGGTGTCGAGGATCGTGTCGAACAGCGCCGTCAGGTCCTCGCCGGGGGTGTCGGGGTCCAGCGAGGCGGTCCCGGCCTTGGCGTTGGTGTAGACGATCGGGAAGTCGATGCTGTCCTCGTCGGCGTCGAGGTCGAACAGCAGCTCGAACACCTCGTCGACGACCTCGGCCGGGCGGGCGTCGGGCCGGTCGATCTTGTTGATGACCAGGATCATCGGCAGCCCGGCACGGTCCGCGCCGGTCCGGGTCATCTGCATCGCCTTGCGCAGCACGAAGCGCGTCTGCGGCAGGGGACCCTCGGCGGCGTCGACCAGCAGGGCGATCCCGTCGACCATGGACAGGGCGCGCTCGACCTCGCCACCGAAGTCGGCGTGACCGGGGGTGTCGACGATCGTGACCTTGGTCTCGCCGCGATCCCCCTTGGCCGGCAACCGCACCGCGGTGTGCTTGGCCAGGATGGTGATGCCCTTCTCCTTCTCCAGGTCGCCGGAGTCCATCACGCGGTTGGCGACGTCCTGGTTCGCACGGAACGTGCCGGACTGGTGGAGCATCGCGTCGACAAGGGTGGTCTTGCCGTGGTCGACGTGGGCGACGATGGCGATGTTGCGCGAGTCGTCGCGGGTTGCGCGGGTGGGGGTGGACATCGGAGGAGCCTTCGGGCGAACGGACGGCGGGCCCATCGGTCGACGGGCCCGCTCTGGCCGTCAAGGGTAGCGGCCGTCATGTGTCCCTCACCGGTCCGACCGGCCGTCCCCCGGCGCCCGGTCAGGCGTCGTCGGGAGCGCGGCCCATCATGCGGTCGATGGTGATCTCGATCGCGACCCGGTCGGGGTTGGTACGCGGTGGGCGGTAGCGCTCGGTGTAGCGACGGACCGCCTCGGCGACGTCGTCGGGGTCGTCGGTCACACGCCCCCGGCCCTCCACCGTCAGCCAACGGCCGCCGTCGACCTGGCTGACGACTGCCCGGCCGCCGCCGCCGACGTTGCGGGCCTTCACGCTGGCGGCGTTGGTGATGATCCGGACCGTGGGGCCCTCGGGGTCCCAGGTGAACCCGACGGGGACGACATGCGGGGTGCCGTCGGGCCGCAGGGTGGTCAACGTCGCCAGGTGGCGTTCGGCGAGGAAGGCGAGGACGCCAGGTGGGGGATCGGTGTGGTCGATGCTCACCGGGTGGCACCCAGCGCCTCGTAGCCGGGCTTGATGACGTCGTCGATCAGCGCCAGCCGTTCGTCGAACGGCCAGAAGGCGCTCTTCATGGCGTTGATGGTGACCCAGCGCAGGTCCTCCAGCGTCCAGTCGAACGTCTCGACGAGGGCGGTCATCTCCGAGGTCATCGACACGTTGCTCATCAACCGGTTGTCGGTGTTGACCGTCACCCGGTAGCGCAGCCGCTTGAGCAGGTCGATTGGGTGCTCGGCCAGCGAGGGGGCGGCACCGGAGTGCACGTTGGAGGTGGGGCACATCTCGAGGGGGACGCGGTTGTCGCGCACGAACGCGGCAAGCCGCCCCAGGTGGGCGGTGCCGTCCTCGTCGACGGTGATGTCGTCGACGATGCGGACGCCGTGCCCCAGCCGTTCGGCGTTGCAGAACTGCAGCGCCTCCCAGATGGAGGGCAGCCCGAACGCCTCACCCGCGTGGATGGTGATGTGCGACAGCTCCCGCTGTATCAGCTGGAACGCGTCGAGGTGGCGCGTCGGGGGATACCCGGACTCGGCGCCGGCGATGTCGAAGCCGACGACACCCTCGTCCTTGTGGCGCATGGCCAGCTCGGCGACCTCGCGGGAGTGGGCGGCATGGCGCATCGCGGTGATGAGTGTGCCGATCGTGATGCCCCGGCCGGCCGAGCCCTTCCTGAACCCGGCGAGCACGGCCTCCACGACCTGGTCCATGTCGAGGCCGTGCTCGAGATGCTGCTCGGGGGCGAAGCGGACCTCGGCGTGGACCACTCCGTCGTCGGCCAGGTCCTCGGCGCACTCCTGGGCGACCCGCATCAGCGAGTCGGGGTCCTGCATGACCGCCACGGTGTGGCGGAAGCCCTCCAGGTACAGCTCGAGGGACTTGCGGTCCGCGCCGCGGGTGAACCAGGCAGCCAGGTCGTCGGGGTCGGTCGTCGGCAGCTCGTCGTAGCCCTGTTCGGCGGCGAGCTCGATCACGGTCTGCGGTCGCAGTCCTCCATCGAGGTGGTCGTGCAGGAGGACCTTCGGTGCCTTGCGGATGGTTTGGGCGTCGAGGGACATGCCGCGATCATGCCAGCGTGGACAAGGGCTCGTGCAGCATCGTGGTCGACACGTGCGCCATGATTGGGGCATGACGCTGGACCCCGAGACCGCACGATATCTGGCCGACCTCGCCGAGGCGGGCGGCACGCCGTACGAGCAGATGGAGACCGCCGCGCAGGCACGGGCCGCCTACGAGCAGGTCGTCGCGATTCGCCGCGGCGACGGGCCGCCCCGCGGCGCGGAGTGCTCCGTGGAGGAGTACCGGATCGGTGACCTGTGGTACCGGGCCTACCGCCCGCTGGGCCGCTCCGTGCACGACGGCCCGCTGCCGCTGGTGGTGTTCTTCCACGGCGGCGGCTGGGTGCTGGGCAACCCGAGGACCCACGACGAGATGGCCCGGGCGTTCGCTGCGCTGCCGGCCATCGTGTTGTCGGTGGACTACCGGCTGGCGCCCGAGCACCCCTACCCGGCGGCGCACGACGACGCATGGGAGGCCGTGGAGTACGCCGCCAGCGAGATGGGCGACAGCTTCCACGCCGACCGGTTGGTCGTGGCGGGCGACTCCGCGGGTGGCCTGCTGGCCGCCGCCGTGGCCGCGCGGGCCCGTGACACCGACGGGGCCCCGACCATCGCCGCCCAGTGCCTGGTCTACCCCGCGATGGAGCCGACGATGGGGTCAGCGTCCCACGACGACCTCGCCGAGGGCTACGGCCTGACCAAGTCCACGATGCAGTGGTTCTACGACGCCTACGCGCCGGGGAACGGGTTCTCGCCGGGCGAGCTGTCGGACCTGTCGGGCCTGCCGCCCGCCGTGGTGGCCACCGCGGGGTACGACCTGCTGAAGGACGACGGTCTGCGCTACGCCGAGCGGCTGCGCGAGGCTGGCGTGTCGGTTGCTGGCCTGCACTTCCCGGGCCTGATCCACGGGTTCCTCGGCATGGGCGGGACCAGTCGGGCGGCGGCAGCGGCCACCGAGGCCGTCGTCGGTGGGCTTCGCGGACTGCTCTCCCGGTAGCCCGCACCCTCCGAGCACGGCCGGGCCCCGGACCGGGCTGGCCTCGCGAGAACGCCTCGCGAGAACGCCGGCTACAGGACGGCGTCGAGGCCCAGCAGGACGCCCATGCCGACCAGCAGGGTCAGCACGATGTTGCGGGTCCGCCACATCACCAGCACGGCCGCGAGAGCGGCGGGCAGGCGAGGGTCGAGCAGGTCGATCGAGCCGTCGGCGGACCCGCCCCGGAAGACCGCCGGGGCCACCAGGGCGGCCAGGGCTGCTGCGGGGATCATGCGCAGCCCCTCCTGCACGACCGGCGGCAGGGCGGTCGCGCGGTGGGCGATGGACAGGAACGACCAGCGTTCCAGCAGCGTGCCGACGCCACCAACGATGGCGATGGCCCAGAGGGTGCCGGTCATGCCGCCTCCTCCCGGCCGGTGTCGTCCGGGGTCGGCTCGACCTGCACCGCTCGACCACCGGCGACCGTCGCCGACTGGCGGTCCAGGGAGCCGTTGCGGACCGACGTCGCGAGGCCCACGGACACGCCGGCCGCCGCGGCGAGCAGCAGGCCGAGGTTGGCCGGCAGGCCCGCGGCGAGGGTGGCGACCAGCGCGCTGGCCACGGCCGCGAGCAGCGTCGCCCGGTCGGTGAGCGCCGGCACCAGCAGGGCGGCGAACACCAACGGGATGGCGAACTCGATCGGGACGTCGGCGGGGATGGCCGCGCCGGCGAGCGTCCCCGCGATCGTGTAGCCCTGCCAGCAGGCCCACAGCAGCCCGCCGGCACCCGTGTAGTAGGCCACCCGGTGGGCCAGGCCGGGGTTGTCGGTCAGCCGGGCGATCGTGACCGCGTAGGCCTGGTCGGTCAGCAGGTAGGCCACGCCGAGTCGCCGGTGCGCCGGCTCCTCGCCGAGGTGCACGGCGAGGCTCGCGGAGTACATCAGGAACCTGGCGTTGATGACCACGATCGTGCCGATCACGATCGGAGCGGCGGCGCCCTGGGCGATCAGGTCGAGCGCCGCCAGCTGTGCTGCGCCGGCGAAGACGAACGTCGAGAAGACGCTGGCGCCCCATGCCGGCATGCCGGCCTCCAGCGCGGCGATGCCGGCAAGCAACCCGAACGGGGCCATGCCGAGCACGACGGGGGAGATGTCACGCATGCCCGCGAACACCGCGGACCGCGCCGTCGCGAACGTCGCCGTCGACGTGGGAGGGGTGGCCATCCGGGACACTGTGGGTCGCGGGCCGACGCGCTGCAACAGGTCCGCGAAGTGGACCGCTGCGTCAGCTGCGCAGGGCACCCGTCATGGGAACCTCGCCTGCACGGCCTTGCGGACGTCGGCGTCGAAGCGTCGCTCGACGACGCTGAAGCGCTCAGCCCGGTCGATCTCGTCGTTGACCTGTCCGCACCAGTCCGCGGCGACGGCAACACCGCGGTCGCGTGCGACGTCCTCGAGGGCCGCGGACTCGATCCAGCGACCGACGTTGGCCAGCATGGCCAGCCGCTCCATCCGGTCCTCCGCGTCGGCCACGTCCTCGAGGTAGGTCGTCACCAGCACGTCGACCCCGTCGTCCGCGGCGTCCATCACGATCTGGGCCAGCTCCATGACGTGGTTGATGTCGCGCTCCTCGTGGAACACGAGCATCAGGGCCGCCGCCCGCTGGACCCGGTCCTCCTCGTCGGGGCTGCGCAGCCGCTTCAGCTCACGGTTGCGCTCGGTCCGCTCGCGTTCGGGGTTGGGGAGCTTGTAGGCCATGTGGAGGCAACCCTATCCGGCCGGGCGCCGGCCGAACCATGCCGCGTCTGCTCAGCGCAGCCGCAGGGCCATCTTGCCGGGGTTGAGGATGCCCGCCGGGTCCAGCGCGTCCTTGATGGCCTGCTGGACGTCCATCGCGTCCTCGCCGACCTCCCGCTGCAGCCACTTCTCCTTCAGCAGACCGATCCCGTGTTCGCCGGTGACGGTGCCGCCGAGCGCCAGCGCCGCCTCGAGGATGTCGTCGAACGCCTGCATGGCCCGCACCTTGCCGTCGGCGTCGTCATGGTCCCAGCGCAGGGTCGGATGCATGTTGCCGTCCCCGGCATGGCCGTAGCTGTAGATCTCCGTGCCCCGGTCAGCGGCGATCCGGGCGGTGCTGGCGAGCAGCGCCGGGACCTGCGAACGCGGGACGCCGACGTCCTCCAGCAGCGCGACGCCGTGTCGTTCGACCGCCGGCAGCGCCAGGCGCCGGGCCTGCAGGAACGCCTCGCCCTCGTCGGGGTCGTCGGTCCGCGCGACGAACGTCGCGCCGTGGCGGGCACAGATCTCCTCCATGGCGGCCACGTGTCCGGACCGGTCGACGGCAACGTCGCTGCGCATCAGCAGCAGGGCCGCCGCGTCGGTGTCGAGGTCCATGCGCTGCCACTCCTCGACCGCACGGATCGTGGAGGCGTCCATGATCTCCAGCAGGGCCGGGGGTTCGCCCTCGCAGATCTCCACCACTGCCCGGCCTGCGTCGCCGAGGTCGCCGAAGAAGGCGACCAGCGTGCTGGCGGGCGGGGGCAGCGGCCTGATGCGGAGCCGGGCCCTCGTGACCACCCCGAGGGTGCCCTCGCTGCCGACGATCAACGACGTCAGGTCGTAACCGGCGACGGACTTGATGGTGCGGCTGCCGGTCTCGATGACCCGCCCGTCAGCCAGGACGACCTCCAGCCCTGCCACCCAGTCGCGGGTCACGCCGTACTTCAGGCAGCACAGGCCCCCGGCGTTGGTGGCGACGTTGCCGCCGATGGAGCAGAACGCCATGGACGCCGGGTCGGGGGCGTACCACAGCCCGTCGACCGCCAGCTCCTCCTTCAGGGCCAGGTTCATGATGCCGGGCTCGACCTCGCAGAGCCGGTCGGCGGGGTCGACGTCGAGGATCGACGTCATCGCCTCCATCGACAGCACGATCCCGTCGTCGACGGCGTTGGACCCGCCGTGCAACCCGGCCCCGGCACCACGGGGCACGACCGGGACGCGGTGGCGGGTCGCGGTGCGCATCACCTGCTGGACCTCACCGGTCGACCTGGCCCGGATCACCGCCGCCGGCGTGCCGGCACGCAGGTCGGGGGCGCGGTCGGTCCGGTAGGACGCCAGGACGTCGGGGTCGGTCAGGAGGCGGCCGGCAGGAAGGGCCCGGGACAGCTCGTCGAGCGCGGCGGCGACGTGCTCGGGCACGGGGCGGGTCTCGGTTGGGGTGCGCACCCGTCCACCATACGGTGGCGAGGACCGGGCCCGGCGCCACACTGTGCCCCGTGCCCGCTGCCCGACCGTCCCGATCCACGCCGCCACCCGACGGCGGGCCCACGGGGCCGCCACGGTCATCGGCCAGGACCCGCGGGGTGGTGCTGGTGCTGCTCGGCGCGGTCCTGTGGGGGACCACGGGCACCGCCCAGGCGCTGGGCCCCGAGGGCGCGAGCCCGCAGGCGGTCGGGATCACCCGCCTTGTCGCCGGCGGCGCCGTGCTGACCGCCTGGATGCTGGTCTCCACGCGGCTCTCCACGCGGCCCTCCACCCCCAGCACGCCCACCTCGCCGGCGGGCCTGCCGCTGCTGCCGATGCTGTGCGGGGCCGTCGGGGTCGCGGCGTACCAGCTGTCGTTCTTCGCCGCCGTGGACCGTGCCGGGGTGGCGGTGGGAACGGCGGTGGCAATCGGCTCCTCGCCGGTCTTCACGGGCCTGATCGAGTGGGCGGTCAGCGGACGTCGCCCGACGCCCAGGTGGTGGTCGTCGACCGGCATCGCGACCATCGGGCTGGTCCTCCTCGCGGGGCCCGGCGGCGGTGCGTTCGCCGGCATCGGGCTGGCGTTGCTCGCCGGCCTCTCCTACGCCACCTACGCGGTGTCGTCCAAGCAGCTCCTCGACCGGTGGCCGCCGGCCCGCGCCATGGCCGCGGTGTTCGGCGGGGGAGCGGTCCTCGTGCTGCCCCTCCTCGTCGGGCTCGACCTCGGCTGGCTCGCCGACCCGCGGGGGATCGCGATGCTCCTGTGGCTTGCCGGGCCGACCATCCTCATCGCCTACCTGCTCTACGGTGCCGGGCTGCGCGAGGTGACCGCTGCGGTGGGCGCGACCCTCAGCCTGGCCGAGCCGCTGACGGCCGCGATCCTGGCCGTCGGGATCCTGGCGGAACGCCCGACCGTGCTGCAGCTCGTCGGTGCCGCGGCGATCGGCGTCGGGCTGGCGATCCTCGCCGTGCCCAACCGCCGAGTCGGGGCGTCGCCGGTCGTGTGACCCTGCGTGATGGTCGTGACCTCAGGTCACCGCGGTGCCGGCCGATCATGCATGGTGGAGGCCCTCCCCGACGGAGGGATCGGAACCGTGCATGTGCTCTTCGTCGACGACAACCCCGGCAGGCTGACGCAGCTCGCCGGTGAGGTTGCGTCCGCGTACGGCTGGACCACCTCCACCGCCTCGAGCATCGGCGAAGTCGTCGGGGCGCTCACCGCCCAACGCTGGGACGCCCTCGTCGCAGCCGACGACGAGTTCGGCGACGGCAGCAGCGCGCTGGCGCTGGCCCGGCTCAAGCAGCCGTCCGCGACGCGGTGCCTCGTGCGCCTGGATCCGGGTGGAGGGTCCGCGACTGCGCTCGCCGTCGCCGAGATCGCCCACCGTGTCCTCGACGACGTGCCGACCCCAGCCGCCCTCAAGGCGATGCTCGTCGTCATGGGCGTCGGCGGCATGCGGGCGCCGCAGGACCTCGTCGACAGCGTCGGTGCGGTCGCCGGACTGCCGTCCGTGGCGCGCATCCTCACCGACCTGAAGACCATCCTGACCGATCCGGCCTGCAGCCCGGACCGGGTCGCCGCCGTCGTGCGCACCGAACCGGCCATCGCCGCCAAGGTCCTGCACCTCGCCAACGCGGGCCTGGCCGGTCGTGCCGGCAGCGTCCACGACCTCGAGCAGGCCGCGGCGCTGCTCGGCATGCGCGTGCTCCGCCAGGTCGTCCTCGCCTCCGCAGCCTTCGCGGCTGCCGAACAGCTCGGCGTCGATCCCACCCTCGTCGCGGCGGTGCAACGCCACGGGGTCGCCGTGGCTGCGGCGGCCATGGCCTCGGGCACGTTGCCGCCGCATGCCGCCATCGGCGGGTTGTTGCTGGACATCGGCCTGCCGCTGATGGCGCTCACCTGGCCCGACGTGCACGCCGAGCTGCGGGCGATGGTCCACGAACGTTCGGTGCCGCTGCACGTGGAGGAGATGCGCGTGCTGGGCACCTCCCATTCCGAGGCCGGCGCGCTGCTGGCTCGTCGCTGGTCGCTGCCGACATCGATCGTCGAGATGGTCGCCGGCCACCACTTCGTCCCGCGTTCCCCGGTTCCCGAACGCCGGGCACTGGGCTACGTCGTGCACCGGGCCGCCCAGCTCGGCGACCCGGCCGGACGCGACATCCACGACCACGGCGTCGAGCTCGA
Source organism: Euzebya rosea (assembly GCF_003073135.1). NCBI lineage: Bacteria > Bacillati > Actinomycetota > Nitriliruptoria > Euzebyales > Euzebyaceae > Euzebya > Euzebya rosea. The sequence continues at coordinate 225,461 of NZ_PGDQ01000003.1, forward strand.
CGTGCCGGAGTGGGTCGACCGGTGGCGGGTCGAGGACGTCGAGTGGGCAGGACCACCCGACACCCGGGGATAGCCCGCCACCCCCGGACGAGCCCGACGTCGGAGACCGGGGGGCGACGCGAGCCCCGGGGTCCGGGTCAGCTCGTCAGCGCGGGGTGCTCCACACGAGCGCGGCGAACGCTCGGCAACGACTCGATGCGTGCCAGCAGGGTGGTCAGCCGATCGGGTGTCGCGTCCGGATCGGTCCCGATGATCTCGATGACCGCCTCGGCCACGTCCCGCGTCGGGCCGGCGGGGCGGTACCGGAGGTCGCCGATCTGCAGGCCCCTGCCCTCGACGAGGGCGATCACCCGGGCGAGGGCGCGGCAACGATCGTCGAGCTCCAACCGCAGGCGGGTCGGCGCAGGCGGGCTGGCGGGTGGTCCGTGGGGGGAACGCCTCACGTGAAGGTCCTTCGTCGGAGGGCCGGCGAGGGGCGACACGGGGAGCAGGGTGCGATGGTCCACCGGGCCGCTCCTGCCTGCCCGGTGGTCGGTCGGGGGCTAGGAACGCCCGCCGATGATGAGCACAGCAGAAGCGCAGCCGAGTACGAGGTCGGCTGCGAGGGTGGCTACCAGCTGCTGCTGCACGGGGGACACGCTAGCACCGGATCGGGGCGCACGACCAGCGATACCTCATGTACCGGTGTCGTCCGCCGATGGAGGTTGCGTCGTCCGTCCGTTCCATCGGGGAACCACCAATGTTCATGCTCGTCGTCGACGTGCCCGGGGGTGTGCTGTCGCGCGCTGCCACGGAGCTGCGCGACCGGTTCGGGTGGACCATCGCCCTGGCCGAGGACGGGGTCGGCTGCCTGGGGCACCTGCGCAGCCAGCGATGGGACGCGGTGGTCGCCGCGCGGACCGTCGGGCACATCGGCGGTGCGACGTTGTTGACCCTCGTCAGGAGCATCCAGCCGTCGGCGGCCCGCCTGCTGGTCGACGAGCAGGACGAGCGCCTGCCGTCATCCGGTGTCGAGATGGGCGTCGCCCATCGGGTCCTGACCCGCGAACCCTCCGCGACCACGCTGCGCGCCGTGTTGCTGGCGCTCGACGCAGCGCCAGCGAACGTGCCCCACGACCTGCAGCAGGCCATCGGTCGGGTCGCCGGCCTGCCGCCGACCCACGGGATCCTCTCGGATCTGCGCGACCTGATGGAGGATCCGGAGGTCTCCACCGACCGGATCGCGACGACGGTCGGTCGCGACCCGATGCTCGCCGCCAGGGTCCTGCACCTCGCCAACGCCGGGTTCGCGTCGCACAACGTCGTCATCTCCAGCCTCGCCCAGGCCGCCGCGCTGCTCGGCGTGGAGACGCTCCGGCAGGTGGTGATCGCCTCAGCGGCCTTCTCGGCCGTGTCGTCGTTGGACGTGGCACGCGACGTGATCGAGCACTCGCAGCGCCACGGCGTTGCGGCTGCCCGCATGGCGGCCAGCATGCCGGACCTGCCGCCGCACGCCCGGACGGGGGCGCTGCTGCTGGACATCGGCATGCCGTTGATGGCGCTGGCATGGCCCGAGGACCATGCCGTCCTGCGCGAGCAGAGTCGTCGCCGCGGTCAGCCGCTGCACGAAGCCGAGCAGGAGGCGTTCGGCGTCACGCACGCCACTGCGGGGGCCCTGCTCGCCAGGCGGTGGTCGTTGCCGAAGGTGCTGGCCCGGATGATCGACGGCCATCACCTGCCCCCCCTCAGCGAGGAACCGGACGACCGGGCGCTGGGGTTCCGGGTGCACCATGCGGTCCAGACCGCACTGCACCCCGACGGGGTGGACGTCTACGACGTCGTCGTGCTGGACGGCCTGCCCGCCTGGGTGCAGTAGCAACCGGTCCTGCGGCAGCTGCCACCCGGCGCGGTTCGGCACGGCGGGACCGGCCCGCTACCGTTCCTCGGCATGAGCACCAACCCTGTGGACGTGCTTCGCGAACGCGGCTTCGTCCAGGACATCACCGACGAGGATGGCCTCCGGGCCCGGTTCGACGAGGGGCCGGTCACCTTCTACGTCGGCTTCGACCCGACCGCGGTGTCCCTGCACGCGGGCAACCTCGTCGGGATCATGGCGATGGCGTGGCTGCAGCGGATGGGGCACCGCCCGATCGCCCTCGCCGGTGGCGGCACGGGACGGATCGGTGATCCCTCCGGTCGGGACGACGAACGGCAGGTGCTGGACGAGGACGTCCTCGCGACCCACCTGGAGGGGATCAGGACGCAGCTGGGCCGGTTCCTCGACCTGTCCGAACCCGAGCGGGGCCTGCTGGTCGACAACTACGACTGGCTGCGCGACATCGGCTTCATCCCGTTCCTGCGGGACGTTGGGCGCTACTTCAGCGTCAACCAGATGATCGCCCGCGAGTCGGTCAAACGACGCCTGGAGAACCGAGAGCAGGGCATCAGCTTCACGGAGTTCTCCTACCAGCTGCTGCAGGCCTACGACTTCGCCCACCTGTTCGAGACCGAGGGCTGTGTGCTGCAGGGCGGGGGGTCCGACCAGTGGGGTAACATCACCGCTGGCACTGACCTGATCGGCCGCATGCACGACGGCCGGGCCTTCGGCATGACCTGGCCGTTGCTCACCACCGCCAGCGGGGCGAAGTTCGGCAAGTCCGCCGGCAACGCCGTGTGGCTGGACGCCGAGATGACGTCGCCCTACGCCTACTTCCAGTACTGGATCAACGCCTCCGACGACGACGTCCGGCGGTTCCTCACGATGTTCACCTTCCTCGAGCTCGACGAGGTCGAGTCGGTGATGGCCGAGCACGCCCAGGCGCCGCATCGTCGTATCGCCCAGCGACGGCTGGCGATGGAGGCCACGAGGATCGCCCACGGCGAGGAGGGGCTGGCCGACGCCGAGCGGGCCACCGAGGTGCTGTTCGGCAACGAGGCCTTCACCGGCCTGTCCGATGCCGTGCTGGCCGAGGCGTTCGCCGCGGCGCCGTCGGTGTCGTTGCCGGCAGACGCGATCGGCACCGGCACGAGCGTCGCCGAGTTGATGACCACCGCCGGGGCAGCCAAGTCCAACGGCGAGGCCCGGCGACTCGTCGACCAGGGCGGCGTGCGGATCAACAACGTCAAGGTCGACGACGCCGACCGCGCGCTGACCGCCGACGACCTCGCGACCCCGACCACCCTCGTCCTGCGAGTGGGCAAGAAGCGCTACTGGCTGGCACGGCTGGGCTGAGCCCGGCCGGGCCGCGCTCAGCCCAGCGAGGGATGCTCGCAGCGCAGGAGGTGCCGCTTGAGGACCTTGCCGGTGGCGTTGCGCGGCAGCTCGCCGACCACGACGACGCGCTTGGGGACCTTGTAGCGGGCGATCCGCTCCCGTAGCCAGGCACGGACGTCCTCGGGGTCGACGTCGCCGACGACGTAGGCCCGCAGCACCTGCCCGAACTCCTCGTCGGGCACCCCGATGACGGCCAGGTCGGTGATGTCGGGGTGACCCTCGAGGACCTCCTCCACCTCCGAGGGGTACACGTTCTCTCCGCCGGAGACGATCATCTCGTCGCCGCGGCCGGTCACGAAGAGGTACCCGTCGAGGTCGACGTAGCCGAGGTCGCCGATCTCGACCGGGCCCCGGTGGGTGTCGGAGCCGGTGTAGCCGGCGAACTCCATCCCGGTGGTGACGCGCAGCCGGCCGATTTCGCCGGGCGGCAGCCGACGGCCGTCCTCGTCGACCACCTCCACGCGCATGCCCGGGCCCGGTCGGCCGACGGTGCCCCGGCGCTCGCGGAAGTCCGCTGGCGTGGAGATCGACACCCAGCCGGCCTCGGTCGAGCCGTACAGGTCGTAGGTGACCTCGCCCCACCGCTGCTGGGCCCGCTGCCGCAGGGCGACCGGCAGGGCCGAGCCGCTGGTCAGGATGATCCGCAGCCGTCCGGGGCCGCCGGGGCCGCCCTCCTCCAGCGCCCGTCGCAGCTGGACGGGGACCAGCGCAGCCGCGTCCACTTCGTGCTCGTCGACGATGCGCTGGAAGTCGGCCGGATCGAAGTGGCGGGGCAGGATCGAGGTCGCCCCGATCAGCATGGCCGCGCCGGCCACCCCGCCACCGAAGCCGTGGAACAGGGGCGGGCCGATCAGCAACCGGTCGCCGCGCTGCAGCGGCACCTTCATCACGAAGCCGAGCATCGCCCCGAGACCGGACGCCCCGACGCTGCGCTCTGCGCCCTTCGGGGATCCGGTCGTGCCGGACGTGTGGATGACGACCTTGCCGGTGCCGCGCACGAACGGGGCCGAGCTCGACGCCGAGGCCAGCGCCGTCTCGTAGCTGCCGCCGGGGCCGATCGTCAGCAGGACCGGTGGGTCCTCGAGGTCGCGGACGGCGTGGGCGACGGCGTCGGTGAACTCCTCGTCGACGACCAGCACGGCCGGGCGCTGCATGTGGAGGATCCGGCCGACCTCGCTGCCGGTCGCCCAGGTGTTGAGGGGGACCGGCGCCAGGCCGGAGCGGCCCCCCGCGGCGTAGCACTCCAGCGCCTCCCTGCCGTTGCGGACCATGAACGCCACGCACCCACGCGGTTCGCCGTGCTGCAGCAGCGTGTTGGCCAGGCGCGTGACCCGGTTGTCGAGCTCCGCCCAGGTGAGCATGCCGCGGTCGTCGATCACCGCGACCGCATCGGGCTGCGTGCCGGCCTGGAAGGCGACCGCCAGGCCCAGGTTGGGACGCAGCATCGGCAGCTCGAGCACCATCCCGAGCAGCGACGGGCGCGGCAGCATCGGCCGGATGACACCGGCCCGGACCAGCGCGCGCACGCCACCGATCACGTCACCGGGGCTCAGGGATGGAAGGCCGAACATCGTCGGTTCAGCTTTCCACGGCGACCGTACGGGCCGGTAATCCGACGCCGGACGGGGTGACGAATCGCACCGATCCCCGACCGCGGGGAGGAATCACGCCGCGAGCGGCGAACCAACGCCGGGAAGCCACCGTGGCCGGGTGACCGCCGCCTGCCGCGACCGATCGACCGGAGTCCCCCATGACCATCACCGTCCGCCTGCTCGCCGCGTTGTTCGCCCTCGCCATCCTCGCCCCAGCCGCGATGGCCGACCCCACCTACACCGAGACCGACGACCGGTTCTACCTCCGCGGCACCGGATGCGGGGCCGAGACCGACCTGTTCCTCAGCGACAGGTCCGGCGAGGACGACTACGACGGCTGCGGAACCATCGGCGGCCTGCCGGTCAACGAGGTCCTCGCGGCCGAGGGCAGCGGCGGCGAGACGCTGACCACCCGTGGCACCGCCCCGATCATCGTCGACGCCAACCGTGACCTCGTGGTCGTCATCCGGACGGAGTCCTGGTTCGGTGACGGCATCCCCGGTGCCGGTCAGTCCGTCGTCGACGTCGCCATCACCGGGACTCCGGCTGCCGGCGGCTTCGTCCCGGTCGCCCTGGGCTCCGGCTCCTCGGACGAGATCGTCGTCGGTGCGGACAACGCCACCCACACGATCACCCTGGACATCCCCGACACCGCCCACCTCGCCGAGCTGAGCAACCTGTCGCTGGAGATCAGCTGGCACGGGGCCAACATCAACGTCAACAACCTGGGCATGTCCGGTGACAGCCACTTCACCGTCCCCACCCTCGAGGTCGTCCAGGACTAGGGTTCGGACCACCTCGACCACGCCGGCGTGCCCTCGGGCCGCCGGCGTCGTCGTGTCCGGGACCATCCACGCCGTCGGAGGGGACACGCGCGGCCGACCACGAGGCGTTGTGCCTGCACCCGGCGGTTAGGGTGGGCGACAACACATGGCGGATGCCCGATGCGGCTCCGGATACCTCAGGGCCAGCCTCGGGTAGGCATCCGCCAGCCGGATCGGCAAGAATCACCGTCCACGAGCACCCCCACAGGAGAGACCCCACCGTGAGCACCAACTCATTCGGCGCCAAGACGTCGCTGAGCGTCGGCGACAAGTCCTACGAGATCTTCGACCTCTCGGCGGTGGACACCGACCTGGCGCGGCTGCCCTACTCCATCCGCATCCTGCTGGAGAACCTGCTCCGCAACGAGGACGGCGAGAACATCACCGCCGACGACATCCGCGCGGTCGCCAGCTACGACCCGTCCGCGGAGCCGACCGAGGAGATCCTCTTCACGCCCGCCCGCGTGCTGCTGCAGGACTTCACCGGTGTGCCGGCCGTCGTCGACCTCGCCGTGATGCGCGACGCCGTCGCCGACCTCGGTGGCGACCCCAACGTCATCAACCCGCGCGTGCCCGTCGACCTGGTCATCGACCACTCCATCCAGGTCGACAGCTTCGCGGTGGCCGACGCGTTCCAGAAGAACGCCGAGATCGAGTTCGAGCGCAACTACGAGCGGTACCAGTTCCTGCGCTGGGGACAGACCGCCTTCGACAACTTCCGCGTCGTGCCCCCCAACACCGGCATCGTGCACCAGGTCAACCTCGAGTACCTCGGCCAGGTCGTGTTCACCAACGCCGAGACCGGTCAGGCCTACCCCGACTCGCTGGTCGGCACCGACAGCCACACCCCGATGATCAACGGCCTCGGCGTCGTCGGCTGGGGCGTGGGTGGCATCGAGGCCGAGGCCGCGATGCTCGGCCAGCCCATCTCGATGCTGATCCCGCAGGTCGTCGGGTTCGAGCTGACCGGTGAGCTGCCGGAGGGCGCCACCGCCACCGACATGGTGCTGACCGTCACCGAGATGCTTCGCGAGAAGGGCGTCGTGGGCAAGTTCGTGGAGTTCTTCGGCGAGGGCGTGTCGTCGGTCCGCATCCCCGACCGCGCCACCCTCGGAAACATGAGCCCCGAGTTCGGCTCCACCATCTCGATCTTCCCGATCGACGACAAGACGCTGGAGTACATGCGGTTCACGGGTCGCCCCGACGACCAGATCGCCCTGACCGAGGCCTACGCCAAGGCTCAGGGCCTGTGGCACGACCCGGCCAACCGCCCGGCCTACACCGACACCCTGTCGCTGGACCTGTCCACGATCGTGCCCTCGCTCGCCGGCCCCACCCGTCCGCAGGACCGCGTCCCGCTGACCGACGCCAAGCGCGGCCTCCGCGAGGTCCTGCCGCAGTGGACCGGTGAGGTCGACAGCGACGCCAACGAAGCCGGGCTCGAGAGCTTCCCGGCCTCCGACGCGCCGACGACCAGCGGCCAGGACAACGGCCAGGAACCCCACCACGTGTCGGGGGGCGCCAGCGACATGCCGGAGCGGGCGAGCAACCCGACGGCCGTCAGCATGGCCAACGGCGAGGAGTTCGACCTCGACCACGGCGACGTCGTGATCGCGGCGATCACCTCGTGCACCAACACCTCCAACCCGTCGGTCATGATCGCGGCCGGCCTGCTGGCCAAGAACGCCGTCGACCGGGGTCTGACCCGCAAGCCGTGGGTCAAGACCTCCCTGGCGCCGGGCTCCAAGGTCGTCACCGACTACTACGACCGTGCGGGCCTGACGCCGTACCTGGAGAAGCTCGGCTTCAACCTGGTTGGCTACGGCTGCACCACGTGCATCGGCAACTCCGGCCCGCTGCCCCCCGAGATCTCCAAGGCCATCCACGACGAGAACCTGGCCGCTGTCAGCGTGCTGTCGGGCAACCGCAACTTCGAGGGTCGCATCGGCCCCGACGTGAAGCTGAACTACCTCATGTCCCCGCCGCTGGTCGTCGCCTACGCGATCGCCGGCACGATGGACATCGACCTGTACAACGAGCCGATCGGCACCGACGCCGACGGCAACGACGTGATGATGGCCGACATCTGGCCGTCCAACGACCAGATCGCCGAGGTCGTCGGCAGCGCCGTGCAGCGCGAGCAGTTCGTCGAGCGCTACGCCGATGTCTTCACCGGTGACGAGCAGTGGCAGAACGTGCCGGTCTCGGGCGGCAGCCGCTTCGAGTGGTCCGACGCGTCGACCTACATCCAGAAGCCCACGTTCTTCGACGGCATGGGTGCCGAGCCGGGCGAGCTGTCCGACATCTCCGGTGCCCGGGTGCTGGTCAAGGTCGGCGACTCCGTCACGACCGACCACATCTCGCCGGCCGGCGCGATCAAGCGTGACTCACCCGCCGGCGCGTACCTGATGGACAAGGGCGTGGACATCAAGGACTTCAACTCCTACGGCAGCCGCCGCGGGAACCACGAGGTCATGATGCGCGGCACGTTCGCCAACATCCGCCTGCGCAACCAGATGGCGCCCGGCACCGAAGGTGGGTACACCCGGAAGGTGACCGACGAGGGTCCCGGCGAGGTCACCTCGATCTACGAGGCGTCGATGGAGTACCAGGCGGAGGGCACCCCGCTGATCGTCCTGGCCGGCGAGGAGTACGGCACCGGGTCCTCACGTGACTGGGCGGCCAAGGGCACGATCCTGCTGGGCGTCAAGGCGGTAATCGCCAAGTCCTACGAGCGCATCCACCGCTCCAACCTGATCGGCATGGGTGTCCTGCCACTGCAGTTCAAGGCTGGCGAGGGGGCTGACGAGCTGGGCCTGACCGGTGAGGAGGAGATCTCCATCACCGGGATCACCGGCGGCGCCGACGGCAAGGTGCCCGACGAGGTCACCGTGCAGGCTGGCGACACGACGTTCACCGTCGACGTCCGCCTCGACACCCCGAACGAGCAGGCCTACTACCGCCACGGCGGGATCCTGCACTACGTCCTGCGTCAGCTCGCTTCCGCGTAGCTCGACCGACCTCCTCGACGGCCCCGGCGCTCCTGCGTCGGGGCCGTCGTCGTCGGGAGACCGCCTCGGTCGTCCCGGTCGTGGCCTGACATGCTGGCGGGACCATGCGCCGCTACTCCCTGCCCCTCGTCCTCGCCCTCGGCGCCGCCGGGCTGGCCTACGCCCGGGGTCCGCTCGACCTGACCTGGAACATCACCCCGCTCGCGGTGGGCGTGGTCGCGTTGCTCGCGGCGGCGACCCTCCCCAACCCGCGCCCGTGGACGGTCGGCATCGTCCTGGTCGTGTGGGGTGCCGCCGTCCTGCTGGTGCGCGAGGGGCCCCTGCCGGGTCGCGAGGCCCCCGTCTACATGGTTGCGCTCGGCCTCGCCCTGCTGGTGGCCCAGGTCGTGGCCGACGGGCGGGGCGACGGGGTGGTCAAGGGTGCGGCGCTGACGATGCTGAGCAGCGGTGCGCTGTTCTACGCGGCCTTCGACGTGCCCGAGCTGACCCGATGGTGGGTCGTGGCTGCTGGGCTCGGTGCGGCAGCAGTCGTGGAGTTCGCACGGTCCTCGCGCGGGCGATGACGGACCCGTGCGGGCGGACATGTGTGAGGACCGCAGGATCGGAAAGGTCTGTAGGTGACCGTCACCCCAACCCCTGGAGATGTGATCACCCATGGCAACCGCGACCCGCACCCGCCCCAACGTCCTGTCCTACAGCGCCTACGCCCTGATCGGCGCGGCTGACCGTGCCCTGCAGGAGACCCGTTCGCTGGCCGGTCGCCGCGAGGAGCTTCCCGACGACCTGGCACGCCAGCTGGAGGAGTCCGTCGAGCGCATGCGCGAGTCCCTCGACAAGGTGGTCGACCACCTCGGCAGCCGCGTGAAGCGGACGACCGGCGAGGCGAACGAGACGCTCGACGACTTCGCCGCCCGTGGCCGGGCGATCCTCGACCGGATCCGCGAGACCGACGAGGTCACCGAGGCCCAGCAGGACCTCGACCAGGCTCGCCAGGGCTGGATGGGTGCCGTCACCACCCTGCGTCGCAACGCCGAGGGCGTGGTCAGCCGCGTGAAGGCCGCCGGCACCATGACCGGCGAGGCCGCCAGCAGCACCGTCCGCGCCGCGGAGTCCATGGGCGACAACGTCGTGGAGGCCCGCGACCGCGCCCAGCTGCAGGACATGACCAAGGACGAGCTGTACGAGATGGCCACCACGAAGGACATCGACGGACGCTCGACGATGACCAAGGCCCAGCTCGTCGACGCCCTCAGCGCGACCAGCTAGCCGCAACGGCCGGCAATCACGGCCACGTCACGACGACGCCCCCACCTCGACTCGAGGTGGGGGCGTCGCCATGTGCTGTGGCGATCAGTCCTCGGCGAGCAGGCGGTACAGCGCCTTGCGGGCGTCGGAAAGGATCTCCTTCGCCGCCTCGACGTGGTCGGGGTCGCCGCTGGTGGCCACCGCCATCACCGCACCGGCGGTGCTGGCGATCTCGTCTCGGAGGGAGGAGAGGTGGTCGTCAGCGGTGTCGCCGACGCTGTCCCACGGGTTGTCGTCGGCGTCCTCCGCAGCCGCCCGGCCCTCGTCGGTCAGGGAGAAGACCCGGCGACCGCCGTCCTTCTCGCCCTCGACGAGGCCCTCGTCCTCGAGCTGGGACAGGGTGGGGTAGACCGAACCGGGGGAGGGGCGCCAGACGCCGCCGGAACGCTCCGACATCTCCTGCATCAGCTGGTAGCCGTGCATCGGCTCCTCGGCGAGGAGGGAGAGGATGGCCGCGCGGATGTCCCCACGGCTGGCTCGGGGGCCACGCCCCCAGGGGCCGCCGCGACGACCGCCGCGCCCGCCCCGGCCGCCACCGAACATCATGGTGAACGGGTCGAACGGGGGAGGGCTGCCGTGGCGGTGCCGTCGCCCCCGTCCGGGGGGCGGCGTGTGGTCGTGGTCGTGGTCGGGATCGCTGGCCATGGCAATCATCTTGCGGACCCAGGGCGGCATGGCGTCGTAGGCCTGTCGCCACGGGTCGTCGTAGGGGATGGACGAGCTGTGCATCGCAACCCACCTTTCGTGCGGTTGACGTGTTGGTGCTCGGGGCAGGAACGACCCTCGCGAGGCATCACGATATATCGGGACATGTCGAACGTCACGTCCTTTGCCGTTTCCTTGCCGGGCGACACGGGCTGGAGCCGGTCGTCGTAGGGTCGGGGCCATGACCACGATCGTCTGCGACGTGAACGAGACACTGCTCGACCTCGCGGGCCTGGACGATGCCTTCCGCGACGTGTTCGCCGACCGGTGGGGAGAGGTCAAGCGCCTGTGGTTCGCCCGGCTGCTCCACACCTCCACGGTGATGGCGACGGTCGGGACGTGGCAGGACTTCGGTGTCGTGGCGCGCGCGGTCCTGCGGGACACCGCCGAGCGCCTGGCGCTGCCGCTGACCGATGCGCAGGCGGGGGACCTCGTCGGTGGGATGCGTGAGCTCGGGGCGCACCCGGATGTCGTCGACGGCATCGCCGCGCTCGTCGACGCCGGGCATCGGGTGGTGGCGCTGACCAACTCCGGACAGGCGACGGCGGAGGCACAGCTGGCCCACGCGGGCCTGGCCACCCGGCTGGACCGCATCCTGTCGGTCGATGCGACGCTGCGGTTCAAGCCCGACCCGGCGGTGTACGCCCATGCCGCGGAGGTGCTGGAGGCCGCGCCGAGCGAGCTGGTTATGGTCGCAGCCCACGACTGGGACTGCGCAGGGGCCATGCGGTGTGGGTGGCGGTCGGGGTTCCTCCGGCGGCCCGGACAGACCTACAACCCGCTGCTGCAGCCGCCGACATGGCAGGCGGACGACCTCGTCGCCCTTGCTGCCGCCATCGGGGATGCGGGCTGAGCGAGCGCCAGCACCGGCGGCCGGGACCCCGTCGGGATCAGAGCCAGTCCGTCGAGCGGGTGCCGCGACGGCGGCAGGCCGGCGTGTCCTGGCGGAACCGTTGCACCGCGTGCTGGCGGACACCGGGGGTGACCCGGACCAGCGGTTCGGCAGGTGCCGTGACCGGTGCGACGCCGGTGAGGGCGAGCAGGGCCTGCGTGGTGCGGGCCTCGCCGTAGAGCCGACGGAGCTGGTCGGCCGCGACGTCGGCGTGGGTGATCCGCATGAGTCCTTCGGCCACGACCTGGATGCGGGTGGCGTCGTCGGCGACGGGGTGGATCACGGCCTGGCTCCTCGGCTGGGGGTGTGTTGCCGATCCCAACGACGGCCGTCGTCCGACGTGACGGTCGGTCCACGAGAACCTGTCCGGACTCCGCCCCCCTCAGGCCCCGCTCTCGACCCGTTGGAACAGCACCACCTCACAGATGCTGGCGTTCGCCTGTCCGTCGACGGTGGCGTGCGTGAACGTGTTGGCCATGCCCACGACCATGTTGCTGAGGGTGCCGACCCGAACCTGCATGCCCGCCACCGCCAGCTCCGCACCGTCGACCGGGCGAGGCGGCAGCCTGTCAGGCGGATAGTCGATCGACACGACGTCATCGTTCGCATGGACTCGACCGGTGGTGATCCCTTGCTCCTGCCAGACGGTGTTCAGCGGTGTCCTGGCCACAACAGTGGCCCATCGGTAGCGCCACCCCGTCGCGAGCAGCTCGGCCACGACCCACTCGTCGCCATCGATGGTGGCCATCACCGAGGATCCAACCGGTAGTCCTGCGAGGTCGCCGAGCGCCACGTGGACGGTGAACCGCTCCTCGTCCGCCGTGCCCACCCATGCGCGGTCGAGCTCGTACATGCGCGCACCGTGGGGTTGCTGATCGTCGAGGCTGTCGAGGAAGTGTGGTTCGACGGCCGATGCCTGTGTGGCGGGCAGTCTGCTGCAGGCCGTCGGTCGAGCCACCTCTGCCGAGGCCGGGGCCGCGGGTCCCATCGGGGTCAGGAGGCACGCCGCGACTGCGAGGGCCAGCAGTGCGGTTCCGCCGCGGTGCATCGTCGGTGTGTGTGTCATCGGTTCACTCCCGTGCGGGGTCGGGCGCCACGGCTGCAGCGCCCGACCCCGTGTCAGACGATCAGAAGCGGGGTCAACCGATCCGGATCGAGGGCATCCGGATGGAATCGCCGTCGGGGCAGTAGATGCACCCCTCGGTCAGGGTGACCGTCGTGGGGTTGGCCGACGAGCCGGTCGCGACCCGGACCTCGGTGCCGCCCTGGAACAGGGTGATGTAGTCGATCTCCGGTGCGACCTGCAGCGTGGGACCGCCCACGATGGGCAGGCGAACGCCTTCGAAGTGATAGGCGTAGTCGAGCACCTGGCCGCCGGCAACGTCCACGCCGTACTGCTGCCGGGTGCTGAAGATCTCGTCTCCGCTGAGGTTGTAGATCTGCACGGTCACGTCGATGTAGGGGTGCGTGCTGTGACAGGTGACCCGGACCGTCTCGGCGCGTGCGACCTGGTCGATGATCACACATGGACCGGGGACTCCCCCCGAGCCGCTCGTCGTGGAGGCGCTGGCCGGAACGGCCATCACCGAGAGCAGCAGGGCCACGAGGGCGGCCCGAAGAACGTTGCGCATGACTGCATTCTCCCGTCGTTGTTCGTCACGGCGGATGCTCCGCCGTGAGGTCCCCGGCCAGCAGCCGGCGACTGACCCTCCCTACGCCCGACGCGGGCGTGGGTAACAACGATCGACGGAACTTCTCCGCAGACACCCGAGATCCTCGATCTCTCGGTTACCTCGCGGCGTCTGGGACGTAGCAGAGACCGAGGTTGCACCGCGCAGACCTGTCGCCCGTTCGGGCCCCGTGTCGAAAGGACCTGTCATGTCGAGGATCACCCCGAGCGTGCTCGCCGTCGTCGTGAGCATGCTGCTGCTCACCGTCCCTGCGGCTGCCTCGGCAGAAGCGGAGTCCGGTGACGGCACGTACTGCGTGAGGCTGCTCGGCTCGATCGCCTACTGCATCAGCTACCAGTAGGGGCCGGACGCGACGTCGGGGCGTTCCGTTCGCACGAGAGAACGGGTATCGCCCCGGACCCGCTGCACACCGGTTCGGAAACCGGAGTCGTGTTCGGGTCGTCGACGGAGACCTCCACGACGGTGGTCGTTCCCTCGCCCACCTCGGCTTCCACCGAGATCACGTAGGGGGCGGCCTCGTCGAACCCGGGACCACCGCGCAGCGGTGTGCCCGGAACCCCGACGGAGGGGAGCGCGACCTCGGGCGCCCATGCCTCCCCTGCATCGGATGTCGACGGGGGCTGCGTTCGCGTCGAGACCCCGTCCACCGTCTGGGGCGTCGCTGTCGAGCCGGTCGGAACGCCGGCGGGATCGGCGTGGCGCCGGTCGGTCTCGGTCCAGGTGTTGGACACGGGGCGCTCGCGCTCGCCGACGTCGGGGCCCCAGCCGAACAGCGTCACGACGAGGAGGGGCACGACCGCTGACAACGCACCGGTGCCCACCACGCCCGGCGACAGCCACCTCGCCACCTTCCGTCCTGCGTGCCACTGCAGCCTGAGCCAAGGGGCGCCGAGGGCGGTCCCGGCTGCATCCCGCAGCGCTCGACGCGCCCGGTGCAGGGACTGCTTCATCGCGTTGTAGCTGACTCCGGCAGACGCCGCGGCTTCACCGATGCTGGCACCGTCCACCTCCACGGCCACCAGGACCGCCTGATGTCGCCCCGGCAGGCGTTTCCACGAGCGCAGCAGCAGGTCCAGCTCCTCGATTCGCTCGTCCTCGGGCGGGACCCTTGCGAACGCCTCCATGCGCGTGCTGTCGCCAGCGGGAACGGGGTGACGTCGACGGCCGTCGGAGATCGCGGTGTTGACGGCGATTCGCCGGAGCCAGGGCCACAGCTGCGCATCCGGGTCGACGCGCTCGATATGTGCGAACGCCTTGACCCACGTGTCCTGTGCCAGGTCCTCGGCCCGTGCCCGGTCCCCGTGGGTCCACCTGCAGAGGACGGACACGAGGCGACCGTGGTACCGCGCGAAGAGGGCGGCACCGGCGTCGTGGCAGCCTGCCCTGGCCATCTCGACCAGCTCGCCATCCGTCCGGTCCTCGAGGCGACGGGACTCGACGTCGATCGACGGGGGACGTGGCTGCACACGAGATCGCATGGACCGTTGCTTCGACACGAGAAGCAGAAGTCCTCCAGGGTTTCGCGAACATCCTGGTCCACCGGGGCAGAACGACCGAGGACCCCAGAGCCAATCGGCTGTGGGGTCCTCCGGTGGTGGGCGATACAGGGCTCGAACCTGTGACCTTTTGGTTGTCGACCAAACGCTCTCCCAGCTGAGCTAATCGCCCGGGGACGGGAGATGGTAGCGGCTCGTGTTCGCGGCAGCAATTCGTGGACACGGCAGGATGGCGGCATGGCACAGGCAGACCCCAGAGCAGTCCTCGAGGCGGCCGAATCCGTGGCGGTGGTCGGGTGTTCGACATCGCCGATGAAGGCCGCACACCGCATCCCCCTGATGCTGCAGCAGATGGGCTACGACGTCCGGCCGGTCCACCCGACCGCTACGGAGATCCTGGGCGTCCCCGCCGTCCCGACGCTGGCCGAGCTCGACATCGTGCCGGACCTCGTGGTGGTGTTCCGACCCTCGGCCGAAGCTGCCGGCGTCACCCGCCAGGCCATCGAGGCCGGTGCCCACGCGGTCTGGCTGCAGCAAGGCATCGCCTCCACGACAGCCGAGCAGGCGGCCGCTGAGGCCGGCATCGACTTCGTGCAGGACCGCTGCTCCGGAGTCGACGCCCAGCGCTTCGGCATCGACAAGCGTTCGGCGGCCTGACGCGTCAGCCTGCTGGACGCCCCAGCCGGGGGCGTCCGATCAGTTGGAGTGCAGGAAGTGGATGACGTCGCCGTCGACGACGACGTACTCCTTGCCCTCCTGGCGCATCCTGCCGGCGTTCTTGGCGGGCTGCTCGCCGCCGTGCTCGACGAAGTCGTCGTAGCTGATGACGTTGGCGCGGATGAAGCCCTGCTGGATGTCGGAGTGGATCTTGCCGGCCGCCACCGGCGCCGGTGACCCGGCCCGGACCGTCCACGCCCGTGCCTCCTGCGGCCCGACCGTGAAGAAGGTCAGCAGTCCGAGCAGCTGGTAGGCCGCGTGGATCAGGCGGTCCAGGCCGGATCGCTCCAGGCCCAGCTCGGCCAGGAACTCCGCGCGCTCCTCGGCGTCGAGCTCGGCGATCTGGGACTCCGCCTCGGCGGAGATGACGACGACCTCGGCACCTTCGGCCGCGGCGATCTCACGGACCGTGTCGACGTGGGCGTTGCCTTCGGGCAGGTCGCCCTCGCCGACGTTGGCGACGTACAGCATGGGCTTGGCGGTCAGCAGCCCGACCTCGGCGACCTCCTTGGCGTCCTCGGCTGGCACCTCGAAGGTGCGGGCCACGTTGCCCTCCTCGAGGTGGGCCTCGAGGCGGCTGAACAGCTCGGTGTGGCGGATGGCCACCTTGTCGCCGGACTTGGATGACCGCTTGGCGCGTTCGACGCGCTTGGTGACCGCGTCGAGGTCCTTGAGCAGCAGCTCGGTGTTGATGACCTCGATGTCGCGAGCGGGATCGACCGAGCCGTCGACGTGCACGATGTCGTCGTCGTCGAAGCACCGCACGACGTGGGCGACGGCGTCCACGGACTGGATGTGGGACAGGAACTTGTTGCCCAGCCCCTCGCCCTGCGAGGCGCCCTTGACCAGCCCGGCGATGTCGAGGAACTCCACGGTGGTGGCGATCCGCCGCTTGGAGTCCGCGAGCCGCTGGAGGGTGTCCAGGCGTTCGTCGGGAACCGGAACGCTCCCGACGTTGGGCTCGATCGTGGCGAACGGGTAGTTCGCCGCTTCCGCGCCTGCGGCGCTGACCGCGTTGAAGAGGGTTGACTTGCCCACGTTGGGCAGTCCGACGATGCCGACCTGAAGTGCCATGACCCCACACTGTGCCCGCTGCCCCCCTGGATGTCGAAGCGCAGCCCCCGCGTATCCTCGCCCCCGTGATGCACATCGACTACGACGGTCCCGAGGACGGCGTGCCGCTCGTGCTGCTGCACGGGGGCATCGGCACCGGCCGCTACCACTGGTCGAAGCAGGTCAAGGGGTTGACCGCCGCCGGCTTCCGGCTGCACATGCCCGACCTGCCCGGCCACGGCCACACCCCGGTGGGGGAGGGGACCTACAGCCGGCAGATGCTGGTCGACGCGGTGCGTGCCCATCTCGAGACCCTGGAGCGTCCGCCGATCGTGGCCGGCTTCTCCATGGGTGGCCACACCGCACTCGCCCTCGCCGAGGACCACCCCGAGCTGTTCGCCGGCCTCGTCGTCGTCGGCGTCAGCGTGCGCGACCACGAGGGGCTGCGCCGCTGGCGGACCAACTTCGACCCCGACGTGCTGGAGGAGCGCTACGAGCTGTGGGCCAAGCAGCTGTCGAAGCTGCACGCCCCGCTTGGTGGTCCGGACGCATGGCGTGAGGTGTGCAACCGGGACTCCGGTGGCCTCCAGGTCGACGTCGACCTCGAGAAGCTCCAGCGCTTCGACGTCCCGACGCTGCTGATCCGTGGCGACGGCGACACGACCGTGGACCCCTCCCACTTCGCGGAGCTCCGTTCCATCTGGCCGCACGCGGAGGAGTTCGTCGTGCCCGGTGGTGGTCACGACGTGCAGCTGACCCGCTCGCGGGTCGTGGCCCCCGGGCTGCTGGACTTCCTCGGCCGGGCCGTCGACGCATGACGGTTGCAGGCGCGTGGAAGAATCGGTCGTCGTGAACGTCGTCCGATTCGATCATCGTCCCGAAGGGCTCCGCCGCCCCACCCTCGTCGCCGCCTTCGAGGGGTGGAACGACGCGGGCGAAGCCGCCACGGGTGCGGTCGAGGCCATGGCCCTGGCGACGGAGGCCAGCCGGTTCGCCGACATCGACCCGGAGGAGTTCTTCGACTTCCAGGTCGCCCGGCCGATGGTGCGCTGGGAGGGCGAGCAGCGGACGCTGGAATGGCCCATGAACGAGTTCAGCGCGGCCAGCCTGGACGGCGACACCGACGTGGTGTTCCTCCGGGGCCGCGAGCCGAACCTGCGGTGGCGGACCTTCACCGAGGGGATCGTCCGCACGGCCCGCGAGCTGGACGTGGCGCGCATCGTCACCGTCGGCGCCCTGCAGGTGGACCGGCCCCACACCCGTCCCGTGTCGATGACCGGCACCGCCAGCGACGACGAGGTCGCGAAGCGCCACGGGCTGCGGCGCACCTCCTACGAGGGTCCGACGGGGATCGTGGGCGTGCTGCACCAGGCCGCCAGCGAGGCCGGCATCGAGGCCGTCTCCTTCTGGGTCGGCGTGCCCCACTACCTGGCCGGTACCGCCTACCTGCAGGCGTCGCTCACGCTGGCCGAGCAGGTCGGCCGGCTGGTGGGCAGCAGCTTCGACCTCGATGAGCTCCGCGAGGAGGCGCAGGACCAGCTGCAGGACATCGCCGAGCTGGTCGCGGAGGACGACGAGCTTGCCGACTACGTCGAGGAGCTCGAGCGGCGGGCCGACTCCGAGCCCGACCCGCTGCACAACGACGAGCTGCCGACCCCGCCGGTCAGCGGCGAGGAGCTGGCGCGCGAGTTCGAGCGGTACCTGCGGGACCGGCCCGCGGACTGACGTCGGGGGCAACCCCCGACCGCGAGGGCCTAGGCGCCCAGCTCCTCGCGGACGATCTGGTTGACCAGCTTGCCGTCGGCCTTGCCCTTCACCCGCGGCATCAGCTGCCCCATGACCTTGCCCAGGTCGCCGGGCTCGCTGGCGCCGGTCGCGGCGACGACCTCGGTGACGATGACGCGGATCTCCTCGGCGCCCATCTGTTCGGGCAGGTAGTCCTCGATGACGGCCAGCTCGGCCTGCTCCTTGTCGGCCAGCTCCTGGCGGCCGTGCTGGGTGTAGGTCTCGATGGACTCGCGGCGCTTCTTGGCCTCGCGGGTCAGGATCTCGGTGACCTCCTCGTCGGTCACCTCGGTCCCGCCGCGGCCCTCCTGGACCCGCAGGTTCTTGATGCCGGCGAGCACCTGGCGGAGCGTGGCGGTGCGGATGCTGTCCCGCGCCTTCATGGAGGTCTTGAGGTCGTCGCTGATCTGGTCGGCAAGGCTCATGGCCGGCAGGGTACGCCCTGCAGCCGTGCCTGCCCACCGAGGCTGCGTACCCTCTGGGGCCATGACCACGATCGAGACCTCCGCCCTGGGTCCCGGTGGGCGCCATGCCGACTGGAACCCGACCCTGCCGATCCGCTGGGTCCTCCTCGACGTCGACGGCACCCTCGTGGGGCCGACCGGCACCGTCACCGAGGTCGTCGCCGAGGCCACCCGTGCCCTCGCGGCCACTGGGGTGGCGGTCGGCTACGCGACGGGACGCAACGTCGCCGGGGTCATCGACGTGCACCAACGGCTGGGCCTGTCGGGACCGCATGTCGTCCTCAACGGTGCACAGGTCAGGCAGGACGGCCGAGCGGTGGTCACGCGGGGCCTGACCGACGAGCAGCTGGCCGCGGTCCTGCAGCTGTGCGACGCCGAGGGGCTCTACGCCGAGCTCTACACCGACGAGGGGTTCCTCGTGACGGCGATGGACGAGCGGTACCGGCCGCACTGGGACGAGGTCATCGGCCAGCCGATCGGCACGATCGAGACCCACCCGCCGGCGCCCGGTGAGGTCATCAAGGCCACGATCGTCGCCCACACCGACGCCGAGCTGATCGGGGTGGTCGACGCCGTCACGGCGCTCGGCCTGAGCGCGGGCGCCGCGACCTCGCCGGTCACGCCCGGGCTGACCTACGTCAACATCACCCGCGGCGACGTCGACAAGGGCACCGCGATCCTGGCGACCGCCGAGGCGATGGGGATCGATGCCTCGCAGATCGCCGTCGTGGGCGACGGCGCCAACGACCTGCCCATGATGGGCGTCGTCGGCACCGCCATCGCCATGGGGGACGCGCCGCAGGCGGTCAGGGACGCCGCCCACCTGGTCACCGACGTCGTGCTGAACGACGGCGCCGCCGTGGCGTTGCACGACCTGCTGGCCTGGGCCGTCCGGCCCTGAGCCCCCGCTCGGCCTTAGCGCAGGCCGAGGTCCTCCGCGCAGGCCGGCCAAGCCGACCAGCCGCGCAGCTCCCACAGGGATATGCCGGCCTGGACCTGGCGCTCGCGGGAGGCGTCCTCGACCGGTCCCACCCCGCCGACGCGACGCCAGTCCGCCGGACCGATGGCGAGGCCACCGGCCCGTCCGGTCTCGTCGGGTGCGGCCGACCAGTCACCACCGGAGGCGCAGTCGGCCAGACGGTCCCAGGTCGGGGTGTAGTAGGGGTCACCGACGCGAAGGTCGTCGGGCGTCACGAGGTCGGGCAGCGCCGCGCGGGGGAGGTCCTTGTGGGCGACGCCGCCGCGGGCGTAGGAGCGGGCGTCGGCGGGCCCGGCCATCAGCGAGGCACCCCCCAGCGCCGCGGTCAGCCCGACCACCGCCATCACGGTGGCGGCCACCAGCCGCGTGGCAGCCACGAGCCATCGAGGACGGCCGGCGGGAGGTGGCCCGTCGGCCGACACGACCGGGTCGTCGACCCGGTCCGGTGCCGTCACGGTGGGCACCTGGCGGATCAGGTCCCGGAGCGGAGAGAGGTCGACGGTCCGGTCGGGATCCTCGACTTCGCTGCCGTGGGCGTCCCCGACGGCGGGCGCTTCCTCCGGCCCGGCGATGCGCACGGCAAGGAGTCCGTGGACAGCGGTCGCCCGTGGATCGTCGGGCCCGCGCGGGTCGTCCCGCGGCACGGTGACGGGCGGTGGCAGCGGCGGTGGCTCGGGGACCTGACGGGCCGGCTGGCGCGACGGGGGCGGGGTGGGCGGCACCAGCTGCTCGGCGGTCGGGGCCGGCATGCACGTCCACCGGGCGCGGGCAGCTGCGATCCCGACGGCCATGGCGTCCTCGACCAGCGCGCAGTGGTCGCAGGACAGGTGATGGGCGGTGGCCCCGGCCGTGGGGCGGAGGAACCCGGCGAGGTACTGGTCGCACTCGTCCGGCACGATTGCCAGGTCATCGGAGGCCATCAGCCGGCCGACGATGACCAGCCGCGCCGCGGTGTCCCGGTCGCATTCCAGCACGTCGGCGACGACACCGAGGGACAAGCGGGCGCCGTCGTGCAGCAGCGTCGCCCGCTGCGACGCCTCCCGGGATGTACCTGCCGTGATCACCATCGGTGAGGATTCAACCCTGTCGCCGCGCCGATCCGCCGGAACCTCCGCAGCAGGCGTCGGCCCGTCGGGGATCAGTCGCGGGTGATCAGCCCGACGTCACGCAGCCACGTCTCGGTGGCCGCCATGCCGGCCTCCAGGGTCACCCTCGGTGACCACCCGAGCAGTCGCTGGGCCTTGTCGATGGACGGCGTCCCCGTCTGGCTGATGAACTCCAGGGCCCGGCTGGAGAACGGCGGCGCCAGTCCGAGCGGGCGCATGACCTTCTCCGCCGCGACCGTCAGCGCCCCGGCAG
This sequence comes from Euzebya rosea, assembly GCF_003073135.1. Lineage (NCBI taxonomy): Bacteria > Bacillati > Actinomycetota > Nitriliruptoria > Euzebyales > Euzebyaceae > Euzebya > Euzebya rosea. The sequence continues at coordinate 246,587 of NZ_PGDQ01000003.1, forward strand.
CAGCCCTCGGCAGCGACGGCAGCGTGCGGTCGAGCATGGCCCCGTAGGCCCCGAAGAACGTGGCCGCGGTCACCCCGGCCCCGCCGGTGATGTGGAAGACCTCCCCGGCACCCGCCGGGCTCGTGGCCGCCAGCAGCGCGCCCTCCACGAGGTCGTCGACGTAGGTGGGGGTCATGATCCCCTCCCCGCCGTCGACCAGCACGAAGAGGTTGCGGTCGATGAGCTGCACGATGCGCACCGTCCACTGGGCGGAATGGGGGCCGTAGACGTGGAGCGGGCGGACGATCGTCAGCGGCAGGCCGCGGGCGGCGACCATCAGGGCCTGGTGTTCGGCCGCGACCTTGGAGTCGGTGTAGGGGTTTCCGCTCGCACGAACCGGATGGGTCTCCTCGGCCCCGTCGGGGAACCCGCGTCCAAGCACCACCGCGGAGGAGAGGTGCAGCATCCGGCCCACCCCTGCGTCGAGGCAGGCGTTGGCGACCGTCCGGGTGCCGCCGACGTTGACGTCCCAGTGGGCACGTTCGTCCCCGGTCTCGGCCAGCAGCGCCGCGGTGTGCACGACCAGGTCCGCGCCGTGGAGCAGGTCGACCCAGTCGCCCCTGCGGGTCACGTCGCCGCTGACCACCAGCGGCCCCGGCCGCACGTCGACCCCGGTCACCTCCCAGCCGTCGCCCTTGAGTCGCTGGACGAACGACCGGCCGAGGAACCCGGCGGCCCCGGTCACCACCGCACGACGCGTGGTCGGCTCCGAACCGGCAGCCCGTGCCCCGGCTGCTGTGGCCGAGTCGTCGGACACCCCGTCGGTCACCGTGTCACCGTCCGGGCACGGCGCCGGCGGACGGACCGGCCGCGGCCGTGGGCACGACCGTGTCCGCGAGCCGCTCGGCCCGCGCGATGAGCCCCTCGAGCACCTCGAGGCCGGACTGCCAGAACTCCGGGTCGGCCAGGTCGACGCCGAGCGGGGCGAGCAGGTCCTCGGGTGACTCGCTGCCGCCCTTGGACAACATCGTCAGGTAGGCGTTGACGAAGGCGTCGCCGTCGGCCTGCCAGCGTTCCAGCAGGGCGAAGGACAGGAGGTTGCCGAAGGCGTAGGCGTAGACGTACCCGGGGGAGTGCACGAAGTGCGGGACGTAGGACCACCAGTGGGCGTACCGGTCGCCCAGCCGGACGGCACCGTCGAACATCTCCCGCTGGGTGGACATCCAGATGCCGTTGAGGTCCTCAACCGACAGCTGGCCGCTGGATCGCCGCCGTGTGTGCACCTCGTCCTCGAAGCGGAACATGGCCACCTGCCGGAAGATCGTCGCGATCTCGCCGTCGATGCGGCGGGCCAGCAGGCGCAGCGTCGTCGCCTCGTCGGTGCTGGCCGCCTCCAGGCGGCGGTGGGTCACGGTCTCGCCGAACACCGACGCGGTCTCGGCCATCGTCAGGGGGACGTCGAACGATGACTGGACGACGTCGCGCTGCAGGAAGCCGTGGATGCCGTGGCCGAGCTCGTGGGCGAGGGTCATCACGTCGTTGTCGGTCCCGGTGAAGCTGAGGTTGATCCACGGGTGCTGTCCGGGCACGGCCACACAGAACGCCCCGGGCTGCTTGTGTTCGCCGGGGACGGCGTCGATCCACCCCTCCTCGAAGTGCATCTCGACGATCTCCGCGGCGACGGGGGAGAAGTCGGCGTAGGCCGCGGTCACCAGCGCGCGGGCTTCGTCCCAGCCGAACCGCTGGGGCGCGTCGCCCAGCGGCAACGGTGCGTAGCGGTCGTGCTCGGCGAGGGTGTCGAGCCCCATCAGGCGAGCCTTCAGGCGATACCAGCGGCCGACCAGGTCGTAGCGTGCGGTCACCGCGTCGACGAGGGTGCGGACCTGCATGTCGCTGACCTCGTTGGCGAGGTTGCGGACGTGCAGCCAGCTGTCGTGCCCCCGGAGCTCGTCGCGGATGGCGTGGTCCTGCACGAGCGTGTCGTAGATGGACGCGCGGATGCGGAGCTCGCCCATCAGGGCCATGGAGATGCCCTCGGTCGCGGTGTCGCGGACACGCCGGTCGGGGGACTGCAGGTCCGCGGTCGCGTGCTCCAGCGGTCGTGGGGGACCGTCGGGACGGGGGACCTGGATGGTGGAGCTCATGTTGGCGAACAGGCGCTGCCACGCCGCTGGGCCCGTGGGGCCGAGGGCGGTCAGGATCCGCTCCTCGGCTTCGCTGAGCACGTGATCGCGCTGGCGACGAAGGGTCGTCAGGTAGTGGCGGTGGCCGGCGAGGGCCGGCTCCTGCAGGACCGTGGCGACCCGGTCGTCGGGCAGGGCCAGCAGCTCCAGCTCGAGGAACAGGACCTCCTGCTGGGCCGTCGCGGTGACCTCGGCCAGCCGTGCGGCCAGGGCCTGGCGGGCCGGGTCGTCACCGTCGGTGGTGACCCGCAGGTTGGCGTAGGTCGAGGCCCGGCGGACGGGCAGGACCAGCTGCTCGTACTCGGTGATCGCGGCGGCCAGCCGTGGGGCGTCGAGGTCGGCAATCCGCCCCTTCCACCGGGTCGCGAAGGCCCGTGCGTGGCCCAGGGTGCCGTCGATGACGTCGAGCAGCTCGCGGTCGTCGGGACCGTCGAACAGGTCGGACAGGTCCCAGGTCGGCGGGTCGTCGTTGGTGCGTGCCGGCGGTGCTGCGGAGGTCGTCACGGGCGGCAGCCTATCCGGGCATGGTGTCCGGGTGGCCCGCCCGAGGGGTCAGTGCGTCGCGCCTGCACCGTCGGCATCGCGGGCGGCGCCGATCATGTCGTCGAGGCCGCTGGCGGCCAGCGCCGAGTGGACCGCACGGAGGGTGGCGGCGAGGGTGTGGCGGACCGACACGGTGACCATGCCCGGCTCGGCGTCGACGTCGACATCGACGTCGGCACCGTCGGCGGTCAGCACCGTCGTGGGGGCTGGCGGCCACACCGGGTCATCCGGGTGGTCCTCGGCCAGGTAGTCCCAGGTCTCGGGTGCGATGGAGTCCAGCAGCTCCGCGACGCGGTCGAGGTCGCCGATCAGGCGGGGGAGGGTCTCGCCGACCTCGTGCAGCAGGTCGTCGACCACCGCGGCGTGCTCGCGGCAGTACAGGTGGTCCGGTGGCAGGGACTCCCCGCACACCGCGCAGACATCATCTCGGTACATCGGCGCCGAGGATATCGGGGGGCTGCACGTCGGTGTCCCGCGTGGCCGGGTGCGTGTCGCTGGCCTGTGTGTCGTCGATCCGGATGTCGAGGGCGCGCAGCCACCCGTCGCCCGTGATGCCGGCGGCGGGCAGGGCCTCCACGGCAGCGGCACGGTCGGTGGGCGTCCCGCACAGGTCGGCCTCCAGCAGGGTCACCAGGGCGCGGGTCGGCACGTCCTGGGCGTCACCGACGGCGTCGAGGGCGTGGTCGAGGTGGGCACGGACGGCGGCCGGGCGCCCCCGATGGTGGGCAGCGAGGGCGGCGGCCAGCCTGACCATGGTCCGGTCGAGGTAGCTCGCAACCGGCGATGCCTCCACGAAGTCCACGAGCGGGGTCACCTGCTGGACTGCGCCCGCACGGGCGTGCACCAACGCTGCGACCGCGCTGTTGGCGACGATCGTGGAGGGGCCGGCATCGGGCCGCAGCGACCTCGCGGCCACGGCCAGCGCCGTGTCGGTGTCGCCCTCCTGCAGCGCGGCCAGGGCCAGGTGGCGGTCGATGTCGGGACCGGCGGTGGCGGTCAGCGCGTCCGGCAGCCGGCTTCGTGCGCGCCGGGGTTCGCCCTGGTGAAGGTCCATCCCGGCGGCGGCGATCCGGGCGAGGCTGCCGTGGGCCACGTCCTCGAGGCGGTCGGCGAGCGTCACGCCGTGGTCGGCCTCGGCCACCGCGTCGGCGGCCCGTCCGAGGTGGGCGAGCGCCCGTGCGAGCACGGCGTGGCCGAGCATCTCCCCCCAGCGGTGGCCGATACGGTGCAGCAGCCGGATGGCCTCGGTGGCATGGCGGGCAGCGGACACCGAGCACCCCTGCCACGTGTGCACCCCGGCCAGCAGGACCTCCGCGAGGCCAGCACCGAACGCGTGTGTCTCGGGGCGCAGGCCGGTGGACAGCGCCTGCTCGGCCTTCTCCATCGCCCCGTCGAGGTCGCCGGCGAGGAAGTCGATCCAGCCCAGCAAGCCGGCCGTGAACGCCGTGCCCAGCCGGTTGCCCTCGGCGGCGAAGCGGTCGCGGGCACGCACGGCCAGCAGGCTGGCACGGGCCAGGTCACCGGCGTTGAAGGCGATCCAGGCCTGGTGCTGCTCGGCCCAGGCCATGCCGGCGACGTCGCCGAGGCGTTCGTGGACCTGCCCGGCCTCGTGGACGGCGCGGGCGGCCGGATCCTCCATGCCGCGGAAGATCAGCGTCATGCCGAGCATGCGCAGGGCCGTGGCGAGCGCATGTTCGTCCTCGGACCGGCGGGCCGCGGCGACCGCCTCCTCCAGGGCGTGCGTGGACTCCTCGAGGTGCCCCCGGGACTGCAGGCCCTGCCCGACGACGACCAGCGCGAGGGCCGTCACGGCGGGGGAGGGGTCGGCGTCGACGATGGCGCCGGCGGCCGCGGTCGCCTCGTCGATCCGGCCGAGCTCCGAGAGCGCTCGGGCCCGGTGGAGCCTGATCGTCCACGGGACGTCGGCGTCGAGGGCGATGGCCCGGTCGGCGAAGACGAGGGAGACCGCGGGGTCGCGCTGGCCAGCCCACTCGGCGGCAGCATCGAGGGCCTCGACCGCCTCGGTGCGCAGGTCCGCAGGCACCGGCCCCATCGATGCGGCGAGCTCCGCGGCCGTGGCCAGGTGCTGGGCACGGCGACGCAGGGTCGTGCCGCCGCCGGAGGGGTGTGCCAGTCGACGCCCGATGTCGCGGTGCCGCTCGACCCGTTCGCGCTTGGGCAGGCGCAGGTAGGCGGCCTCGCGGAGGGCATCGGTCTTGAAGCGATAGCTGTCGCCCTCGATGACGAACAGGTCGCGGTCGACGAGGGCCTCCAGCAAGGCGGCCGCCCCGGCCTCTCCGCGGTCGGCGGCGACGGCCAGGAGCATGTCGACCGGGCCCGTCCAGCCGATGACCGCGGCGTCCTCGACGATCCGCCGTTCGGCGGGTTCGAGGACGTCGAGCCGTGCCGACAGCAGCCCCCGCAGGGTCAGGGGCATGTCCTCGACGCCGTCGGCCTGGCCGCCCTCGCCGGCCAGCGCCGCGATCTCCTCCAGCATCAGCGGGTTCCCCCCGCTGCGACGGACCGCGGCGGCCACGGCGTCGTCGGTGGCGGACGGCCCGAGCAGCTCACGGGCCAACGCGCTGGCGTCGTCGTCCTGCAGGGGGCCGAGCCGCAGCCAGGTCACGTTCACGGCGTCGGTGAAGGCCGAGATGTCGGGGACGTGGTCGTTCGGGTCGCCCACCCGGCTGGTGGTGACGGCCATCACCGGCATGCGACGCAGGCCCATCAGCACGTCGGTCATCAGGTCGATGATCGCTTGGTCGGCCCACTGGATGTTCGCGAGGACCGCCACGATGGGACGCCGTTCGGCGAGGTGGCGGACCAGCGTCACGATCGCGGCGGTGGCGGCAGCCCGCGCGGCCTCGACGTGCTCGGCGCCGTCCGGTGACATCTCCATCAGCTCGTGCAGGGCCGACGCCATGCGAGCGGCTTCGGGGTCGTCGGCACGCATCCCCATCGCACCGGCCACCACCGTCGTCATCGCCGCCTCGTCGTCGAGGTCGATGTCCAGCCCCACGGCGTTGCGGAGCATGTCCGCAGCGGGGGTCCACATGCTGGCCTCGCCGTACGGCGGGATACGGGCCTCCAGGACCAGCGCGTCGTGCCGCTGTCGGGCCCGCTCGACGAAGGCGTCGGCCAGCATCCGCTTGCCGACACCGGCGTCGCCGATCAGCTCGACGAGGTGGGCGCGACGGCGGACCACGGCGACGTCGAGGACCGCGTCCAGCAGCCGCTCCTCGGCCTCCCGGCCGACCACCGGCCCTCGGCGTCGGCCGAGCTCGTTTCCCGGGTCGCCGATCGGACGCAGGGCCACCCAGGTCTCGATGGGTTCCCGACGACCCCGGACGGCCAGGGGGCCCCGGCGACGGAAGGTGATCCGGTGCTGGGTCGCCCGGTGGGTCTGCTCGCCGACGAGGACCGCGCCCGGGTCCGCCGCGGACTCCAGCCGGGCCGCCACGTTGACCGCGTCGCCCATCGCGGTCCACGAGTCGTCGGCGGCGAGGCCGCCGACCAGCACCTCACCGGTGTTGACGCCGATCCGCATCCGCAGGTCGACGTCCTCCTCCAGGCCGACCCGGCGCACGGTCCGCTGCATCGCCAGCGCCGCACGGACGGCCCGCTCGGGGTCGTCCTCGTGGGCCACCGGGGCGCCGAAGAGCGCCACGATCGCGTCGCCGACGACCTTGTCGACCGTGCCCCCGTGCGCGGTCACGTCAGCCGCGATGCGGCCGAACAACCGGTCGACCAGCTGCTTGACCCGTTCGGGGTCCAGCGCCTCGGCCAGCGACGTGAAGCCGGCGAGGTCGCCGATCACGACCGTGGCCAGCCGCCGCTCGTCCGGAGGTGGCCCGGCAGGGGCCTGTCGTGGCGTGCCGCACGCGGGGCAGAACCGGGCCTCGTCGGCCAGCGCACCGCCGCACCCCGCGCAGGTCGAGGAGACAGCGGCGGCCGGCTCAGGAAGGGGCATCGAGGCCAAGCGTGCGCTGCAGGAAGGCCAGCTGCAAGGCCGTCAGGTTGGCGTTGACCGCCTCGTTGGGGGTGAAGTGGGTCACGCCCGACAGCGGCAGGACCTCGTGGGGCCGTCCGGCTTCCAGCAGCGCCCGGCTCAGGCGCAGGGTGTGGGCCGCGACGACGTTGTCGTCGGCCAGCCCGTGGATCAGCAGCAGCGGGCGGGTGAGCGCCGGGGCATCATCGATGATCGAGGAGCTGGCGTACGGCGCCGCGGTCGCGTCGACGCCCAGGTACCGCTCGGTGTAGTGGGTGTCGTACAGCGTCCAGTCGGTGACCGGTGCGCCGCTGACGGCGGTGTGGAACACGTCCGGTCGGCGCAGGACGGCCAGCGCCGCGAGGTACCCGCCGAACGACCACCCACGGATGCCGACCCGATCGAGGTCCAGCAGTCCGGGATGGTCCTGCGACGCCCGGTGCAGGGCGTCGACCTGCCCCTGGAGGGGCGGGCCGGCGAGATCGTGGTGGATGGCGGCTTCCCACGACACCGACTGGCCGGGCGCCCCGGGCCCGTCGGTCACGAGCACGGCGAAGCCGTTGGCGGCGAACCACGCGGGGGTCAGGTGCGCGGCGCCGGCTGCCAGGACCCGGCGGGCATGGGGGCCGCCGTAGGAGTCGACCAGGACGGGCAGCGGACCGTCCTCGGGGGTCCAGCCGGAGGGGTGGAGCAGCAGGCTCGCCGGGGTGTCGCCACCGCCGACCGGGCCGACGACGGTCACGGGCAGCTCGGGCGCCTCCTGGGCGTTGGAGGTGAGCGCGACCCCGTCGACGGTCACGGTCGTCGTCGTGTCGGACAGGCGTCGCTGGACGATCGCCAGGCGATCGGGGCGACCGGTCGCCCCGGCCACACCGTCGGGGTCGGACAGGACGGTCGTCGTGCCGTCGGTGCCCAGCGTCGCGACGACCGTGCACCACGGGGTGGCACGCACGTGGGCGGTCACGGTGACCGCGTCGTCGCTGGTGCACACGATGCTGGCGACCATCAGGTCCGGGTCCCCGAGCAGCTGTTGGTCCGCGCCGGTGCCGAGGGCGATCCGTCGGGTGTCGTCGGCCTGGACGACGCGGACCAGCCGACCGTCGGGGGTGCGGGTGGGACTGCCGGGGACGAGCTCGATCCACGGGTCGGCGACGTCGTCGACCAGGACCTGGGTCGTGCCGTCTCCGGGGTCGACGGACAGCACGGCGACCCGGCGCTGGTCACGGCTCTGGACGACGAGCAGGGGCGGTCCGGCGGCGGTCCAGACGACGTCGGCGACGTAGGGCAGCGCCTCGCGGTCCCACTCGATGTCGATCCGGTTGCCGCCGAGGTCGACCAGCGCGAGGGTGACCTCGGCGTTGGGCGTGCCCGCTGCGGGGTAGCGGATCTGGACGGGGCGGGCGTCGGGGTCGACGGGACCCGCGATCCACCAGCGGTGCACCGGGCCCGTGTCGACCCGCGCGGCGACCAGCGAGCGGCCGTCCGGCGCCCACCAGTACCCACGGGTGCGGCCCATCTCCTCGCCGGCGACGAACTCCGCCAGCCCCCAGCTGACATCGGGGGAGCTGTCGCGGGCCAGCATGCGGGGGGCGTTGGTGCCGTCGGCCCGGACGACCCACAGGGCCTCGTCCTCGACGTAGGCGATCATGCCGCCGTCGGGGCTCGGGCGCGGGTCGACCACGGGGCCGTCGACGGCCAGCTGCTCGGTGAGGCCGGTGGCGACGTCGCAGACCATCAGCTTGCCGGACAGGGCGAAGACGGCGATGTCGGCGTCGGTGTCGGTGGCGTAGGCCACGATGCCGCTGCCGCGCTCGCGTGCCCGTTCGCGACGTGCACGTTCCTCGGCAGGGATGTCCTCGGGCAGGTCCGCCGGCATCAACGAGGCGGCGTCGGCCAGCAGTCGCTCACCGTCGTCGTCGAGGCACCACAGGGCCTGCTCGGGACGGTCGCCGTCACCGCGGAGGAACAGCGTCCGCTCGCTGGCGACCGTCAGGCTTCGCGGCACCCCGAGGGAGAACCCCTGGGTGCGGGCGTGGAGACGGGGAAAGTCCGGCACCGTCGTGTCGACGGGCCGGACCTCCTCTTGGCTCACGACCCCTCTGGGGCCGCCGGCTGCTGCGCGGCGGGTGCCGGTGCCTGCTCGGGCTGTTCCTGCTCGGGCTGGGCCTGCTCGGGCTGGGCCGGCTCGGGCTGGGCCTGCTCGGGCTGTGCCTGCTCGGGGGTGGCAGGGCTGGCGTCGTTGGTCGTCGCCGCGCCTGCAGGGGCAGACGGGGGCGGGGGAGCGGACGGACGTTCCCCGACCTCCGGCTTGGGCATCGGCGGGTCCACCTGCATGCCGGCCGGGTCGATCGTCGACACGGCAGCGTCGACGGCCTCGACCGCCTCGGCGGCCTGCTGCTCGGGGTTGCTGCCCAGGGGCATCCCGTCGTGCGGGCAGCGCGACTCGTGGCCCGGGCGCACCCAGGTCCAGGCCTGGCAGGCCGGGCACCGGGTCTCGGGGCGGACCATCGGGTTGCCCTCGAGGACGAGCGGCAGGTGGATGTCGGTGAAGCCGGCGCACACGAACGCCTCGTAGGCCTTCTCGCCCAGCATCCGGTTGTCGGCGGCCACGCCGTCGAGGATCTCCTGCGGCACCAGGTCCGCACCGTCGTCCACCAGCGCCTTGATGAGGTCGGCCGACTCGGGACGACCCAGGTCCAGGCCCTCGAGGGTCGGGACGCGGAGGGACTCGGGCATCTCCAGCTCGACACCGCGGGAGGTCCACGACTTCCAGCGGGCGAGGCCCTCGGCGCGGTTCTCCGCCGCGGCGCTGCGGACGTCCTCGGCGATGCGGCCGACCAGCTGGTCGCCGTGGCCGTGGTCACGCGCCCATGCCAGGACGGCCGCGATGTCGTTTGCGCCGAGGTCGACGCGGTCGATGAGCGCCGGCACCCGGTCGGGGTACTGGTCGTGGGTCATCGACAGCGTGGCGAGGGTTGCCGGCAGGCGGTCGGCGAAGCGGCCGAGGAGCGTGTCGATCGGCTCGGGGACGTCCTTGCCGGACTCGCGCAGGGCAGCGGCCTCGGCCAGCCAGCGGTCGCTGGGGTCCTCGGGCACGTTGGCCTCGAAGCTGGGGTCCTTGCGGAGCATCGCCGCGAGCACGACGGGACGCTGGCGGATGGCAGGGCCCATCGGCTCGAGGATCTCCTTGAGCCAGCGCCAGGGCAGGCCGGCCGCACGGTCGATGTCGCTGGCGACGCGGTCGGCCGAGCCGAGCAGGCCCAGGTGCGTGGCCGTCTGCATCTTCTTGCGGGCCTTCTCCTGCGCCTTCTGGCGCGAGGCCAGGACCGGCTTGCACTCCTCGGGGAACAGCTTGAAGAGCTCCCAGAGGTGGAACAGGTCGAGGTAGCGGCCTGCGGCGGCGCTGGCGAGGAAATGCCGGCAGAGGGCGTCGGGGCCGAGCAGCGCTCCGGCGGTGACCGGTGGGATCTCGGAGATCACGGCTTCGCGGTGCTTGCGTGCCATGCGGGCGAGCTTGGGGTCGGGGTTGACCACGTACTCCAGCGCCGCCTCGCTGGTGGCGCCGATCCGCTTGACGATCGCCGAGGGGTCGGGGCCCGTCGGCTTCTTCTTCTTCTTTTTCTTCTCCGCCGGCTTGGCGTCGGCACCGTCGCCGGACGCCTGCGCCTCGCCTGCGGTGGCCTCGTCCGTGGGAGCCTCGCCCGTGGGGGCCTCCGCCTCGGACGCCTGGGCCTCGTCGGCTGCCGGTGCGTCCGTGGTGTCCTGCGCGTCGGACTCCTCGGCTGCGGGCTGTTCGTCAGCGACCTGGGTCTCGGCAGGCGCCGACTCCGCAGCGGGCTGCGCCTCGGCGGGCGCGGCGTCCTCGGCAGGCGCGGCGTCCTCGGCCGGCGCGTCGGCAGCGGGGGCCGAGGCAGCTGGGGCGTCGGCAGCGGGCGCCTCGGTCGTGGGGGCCTCGGAGGCCGTGGCCTCGACAGGGGCCGCCTCAGCGGGCGCCTCGGCGGGGGTCGCCCCGTCCGAGTCGGTGACCGGTGCCGGCGGTGCGGGCTCCTGGTCGGTGGTGGGCTCGGGCGAATCGGACGGCGTTGCCGTCATGGCGGACCTCCTGCCTTTCGCGAGCGCTGACGCTCGCAGCCTGGACCTGTGATCTCGCGGGTGGGTCGACGGTCGGGCACTGGTGCCCCCTTCAACCGGTCGCCCTGCGCGAGGGTCGAATCGATGACCACCGCTGGTGCGGTGGTCGCCGCAGAATACTCGACTTCGTGTTCGGCACCAGCGTGCCGACGAACGGGTGCCACCACCGACGGTCGGTTCACGCGTGTGACCCGAGCCCTGGTGGACCCAGCTCTGGATCAGCCGTCGGGGTTGGCGGGGATCTGCAGCTCCTGCCCGACCTGCAGCGGATTGGTGTCGGTGATCCCGTTGGCGCTGGCGATCGCACCGAACTGCAGCGGGTCGCCGTACACCGCCTCGGCGATGGCGGAGAGCGTGTCGCCCTCCTTGACCACGTAGATCTGGCCGCCGGTGGCGTTCGGCGTGGCCGTCGTCCCGTCGGTGGTCGCGCCGTCGGTGGGCGTCGTGCCGTCGCCGGTGATCGTCGATCCACCGTCGGCCGACGCGATCTGGGCGTTCAGGGTCACGATCTCCTGCTGCAGCGACGTGATGTCGGCCTGCAGCTGGGCGGTCGTGGCCTGTTCGGAGGCGAGCTGGGCCTCCAGGCTCGCCTGGACCTCGGGGTCGACACCGCCTCCCGCGGAACAGCGTCCGAAGAGGAAGAAGATCAACACCGCGAGGCCGAGGACGCCCACCCTGCCCCACAGGATGCGTCCTCCGAGGTCGTCGGCTCCGTCATACTCGAAGTCCATGAACACCGATTATCCACGGATTGTCCACCGACGTGTGGAAGCAGCACGCATCGATGTGCGAGTCCGTGCGGTGTGCACCCCCTCCACCTAGCCTTTCGAGCCCAATGCTCGACCGTGAATGGGTCAGCCTGACCGACCCCGACGAACCGCACGAGCGGTACCTGTTCGACGTCTCCTTCCTGACCTCGAGCTACTCCTGCATCTACGGGCAGGGATGTCCCGGCACCGACGGCGTGCCCGGGGACGACCGGGGGTGCTGCCGGTTCGGTGCGCACTTCGTCGACGACGAGGACCGCGACCGGACCATCGAGATGGTCGAGGTGCTGGGGCCGGAGTACATGCAGCACTACGACAGGGCGGTGAAGAAGGGGATCGTCGCCACCGAGTCCGACGGCGCCGAACGCACCCGCAAGGTCGACGGTGCCTGCATCTTCCTCAACCGCACGGGATGGCACCGGGGCGCGGGCTGCGCGCTGCACCACTACGCCATGGACCGCGACGCCCACTTCGTGGACTACAAGCCGGAGGTGTGCTGGCTGGTGCCGCTGCGGCGCGAGATCGTCACCGACGTCGCCGACGACGGCGAGGAGCGGGTCACGACGACCATCACGTCCTACGACCGTGGCGCCTGGGGCGAGGGCGGGGCGGACTTCGACTGGTGGTGCACCACCGACGACGACCGGGCCTACGGCGGGTCGACGCCGGTGTACGAGTCCATGAAGCGCGAGCTGACGGTGATGACCTCGCCGAAGGTCTACGCCGAGCTCAAGGCGTACCTTGACGATCGCCGGCCGACGGGCCGCCGTCCGCTGCCCCTGCTGCCGCCGCGGTGAGCTCCACCGGGTCCTCGGCCGGCAGCCTCGATGCGCCGCAGCTTCGCGAGACCGCCGACATCTGGTGGGACTCCGGGACCGACCCGCGGATCGCGTGGGACGGACGCGGCCGACGGTTCTGGCTGGTCGACGGCGTCGATGCGGGGAAGCGCCTGACCCTGCTGGAGCTGCATGATGACCCGGCCGAACCGGCGGTCATCGCCGCCGCGCTGCGCGACGGGCTGGCGGCCTGCGACTTCCCGCCGACCGCGGACGGCGTGGCCCCGGCGCGCGCCGCAGCGACGCTACGCGCTGCCGGCCTCGAGGTCTGAGGGCCGGTTGAGGTTCCACGCCCAGCGGTCATGATCGACCAGCGCGGCCGTCTGGGCCTCGCACAGGATCGTGGCGTCGAGCTGTCGGGCGGCGTCGACCAACGACCGTGTGCCGCTGGCGGCCAGCAACGACAGGGCGGGGGCGCACGAGGTCGCCCACACGGCGTGGAGTGGCTGGGGGTACCCGGCGGCCGTGGGCACGATCGCCGCCTCGCCCTGCCAGTACGCCGCCAGCCGGGCGAGGAAGTCCAGGTCGGGCTCGGGCAGGTCCACCGCGAGCACGAACGCCACGTCCCCCTCGGCCTCGGCCAGCCCGGCCGCGAGCCCGCCGAGCGGCCCGGTGCCGGTCGGTCGGTCGGGGACCTGGGGCACGCGCAGCTCTGGGATCACCCGTGGGCCGGCGGCCACGACCACGTCGTCGCAGAGCCGCTGGAGGTGCGCCACGGCTCGGTCGACCAGGCGTGTGCCCTCGTACCGCAGGAGCGCCTTGTCGGTGCCCATGCGGACCGAGCGCCCGCCCGCGAGCACGATCCCTGACGTCGTCACACCAGCGACAGTAGCGCGGTCGCCGGGTGCGGTTGGGACAGGTTTTTCGTCGAAGTCGAGCTTCCGGGCGTGGTCAGCCCAGCCGGGCCAGGAGGTAGCCGGTCACGTCGGCCAGCACCCGCTCCTGCTCGGGCTCGTTGAAGACCTCGTGGTACAGGCCCTCGTAGAGCTTCAGCTCGACCTGGCCGCCCAGCTCGTCGGCCAGCCGCCTGGACCCGGCCGGGTCGGCGAGCTGGTCGGCGGTGCCGTGCACGACGAGGGTCGGCTCGGTGATGGACCCGACCCTCCGCATGATGCGGTCCTCGAACTGCAGGAGGGTCGCGCCGGTGGCCGCGGGGATCTTCCCGTGGAACACCAGGGGGTCGTCCTCATAGGCGCGGACGACGGCGGGGTCGCGGCTGACCGTCTCGGCGGGCAGGCCCTGCGTCGGTGCCGTCGGCAGGAACCGACCGAGGATCGGTGCGAGGGTGCGCAGCACCCCGGGGACCTCGGCGGCGTTGCGGACGTAGGGGGCGCTCAGCACGACGGCCTCGACCGGCGCGTGGTCGCCCGCCAGGTGCTCCAGCACCACCGCGCCGCCCATGGAGTGGCCGAGCAGCACCTGGGGCAGGGCCCCGTCGGCGGTGTCGGCGAGCTCCTCGCGGAACAACGACAGGTCGTGGGCCAGGGACGGCATGTCGCGGACGAGCGCGCGCGGCCCGCCCGAGCGACCGTGGCCACGCTGGTCGTAGGTGGCCACGACGTATCCGGCGGCCGTCAGCGCCTCGGCGACGTGGGTGTAGCGGCCGGAGTGCTCTCCGAAGCCGTGCACCAGCACCACCCGCGCACGGGGTGGGGCCTCGGGCCGCCAGGTCTGGGTGAAGACGGTGACGCCGCCGCGGGCGATGAAGCTGCCGGTGGAGTGGTCCATGCCGCGATCGTAGGACCGCGGCGACCACCACGTGTCAGTCCAGCCCGGTCACCCGGCCACCGGCCCGCCAGTACTCGCCGCCGCCCCGGTCCATGAACCCCTCGTCGACCAGGGCCCGCCGCAGGGCGGCGTAGTCGGGATGCCACAGCGAGAGCATGCCGTTGACCCGGCGCTCCTCGTACCGCTCGCCGGGGTCGAACTCCAGGGCCAGGCGCTCCAGGACGACGAGGCGGTGCGACCGCTTCGACGGGATCTCGCTGAGCCGGTTGCCGGTGGTGTAGCGGGCCAGCACCTCGCCCTCCTCGGTGGTCATGCCGAAGAAGACGCGCGGCGCCGGCGGTGGGGGTCGGTGCAGCTGCTCGGCGACGGCCACGAGCCCCGACTCCTGCAGGACCCAGCCGTCGGCGTCGTCCCGGGCGACCAGCCCCTCGACCGCCAGGACCCCGAGCGCCTCCAGCACGGCGCGCCGGTCCTGTCCGGTCGCCTCGACGAGGGCGTCGGTGTCCTGCGCGCCGACGGCGAGCAGCCCGAGGACCGCAAGCCGGCCCCGGTCGAGGGCGAACTTTGCGAACTCCTCGGGCGTCATGGGTGGGTAGTGTCAGCCCTTCTCCACCGGCACGTCCACGAGGGAGCCGTACTCGGTCCAGGACCCGTCGTAGTTGCGCACCCGGTCGTAGCCCAGCAGCTCGTGCAGGACGAACCACGAGTGGGCCGACCGCTCGCCGATCCGGCAGTAGGCGACGATCTCGTCGTTGCCGTCCAGGCCCTTGCCCTCGTAGATCTCCTTGAGCTGGTCGATCGACCTGAACTCACCGGTGTCGGGGTTGACCGCGGTCGCCCACGGGATGTTCGTCGCGCCGGGGATGTGCCCGGGCACCATCGCCGCTTCCAGCGGCAGGTGCGGCGGGGCGGTCGTCTCGCCGGAGAACTCCGCGGGCGAGCGAACGTCCACGAGGGCCACGCCGTCGGGGGCGCCGACGAACTCGGCCAGGACCTGCTCGCGCCGCGCCCGGATGTCGGCGTTGGGTTCCTGCGTGACGTACCCGGAGGTCGCGGTCACCGCGGTGGTCTCGTCGGTCAGCTTGCGACCCTCCAGCTCCCACTTCTTGCGGCCGCCGTCCATCAGCGAGACGGTCTCGTGGCCGTAGACCTTGAAGTACCAGTAGGCGTAGGCGGCGAACCAGTTGTTGTTGCCGCCGTACACCACGACGTGGGTGTCGTTGGTGATGCCGTTGGCGTCCATGAGGGCGGCGAAGCCGTCGGGGCCCAGGAAGGTCCGGCGGACCGGGTCCTGAAAGTCGGCCTTCCAGTCGAAGCCGATGGAGCCGGGGATGTGGCTGCGGCTGTAGGCCTCGATGTCCTCGTCGACGTCGATGACGACGACACCGGGGTCGTCGGCGTGGTCGGCAACCCAGTCGGTGGTGACGAGCGCGTCGGGATTGGTTGGCATGGCGGGGTCCTTCGGTCGAGATCGGCGAGCCGGCGGCGGGCAGCGGGCCCACGCGGCAACGGCGCGGAGCCTAGTCCCGGTCGTTGGTTCGATCGCCCGTGGGAACGGTGGCAAACCGCTGGCGGGACAGGGGGAACGGTGGGAACGATGCGGGGTGGCAGACTCCGCCGACATGCCGTCCCCTGCCGTTCCCCCGCCCCCACCTGCCGATGCCCTGCCGGAGGATCCCGCCCGCGACAACGCCACGGCGCTCGCCGAGCTGGCCGAGGCGTATCACCAGCTGCAGATGTCGGCGGACCCGCTGATGGCGACCTACTACGGGCTGGACGTCCACCGCGACCGGTTGCCGGACACGACCACCGAGGGACGCGACCGGGTCCGCCGGGACACCGCAGCCCTCCGACATCGGGTCGGGAGGATCGATCCCGCCGGGCTGTCCCCGACGGAGGAGACCACGCGGCTCGTGCTGCTGCGGCTCACGGGCGACGACCTGGCGGCGCTCGACGGTCGCTGGTCGGCCCGGTCGGTCGACGACTTCGCGTTCGGGCCGTCGGCGGAGCTGCTGTACCACCTCGGGCGCACCCAGGTCCTCGACGACGTCCACGGCCACGAGCACGTGCACCGTCTGGCCGCCGTGGGTGCCTACCTCGACGGGGCGCTGGCCGAGCACCGGCGAGCCGTCGGCGACGGCATGACCCCGACTGCCCGAGGTGTCGCCGAGGCCGTCCGGCGGGTCCGGCGGGTGGCCGGCACGCCTGCCCAGACGAGCCCCCTGCTCGCGCCGTTGTCCGACCGCGATCCGGTGGTGCGCGCGCAGGCCGCCAACGCCTACCGGGAGGTCGTCGTGCCGGCCCTGCACCGCTACGCCGACGGCCTCGAACGCCACGTCGCCCCCGGCGCGCGTCCAGACGACCGGTCGGGCCTGTGCTGGACCGACGACGGGGCCGAGGTGTACGGCGCGATGTTGTCGCACTTCACCACGCTCGACCGTCCGGACCCGGCCGCGATCCACGACCAGGGACTCGAGATCGTGTCCGCGCTGCAGGAGGAGATCGCGGAGGTGGGGCAGCGGCTGATGGGGCTGTCGGACCCCGCGGCGATCAGCGAGCGGCTGCTGAACGACCCGTCGCTGGACTACGCCGACCCCGCCGAGATCGTGCCGCACGCCCAGGCGATCTGCGACCGGGCGGCCGAGGCCGCGCGTGCCGTCTTCGGGCGGCTGCCGACCACGCCCTGCATCGTCAAGCCCGTCCCCGAGGACGAGACCGGGGCGGGCGCGGCCTTCTACGACCCGCCGACGCCGTCGCGCCCGCACGGCATCTACTGGGTCAACACCGTCGACCCGCGGCTGCACCGCTACGAGGCCGAGGCAACCGCGTTCCACGAGGCGGCGCCCGGCCACCACACCCAGCTCGGGCTGCAGGCCGAGCTCGACCTGCCGGCCTTCCGGCGCATCGGGACGTTCCTGTCGGGCTACGGCGAGGGCTGGGGCCTGTACACCGAGCGCCTCGCCGACGAGCTGGGGTGGTACTCCGGGGACCTGGACCGGCTCGGCATGCTGGCCACCGACACGATGCGGGCCTGCCGGCTGGTGCTGGACACCGGCCTGCACCACCACGGCTGGTCACGCCAGCAGGCCATCGAGTGGTTCACCGCCCATGCCCCGCTGTCACCGGAGCTGATCGTCAGCGAGGTCGACCGCTACATCGCCTACCCGGGCCAGGCATGCAGCTACATGCTCGGCCGGCTGGAGATCGTCCGGCTGCGCGCGCAGGCCACCGAGCAGTTGGGCGACCGGTTCGACCTGTCCGGTTTCCACGACACCATCCTCGGCGAGGGGGCCGTCCCGCTGGCGGTGCTCCAGCCGATGGTCGACCGCTGGGTCGCGTCGCTCGTCGAGTGACCCGACGGGTCAGGCGGGCGGGAGCGGGGGTGGCTGCCCGGGCCCCGTGGGATGCTGCCCGGGGTTGGGCGGGGGCGGCATGTGCTCGGCCCGGGCGATGACGTCCTTGGCCTCGCCGTAGAGGTCCTTGCGGGTGGCCTTGATCGACCGGCTGATCTCCCGGGCGGTCCAGCCGACCTGCGCGCCCACGCCGACGAGGAGCTTGCGCTCCTCGCGGCTGATCATCCCGTCGATGAGGGCGGCGCGGATCAGCTGGACCATGAACGCCTGGGCCTGCTCCTGGCCCTTCGGGAGGGCCACCGGCTGCGACTGGTCCATCGAGGTGTTGATGATCTGCTCCAGCCGCTGCGGCCCGACCCCTCGGCTCTGCGCGAGGTGGATCAACATCTGGCGTTCGCGGTCGTGCAGGACGCCGTCGCTCATCGACATGCGCGCCACGGCGACCAGCAGGTCGGGTTCGTTGAGGAAGCGGTCGGTCTCCAGGCGTTCGTGCCCGCCGGCGGCGACCGTCCGACGGTCCTGCGCCTGCTCCTGGACGAAGGCCCGCATCGCCGAGAACGGCTGCACGTCCTCCAGCACCCAGTCGGTCGAGCCGTCGTTGATCGGTGTGCCGCAGAAGCGGCATTCGCTGGCCTTGCCGACGTCGAGCGGCCCGGCGCAGTTGGTGCACGAGAAGGAGGTGAAGGTGTGGGCCAGGTTGCTGGTCACCCCGACCTTGCGCTTGAGGACCAGCACGTGGGTGTAGATGCGCTGTGGCGTCAGCTCGCGCGGCTTGGTCCGGTCGCCGGTCGACTGGATGCCCGACCACCGGACCTGGACCTGGACCCGGTCGAACGCCTCACCGGGTCCGGCGGGCAGGGCGCCCTTGACCTCGACCGATCCGACGGCCGGGTTGGACCAGAACGACCCGGTGGACGCGCGCCAGAGCTGCGGGACGTCGACGGCGTCGGGCTGCAGGATCGGCCGCGCCAGGTCCAGGTCGTCGTGGTAGATCGCCATCATCGATCGCCAGTAGACGACCGAAGCGCGGTCCTCGAGGTGCTGCACGTTCAGGCCGGGGTCGCGGCCGGCAAGCTCGGCCCATCCCGGGACGTCGTGGCGGGCGGGCGGCACGATCCACTCCTCGTCCTGGGTGATCTCCGACAGCACCCAGTCGTACTCACCGGAGTTGACGATCGCCCGGCAGGCCGTGCACTGCGCGCGGTCGGCGATGTGCAGGACCTCCCCGCAGTTGGGGCACGACCCCTGCAGCAGTCCGGCACCCTGACGGGTGCGCACCCCCGGACGGCGGGAGAACGACCAGATCTCGGTGAAGGTGATGGGGGAGGAGTCTGAGTTGCCCGACACCCGTCGCCCGGTGGTCAGGCTCTCGTTGTAGCTGATCGCCCGCGCCGTGAACCTGACGTGGATGGTGTCGTAGTGGGTGTCGGAGGTGATCGCCACGGTCCGGGCGTCGGTGACGACCACGTCCTTCATCCGGTTGCGGATGCCCTCGACCTTCTGCATGTCGATGTACAGCCCGAACCGCTCGTGGACACCGTCGGAGACGAACGGTCGGCTGGGGGTCAGGTCCTGCTCGGACCATGCGTACTGGGTGGTGATGAAGCCACGGGCGACGTCGTTGAGGAAGCGGTGCTCGTCGAACCCCGGGTCGCGCTGGACGATGGCGGCCAGGGCCCGCTGTCGCAGCATCTCCTCCTGCACCTTGCGGCCCTGCCGGATCGTCCGGGTCACCTTCTGCGACTGCTGCTTCTTCGTCGCGCTGCCGATCAGGGCGAAGACGCCCCAGATCACGAGGAAGACGATGACCGTCGTCGGGGACAGGTCGCCGCCCCCGCCGCTGCCCCCGCCGAAGCTGGACCCGCCACCGAAGCTGGACCCCCCGCCGCCGCTGAAGCCGCCGCCGCTGCTGCCACCGCCGAAGTTCCCACCACCGCCGGCCTGGGCGATGACGATGGCCGCATGTCCGAGCAGGTCCCACATGGGGCCTCACGCTAACGGATCAGGGGCCCGGCGAGAGTGACGGTTCGATCACGGTGCTCGAGCCCTGCTCGGCCACGGCCCTCGTGTCGGTTCGCTGCGCCAGCCAGACCCCGCCGATCAGCACGATCGCGCCGACCAGCACGTTCGGGCCGAACCGCTCGCCGCGGACCAGCGCTCCGGAGATCAGGCCGACGACCGGCACGATGTAGGTGACCATGGAGGCGTTGGTCGCACCCACGCGTTCGATCAGCGTGAAGTAGATGAGGAAGGCCAGCCCGGTGCCGAGCAGGCCGAGGGCGCTGAGGGCCAGCACGGGCACCAGCGGCAGGTCCCATGCGGGTGGGGGCGGGCCGGAGGTCCCAAGGGCCACCATCGTCAGGACGCCGGCACCCATCGCCAGCTGCACCGCCGTCGCCGGCAGGGGGCGGTACCGGCCCGAGACGGCGGCGCGGGTCACGACCGTGCCGAAGCCGTAGCCGACGGTCGAGCCGACCGCGGCGAGCAGGGCCGGGACGGGGCCGCCGGCCTGGACCTCGCCGCCGACGATGACGACCGTCCCCGCGATGGCGATCAGCAGGCCGAGGACCCGCGAGAGGTACAGCCGTTCCTGTCCGGCGGCCACGGCCAGCGCCAGGGTCGCAGCCGGTGTGGTGGAGTTGAGGACCGCCGTCAGGCCCGAGTCGAGGAACTGCTGGGCCCAGGCCTGCAGCGCCCAGGGCAGCCCGCTGCCGACGCTGCCGATGAGCAGCAGGGCGAGCAGGGTGCGTCGGCCGCGCGGCAGCCCCAGGTCACGGTCGCCTCGCCACCGCGCCCTGGCCAGGACGATCGCGGCGACCAGCAGGCTGCCGATGGTCAACCTGCCGGCGACGATCCACGTCGGCGGGATCGCGTCGACAGCCAGCTTCACGAACAGGAAGGAGTTGCCCCAGAACAGCGCCAGCAGCAACAGCAGCAGCGCATCGCGGGTGGTGAAGGCGCTCGACCCCGGACGTGACACGCCGCTGCAGTCTGCCCGGGGGGACCGGACCTTTCCGCATGCCACTGCTCGGCCACCCGGTCACGAGACCCGGTCCCGAATCGACCGAGCCGGCCGACCGCCGCCTCAGATGACGGCGGTCTCGATGGTCAGGTCCGCGCCGTCGAACCGGTCCAGCCGGAAGGGCGACAGGTCGACGGAGTGCGCCTCGCCGTCCAGCACCTCCTCGGCGATGACCAGCCCGGCGGCAGGGGCGTGCATGACCCCGTGGCCGGAGAACCCGCAGGCGTTGACGAAGCTCGGGGCCGTCGGCACCCGGCCGAGGACGGGTGAGTAGTCGGGGGTCACCTCGTAGTACCCCCACCACGACGCCTTCTGGTCCAGCTCCTCCTCCTCGAACCAGGGGTACCGCTCGAAGGCCGCCTCCATGATCTGGTCGAGGTGGTCCCAGTCCACCCCGGTCAGGAACCCGGTCGGGCCGTGGTGGTCGTGGTGCCCGATGAGCAACCGGTTGCCCTCCGAGCGGAAGTACACCCCCGACGGCAGGTCGATGGTGAGGGGCAGGACCCGCTCGCGGTCCCTGGGGGCGGTGACGAAGACGTCGTTGCGGAAGGGCACGACCGGGACCTCGAGCCCCGCGAGGGCGGCGACCTCGCCGCCCCAGGCCCCCGCGGCGTTGACGACGACGTCGGCGCGAAGGGTGTCCTTGTTGGTCGTCAGCATCCAGCCGTCGCCGTCGGGGTCGATGGCCGTGACGGTCTCGAGGCGGTGGAAGACGGTGCCCTGCTCGCGGGCCCGGGCCATCAGCAGCTGGGCGGAGCGGTCGGGGTCGACGAAGCCGTCGTCGGGGCCGAACGTGGCGCCGTGGATGCCATCGGGCACGAAGTCGACGATCTCGCGCGCTTGGTCGACGGTCAGGATGTCCACGCGCGCACCCTCGGCGCGCTGCATCTCCACCTGCGCCAGCCGTTCCTCCCAGCGGTCCTCCGGCACGAGGAAGAGGTAGCCCTGCGGCTGGTAGCCAGAGTCGTTGGCCCGGTACCACTCGAGGGACTTCAGCGACAGCTGGACGTTGGGTGGGGTGGAGAACTGCACGCGGAACCCGGCGGCGCTGCGCCCGGTGGAGCCCATGGCCACGCCCTCCTCCCGCTCGATGACGGTGACCTCGGCCCCGCGAGAGGCCAGGTGGTAGGCGCAGGAGGCGCCGATGATGCCGGCGCCGATGATCGCAACGTGGGTCATGGCCGTATCGTTGCACGCATGCAGCGCACTCTGTTCTCCGACGATCACGATCTGTTCCGCGAGACCGTCCGGGGCTTCGTGGCCGACCGGGTCGTGCCGTTCCACGACGCGTGGGACGACGACGGCATCGTGCCCCGGTCGTTGTTCACCGAGGCCGGCGAGCTCGGCATGCTCGCCTTCAGCGCGCCGGAGGAGTTCGGCGGGGCCGGCATGGCCGACTTCCGCTTCAACCAGGTGCTCAACGAGGAGTTCTACTACGCGGGGGTGGCGTCGGCGGGGCTGGCCCTCACCCTCCACAACGACATCATCCTCCCGTACTTCGCCGAGCAGACCAACGACGAGCAGCGTGCCCGCTGGCTGCCGGGCATCTGCACCGGCGAGACGATCACCGCCGTCGCCATGACCGAGCCCGGGATCGGATCGGACCTGGCCGGCATGGCGACCACCGCGATCCGCGACGGCGACCACTACGTCGTCAACGGGGCCAAGACGTTCATCTCCAACGGCATCAACGCCGACCTGGTCGTCACGGCCGTGAAGACCGACCCGTCTGCCCGCCACGCCGGGGTGTCCCTGCTGGTGATCGAGCGGGGCATGGAGGGCTTCGAGCGGGGCCGGAACCTGGACAAGATCGGCCTGCACGCCCAGGACACCGCGGAGCTGGCCTTCGACGACGTCCGGGTGCCCGTCGAGAACCGCCTGGGGGAGGAGGGGGAGGGCTTCGCGGTCCTGACCCACAACCTGGCGCAGGAGCGGCTCTCGATCGCCATCTCGGGCGTGGCGGCTGCTCGGGCCGCCATCGGCTGGACGGTGGACTACGTCAAGGAGCGGGGCGCCTTCGGCAAGCGCATCGCCGACTTCCAGAACACCAAGTTCGTCCTTGCGGAGTGCGACACCGAGGTGGCGCTGGCGGAGTCCTTCACCGACCAGTGCGTGCTGGCCCTCAACGAGGGCAGTCTGACCCCTGCGGACGCCAGCCGGGCCAAGTGGTGGTGCACCGAGCTGCAGAAGCGGGTGCTGGACCGATGCCTGCAGCTGTTCGGGGGCTACGGCTACATGCGTGAGTACCCGATCGCCCGTGCCTACGCCGACGCCCGCATCACCACGATCTACGGCGGTACGACGGAGATCCAGAAGACCATCATCGCCAAGGACCTGGGCCTCTAGGTCGTCCTGTAGGTCGTCCTGGCACTGGGTCGTCCTGGCACTGGGTCGTCCTGGCACGGTCGCGGCCGGTGAGGTCGGCCGCCCGGGGCGGGGAGGAATGCGGAGGGGGGGGTGTCGAACTCCCGCTCGACCGCCCGCTGTCCAACCCCGAGGAACCCGTCGTGCATCGTCCCCTTCGCATCGTGCTGGCCACCGTGCTCGCCCTGTCGGCGCTGGCCGGCCCCGCCGCCGCCTACTACGACGAGGAGCGGGAGGTGGAGTTCGTCGAGTCGACCGCCTGGTTCACCTCCACCACCACCGGCGTCAGCAACATCGACACGGAGGTGCTCGGCGAACGGATCGGCTGGAGCCAGGACGCGCCGACCGGCTCGGCCGGTCGCACCGTCGCCACCGCGCACGCCGGCCTCCTGAGCATCCTCTCCGAGGACTACTACGAGTCGCAGTCCTTCACCGCCGAGGGCGTCGTCACCGGCTACATGGAGAACATCGCCCTCCAGCTGTACTACACGAGCCCAGTGCAGAACCTGTGCGGCATGGGCCTGTCGATCGACGTCGTGATCGACGGCAAGCGGGTCATGGACATGGCAGGGATCGGCAACACCGAGGACGTCGTGACCTACCAGATCTCCGACGACCACTACGTCGCGCAGGTCGCCATCACCAACATCGCCGAGCAGATGGAGTCCATGGGCATCTTCGGCGCGGCCGACACCGAGCACGCCGTGGAGATCGTCGCCGAGCAGTACCCCCTCTGCCAGGAGGCGATCTGGACCTACGGCGCGGCGGAGACCCCCTCCAACCTGACCGTCAACCTCGAGCCGGGCAGCGCGGCCCTGCGCCAGTACACCCAGTTCGACGCCACCAACCCGCCGGTCTCGGCGGAGTAGCCGGCAGGCCCGGAGCAGCCCGGCAGGCCCGGAGCGGCCCCGCAGGCGGCTCAGGCCCTCGCGATCGCGTCGACGAGGGCCCGGAGCTCGCGGCGGCTGACCGCCGCGTCGGGTGCGAAGCCCATCGAGCCGTGGAAGGTGCCCGGAAAGGCGTGCAGCTCGGTGGGCACCCCCGCATGCATCAGCCGCTGGGCCCAGGCGATCCCCTCGTCCCGGAGGGGGTCGTGCTGGTCGACGGTGACCGTCGTCGGCGGCAGGCCAGCGGGATCGATCACCCGCATGGGTGCGGCGTAGGGCGACACGTCGTCGGTGCCGTGGGCGTTGCCGAGGTAGGCCTGCCACGAGAGCTCGGCCATGCCGCGGTTCCAGATGCGGGGGTCGGTCACCTCGTGGCTGGACGGGGTGACCAGCCGGTCGTCGGTGACGGGGAACCCCATGACCAGCGCGTCGATGGTCGGCCCGCCGTGGTCGCGGGCGTGGAGGGCGAGGCCTGCGGCGAGCGCCCCACCGGAGGAGACGCCGAAGGCCACCAGGCGGTCGACGTCGGGCTGGTCGGCCAGCCAGGCCAGCGCCGCCCGGCAGTCGTCGAACGCCGCCGGGAAGGGGTGGGCCGGAGCCAGCCGGTAGGTCGGGGCGACGACGACGGCGTCCAGCTCGCGGGCCAGGTCCCGCAGCGTCGGATCGGCCAGGCCGACCCCGCCGGACACGAACCCGCCGCCGTGGAGGACCAGCACCCCTCGCCCGGCGTCCGGGGTGCGCTCGCGACGGCGGTAGGTGCGGGCGGGCACGGCCGGGTTGCCGTCCAGCCCGGGCAGCTGCAGGTCGGTGATGTCGAGGGTGTCGTCGTCGGGTGGGGGCACCGGCCGCTCGTCGGGTACGAACGCCGTTACCCCTCGGCGGGCGTCCAGCGCCGGCGGCAGGTCGTCCAGCGCCGCGGCGATCTCCGGGTCCAGGACCGCCCGCAGCCGGTCGTCGTGCGTCGGCCCGTTGCGCTCGGGGTCGGGCCGGTCGGGGTCGGGCCGGTCGGGGTCGGGCCGGTCGTGGTCGGGCCGGTCGTGGTGGTCGGGAGGGGGCGTCATGGCGGCCGGCACCCTACCCCTGGGTGTGTCGTCGTAGCGGCCACAGGTCGTGGTTGGCCGACACACCCAGGGGTGGGCGGGCCGGTCCCGCGAGTGGCGTGTCGTCGAAGCGGCCACAGGTCGTGGTTGGCCGACACACCTCGGGGCACGAGAGACTCGCCGCATGCTGACCCACATCGTCCTGTTCGACGTCGACACCCCCGACAACGCCGAGGAGGTCGTCCGCCGCCTCACCGAGATGGCGCCGAAGATCGACGTCGTCGAGTCCCTGGAGGTGGGTCGGGACGTCGTCGGCTCGGACCGCTCGTGGCAGATCGGCCTGATCGTCAAGCTTGCCGACCGCGAGGCCCTCGACACCTACGCCGCCCACCCCGAGCACGTGGTCGTCCTCGACTTCATCCGCTCCTGCGTGACCCGCTCCGCCGCCGTCGACTTCGTGAGCTGACGTGCGGTTCCTCGACGCCGACGCCGTCCGCGCGGCGCTGCCGATGTCCAGGGCGGTGGAGGTGGCTCGGGCGACCTTCGAGGCGCTGGCGGCCGGGATCGTCGAACAACCCGCCCGTCGGTGGATCCAGCTCGAGCAGCCGTCCCTCCTGGCCGGGTTGATGCCGTGCGGCGTCGGCGGCGACGAGCCCGTCTACACCGTGAAGCTGGTCACCCTCGTCCCGGAGAACGTCCAGCGGGGGCTGCCCTCCATCAACGGCATCGTCACGTTGTTCGACGGCGTCACCGGGGTGCCGACCGCCGTGCTGGACGGGGGTGCGATCACGGCGATCCGGACCGCGGCGGTCAGCGGGCTGGCGACCGACCTGCTGGCCGCTCCCGACGCGGGTGACCTCGGCATCGTCGGCGCCGGCGTCCAGGGTCGGGCCCACCTCGAGGCGATGGCCGCCGTCCGCACCCTTCGCCGGGTCCGGGTGTGGAACCGCACCCGTGCACGTGCCGAGGCGCTGGCGGAGTGGGGGAGGGGGCTCGGGCACGACGTCACCGTGGTCGACGACGTCGCCGAGGCCACCCGTGGCGCCGACCTCGTCTGCGTGTGCACCAACAGCCACGAGGCCCTCGTCCACGCCGCCGACATCGACGACGGCACCCACGTCAACGCCGTGGGGGCGTTCACCCCGACCACCCGCGAGCTGGCCGCCGACCTGATCGCCCGTGCGCGCGTGGTGGTCGACGATCGCGAGGCGGCGCTGGAGGAGGCCGGCGACATCCTGCTGGCGATCCACGACGGGACCGTCGGCGCCGATCACGTCAGCGCTGACCTGACCGAGCTGGTCGCCGCCGGTCCGCCACCCCGCCGGGACGGTGAGGTGACGGTCTTCAAGTCCGTCGGCGTGTCGGCGGAGGACGCCTTCGCCGCCGCGGCGGCCGCCGGGGCCGCCGCCGGCTGACCCAGCCGGGGACCGTCAACGACCCTCGAACGTGGGCTTGGCCTTGTTGAGGAACGAGTCGATGCCGTGCAGCGCGTCGCGCGTGGCGCCCATCCGGGAGATCCACTCCGACTCGTCGGCCATCTGCGCCTCCAGCGACTGCTGCATCGAGGTGCGCAGCAGCTTCTTGACGCCGGCGTAGGCCTGCGTCGGCCCCGCGGCCAGCTGCGTGGCCAGCTCCATCGCCCGGCCCGCCAGGTCCTCGTCGGCCACGACCTCGGTGACCAGCCCCCACTCCAGCGCCTCGGCCGCGCTCAGGCGGCGGTTGGTCAGCATCAGCTCCTGCGCGCGACGCAGCCCGACCAGGCGGGGCAGGTACCAGGAGGAGGAGAGGTCGGGCGTCAGGCCCGCAGCGGTGTAGGCCATCGTGAAGGCCGCCGACTCACCGGCCAGGACGATGTCGCCGCCCAGCACGAAGCTCATCCCGCCACCGGCGGCCATGCCCTGCACGGCGATGATGACGGGCGCCGGACCGCGGCTCAGCCGCTCGGCCGCCGCGTGGGCGAACGCGGTCAGGGTGCGCAGCGCCGCCGCGGTGTCGTCGACTCCGGCGAAGTACGACAGGTCACCGCCGACGTGGAAGGCCTTGCCCTCGGCGTCGACGAGGACACAGCGGACCTCGGGGTCGGCGGCGATCGACGCGGTGACGGACTCGAGGTCCTGCACCTGCGCGAGGTCCAGCGCGTTGTGCTTGTCCGGACGGCAGAAGGTGATGTGGGCGATGCCGTCGGACTTGTCGTAGCGGAGGCTCGTGTACTCGTGGCTCATGGCCGCAACCTACCGTCCCGGTACCGGGCGAGCAGGGTCTGGGTGGACGAGTCGTGCGTCCCCTCCGCCCCGTCGATCTCCGCCACGATCCGCTTCGCCAGCACCTTGCCGAGCTCCACGCCCCACTGGTCGAAGGAGTTGATGCCCCACACGGCACCCTGGACCAGCACCCGGTGCTCGTACAGCGCGATCAGCTGGCCGAGCACCGATGGGGTCAGGCGGTCGGCGAGGATCGTCGTGGTGGGGATGTTGCCGGGGAACGTCCTGTGGGCGACCAGCGCCTCGTCGACGCCCTCGGCCCGGACTTCCTCCGCGGTCTTCCCGAACGCCAGCGCCTCGCCCTGGGCCAGCAGGTTGGCGATCAGCTGGTCGGCGTGCGCCCGGGCGGTCTCGGCGGGCAGGTCGACGTCGGGGGAGACGATGCCGATCAGGTCGCACGGCACCGTCGTCGTGCCCTGGTGGATCAGCTGGTAGAAGGCGTGCTGGCCGTTGGTACCGGGTTCGCCCCACACGATCGGGCCGGTCTCGGTTCCGACCGGCTGGCCGTCGAGCCCCACCCGCTTGCCGTTGGACTCCATGTCGAGCTGCTGCAGGTAGGCGGGGAAGCGGGCCAGGTCGTGGCTGTACGGCAGCACCGCGTGGGTGGGGAAGTCGAAGAAGTTGCGGTACCAGATGCCGATCATCGCCAGCAGCACGGGCACGTTCTCGCGCAGCGGGGTGTCGCGCAGGTGTTCGTCGACGGTCCGCATGCCGGTGAGGAAGTCCCGGAACCCGTCGGGGCCGATGGCCAGCATCAGGGACAGGCCGATCGCCGAGCCGACGGAGTACCGGCCACCCACCCAGTCCCAGAACTCGAACATGTTGTCGGTGTCGATGCCGAAGTCCGCCACTCCCTCGGCGTTGGTCGACAGCGCCACGAAGTGCTTGGGGATGGCGTTGCGGTCACCGCCGAGGCCATCGAGCAACCAGTCCCGGGCGGACGAGGCGTTGGTGATCGTCTCGATCGTCGTGAAGGTCTTGGAGGCGATGACGAACAGCGTGGTCGCCGGGTCCAGCCCGGCCAGGTTGCGCGCCAGGTCGGCCGCATCGACGTTGGACACGAACCGGCAGTCCATCGTGGCGTGGGCGGCCAGCGCCCGGTAGGCCATCGCCGGCCCGAGGTCGGACCCGCCGATGCCGATGTTGACGACCGTCTCGATCGGACGGCCGTCGTGGCCACGCCACTCGCCGCCACGGACCCGGTCGGCGAAGGCCGCCATGCGGTCCAGCACCGCGTGCACGTCGGGTACGATGTCGTGGCCGTCGACCACGATCGAGGTGTTCCGTGGTGCCCGCAGGGCCGTGTGCAGGACGGCCCGGTCCTCCGTGGCGTTGATGTGCTCGCCGGCGAACATGGCTGCGACCTTCTCGGGCACCCCGGCGGCCTCGGCGAGGGCGACCAGCGCGTCCAGCACCTCGTCGGTCAGCCGGTGCTTGGCGATGTCGACGTACAGGTCGCCGACGGTGCCGTGCAGCCGCGTGCCCCGGTCGGGATCGTCGGCGAACAGCTGGCGAAGGTGGGTGTCGGCGAGGGTCGCGTGCAGGCGGGCGACCTCGGCCCATTCAGCGGTGGCGGTGATGGCGGGCATGGTGCTCCCGGCGTTCGGAGGTTGCGGTGAGGGTGGGTTGTAGCGCACCCGGGTGGGCCCCGGGTGACCGGCCGGCCGATACCCTGCCGCGCGTGGACACCAGTGAACGCGCCGAACAACGCTTCTACCTCGAGCACTTCCGGCAGCGCAGCCTGGTCGTGGCCGGTGGCGAGGAGGACCCCTCGGTGACGGCGGCCCTCGAGACCCTCGTCGAGGGCGGGGCCAGGGTGGTGCACGTCCACACCGCCGACGTCACCAGCCGACGGACCGACGACGACTTCGTGGGGGAGTGCTGGGCGGCCCTGCGCCGTCACGGACAGGTGGCGGTGCCCGTGCCACGCGAGGAGGACGTGCTGGAGGTGGCCACGGAGCTCGCCGGGCGACTGCGTCCCTTCAAGCTGGTCCTGCTGGACCCCGACGCCCCGGTGCACGGCGACCGGCCGCCGCCGTTCGTGGTCCTCCGCGAGCGCGAGGGGGACGGACCGTCGATCGAGCTCGCGCGCACCGCGCTGGCCGCCGGGGTGGGCTCGGTCAACGTGTGCCGCCCCGCCGACCTCGCGGAGGAGCTGCTGACCTACCACGGGGCCGGCGTGCTCTACACGAGCGAGCAGTACTGCCACGTCGAACCCCTCCGCCTGGACGACTACGAGGGAGCCCACCGCCTGATCGAGCAGGGCGTGGCCGAGGGGTTCCTGCTGCCACGGTCGGCCGGGGCGACGGCCCGGCTGCTGCTGAACGGCTACGGCGCCCGGTTCGGCGACGACCACCTGGCGGGCTTCGCGGCGCTGCGTCCCTACCCCGAGGACGGGACGGCCGAGGTGTCGTGCCTGACCACGATCAGCCGGTTCGGCGGTGGGGGTGTCGGCGGCATGATCGTCAGGCGGATGCTCGAGGACGCGGCGGCGGAGGGCCTGGACGCCGTGTTCGCGTGCACGACCTCCGCCGACGCGGTCGGGTTCTTCCGGGCGCTCGGGTTCGTCGAGGTGTCCGTCGACGCGCTGCCGGCGGCGAAGTGGGACGGCTACGACCCGGCGCGACGCCGACGGCTGGTCGCCCTCCGCCACGACCTGACCGGGCGCGCGCAGCCGTGATCCTCGTCGACGACGCCGTGTGGCCGTGGCGCGGCCGGCTGTGGGCACACCTGATCAGCGACACGTCGTTGGAGGAGCTGCACGACTTCGCCGACCGGCTCGGCATGCCGCGCCACACCTTCCAGGGCGACCACTACGACATCCCCACGCGCATGCGGGACGAGGCGATCGAGCTCGGCGCCACCGCGGTCGACGGCCGCGAGCTGGTCCGCCGACTGCGCGCATCGGGCCTGCGCCGCCCGCGACCGGGCGCTCGCTGAGTCGCCGGCCGGCCGGTCAGTCCGGCCGTCGGGCGCTGGTCAGGCGGACGGTGACGTGGAAGCCCAGGCGTCCGTCCGGCAACGCGTTGGCGGCGAGGTCGGCCGCGACCGCCTCCTTGAACGCGGCGTGGCGGGCCTCGGGGATCAGCTCGAGGGCAGACCGCATGCCCTGCGACCACGCCCATCGCCACCACTGCTCGACGTCCTCGAAGCCCGTCGCGTGCCGTACCTCGACGGCGTCGATGTCGACCAGTCCCGCAGCGGCGATCGCGCCGTCCAGCCACGTCACGTCCTTGACCAGCTCGAAGGACGTGGGCCGGTCGGGCTGCGGTTGCGGCTCGATGTCGTCGGGCACCTCCACGAACGCCTGGACGAGCTCGCGGAACCGCTCGTCGTCACCATCGGGCAGGAAGGTGCACAGGCCGAGCCGGCCACCGGGTGACACGAGCCGGGTCCAGCGCCGGATCCCCGCAGCCGGGTCGTCGAGGAAGAACAGCACGAGGCTGGACAGGACGGCGTCGAACCCCTGGTCCGCCAACGGCGGGTCGGCCGCGTCGCCGAGCACCACCCGGACGTGCTCGAGCCCACGGTCGGCGACCTCCGCCGAGGTGAGCTGGACCATGCCGGGTGCCAGGTCGAGCCCGAGGACGTGCCCGTCCGGCCCGACGGCTGCTGCGGCGGGGAACAGCACGGCCCCGCGGCCCGTACCGATGTCGAGGACCCGTTCGCCGGAGGCGACGCCGGTGTGCTCGACCAGCAGTCGTCCGAAGGTGGTGAAGAAGTCAACGCCGACCCGGTCGTAGGTGGCGGCGGCACGGTCGAAGACCGCGGCATGGGGGTTGTCGGTCATGGCGCGATCCTGCCAGAGGGCCCGCGTCGGCTGATCCGATGTGCGATCGGCCGCCAGCGCGCAACGTCGGTGCACGGGGGATGAACCAGACGATGCGGGGCATCCCCGCCGCTGGGGTGAACGATCGGCATGGAAAAGCGGTTCAACCCTTTACGACTTGACATCCATTGACTAGTGTCAATCGGTAGGTCGCCATCCTCCGCAGTCGGGCGACCTGTCAGAGCCGATCCCGCCTTGGAGGCCCGCCGTGTGCATGACGCTTGGTTCCGCCTGTCCGCGTTCGGTGACTGGACGTTCAGTCACCGGCGTCGTCGATCCCCTGGGGGTGTGGAGCTGATGGATCGCCGACGGTTCCTGACCCGCATCCTCCCGGGGACCACCGCGCTCGTCGTGGTCGGGGGATGGACGACGCCCGCCACGGCGCAGCTGCCCGGATTCCCCCCGGTCGACAGCCTGCTTCCCGACGGCGACGGCCTGCCGGGGGTCGCCGTCGATGACTTCTACGACCTCGGCGACAACCTGATCCAGGCCGCTGCGCCCACGATGACGCTGATGCGCCTGGAGATGACCGAGGACGGCAGGGCGCTGTTCGAGCTGCCGCGCGCCGAGGTCGGGCAGGGCATCGACACCACCGTGGCGATGATGATCGACGAGGAGCTCGACATCGGCATGGACAACATCGTGGTGACGTTGTCGGACGCACGACCCGAGCTGATGTTCAACCAGATCACCGGTGGCTCCACGAACACGCGAGCCCTGTACCAGCCCGTGTCGCGGATGGCCGCCGCGGCTCGCGAGGCGATGGCGCAGGAGGCAAGCGCCCGTCTGGGGGTGCCCACGAGCGCCCTGGTGGTCGGCGGCGGCGGGATCGCCGGCCCCGACGGCATCGCCATCCCCTACGGCTCGTTGTCCCAGGCGACGATGGTGCTGGGCACGCCGCTCGGCAGCGCCACCAAGCCGGTCGCCGACCACCGACGCCTCGGGACCTTCCAGGCACGGACCGACGCGCTGGCCGCGGTGACCGGCCGCAAGCAGTACGCCATGGACCTCGACGTGGTCGAGGATCCCCTGCACTGCGTGGCCGTCCACTCGCCGCAGATCCGGGGAACGCTGGCGTCCTATGACGAGGCGGCCATCCGCGCCCTGCCCGGTGTCGTCGACGTGACCGCCATCCGCAGCGTCCCGACGCTCGGCATCGGTGAAGCACCCTCCTACGGCCTGTCCACCAACCCGACCGCCCTGATCGTCGCCGGGCGGACCTTCGGTGACGCCCTGAAGGCAGAGGCCACGATCGAGGCCCGGGGGCTGGCCACGTGGACGCCGGGCACACAGGCCGGCCGGGGGGACGCCGATCACCGCCAGGACCTCGTCGCCGCGACGCTGCCGATCAGCCCCGACCTGCCGGGCGTCGAGGCGGTGTCGGGCGAGTTCGAGTTCAACCACATCGCCCACGCCCCGCTGGAGACAATGACCGCGGTGGCCCACACCACCGACTCCTCGTGCGAGGTCTGGTCGGCCATGAAGATCCCCATCCCCGCGCAGGAGGAGATCGCGGCCCAGCTCGGGCTGCCCATCACGTCGGTGACCTGCCACGTCGTCACGGGCGGCGGATCATTCGGCAGGCGGCTGTTCCACGAGGCCGCCGCAGAGGCCGCCATCGCCTCCCGGGCCCTCGACCGTCCCGTCAAGCTGATGTGGAGCCGTCAGGAGGACATGCGGGGCGACCGGCTCCGTCCACGGACCTTCCATCGCATCAAGGTCACCAAGGCGCTGGGGAAGGCGGTGGCGTTCGAGCACCGCTTCACGTCCGGCTTCACCAGCTTCTCCCACGGCTTCGGGGACGCGGTGACATCCCTGATCGGCCACACCACCCCTGCCCAGTACACCTTCGCCCAGTACATCTTCGAGCTGATGATGAACCAGCCCTACGACCTGGGGCTCAACACCCAGCTGCTCAACGAGGTCGACCACGAGATCAACACCGGGTCCTGGCGCGCGGTCTACACCGGCACCGGCCGGGCCGCGGAGGAGATCATCATCGACGAGCTCGCGGCGTCCTTCGACACCGACCCGCTGGAGTTCAGGATCCGCAACGCCAAGGACGAGGGCTTGGTCCGCTGCCTCGAATGGGTGCGCGACAACGGCGGCTGGGGGAACCCCACGCCCGGTACCGCGCAGGGCATCGGCGCCAACTCCGAGCACCGGTCCAACATGGCGGTGATGGTCGAGCTGGCCGAGGTCGAGGACCCCTACCCGGCCCCACCGGGCGCTCGTGGCGGACCGTCGAACTACCGGGTCACCAAGGCGGTCATGGCGTTCCAGACCGGCATCGTCATGAACCGTGCGGGCCTGGAGGCCCAGATGCTCGGGCACCTCAACGACGGCATCTCCTCGATCCTGCGCGCCTCGATCCACATCGAGGACGGCGCGATCCAGGAGTCGGCCTTCTCCGACTTCCGCTACGCCCGCATGGCCCATCACCCGCCCGAGGTGCTGATGCACGTCTTCGGATCGACCACCGCGGAGTCCGCCGAACCGGGTGGTGCGGGCGAGACCGGTATCGCTGCCGCTGCCGGCGCGGTCGCCAACGCCTACGCCCGCCTGACCGGCACCGCCCCGCGCACGTTCCCGATCAACCACTGAGGAGACACCAGTGCCTGACTACAGCTTCACCGTGAACGGCCGCACCGTGTCGGTTGCCGACGTCGAACCCGACATCGGCCTCCTCCACGTCCTGCGGGACCTGCTCGGCATCACCGGCCCCAAGTACGGCTGCGGCCTCGACGTGTGCAAGGCCTGTACCTGCCACGTGAAGGAGGACGACCGTTGGGTCGCCACGACGACCTGCAACTACTCCGTCGCCGACGCCGACGGACGCGAGTTCCGCACCATCGAGGGCCTCGGCGAGGGTGGTCTGCATCCGGTCCAGCAGGCCTGGCTGGACCTCGACGTGGCGCAGTGCGGGTTCTGCCAGCCCGGTCAGATCATGACGGCGGCGGCCATGATCGACAACGGCGATCCCATCGACGACGAGGCCATCGACGGCATCGAGAACATCTGTCGTTGCGGGACCTACTGCCGGATCCGCAGCGCCATCAAGGCGGCGGCCGGCGCCAGCGGCCCCATCGCCCGCCGGGTGACCTGACCCCTCCGGCCTCCGGCCGCTACCCGGGGTCCAGGAGGCGCTCCAGCTCGGCGGCGATGTTGGTCCGCGCCCGCTGCTCCCAGCGATCGTGGGCGGTGTCGGTGAGGAACAGCCGCGGTCGGTCGAGCAGCCGACGAAGGACCGCGGCACGTCCGGTCCGCCACGCCTCGTCGGGCACCGCGGCGTACTCCTCGCGGACCGCCCTGCGGTAGGCCTCGTAGCCGGCGGGGTCGCTGCCGAGGACCGACAGGTCGGCATCGCACAGCACGGCCGCCATCGTGTCCCCCGGGTCGACGTCGTGGGTAGCGGTCAGCCGGATCAAGCGGGCCGCCTCTTCGACATCGGGGTCGTCCGGCAGGCGGTCGAGCAGCCACGCGGCCGACGCGTCCTCGTTGTCGGGTTCGCCCGGCCGGTACACGACGTCGTGGGCCCACGACGCCAGCAGGCAGGCCCGGTCGGCACCGAGGTCCGCGGCGATCCGGGCCACGCGCGCGGCGTGGTCCAGGGAGTGGTAGGCCCGGGGCGGCAGCGCGTAGGCCGCACGGAGGGCCGTTGCCACGGCCACCGGCATGACCGACTCCGGCACGGGATCCGTGGAGTCGAGGGCGTCGGTCACGACGAGCCGTCATCCAGCAGGTCGGCCAGCAGCCCGGCGAGCAGCCGGGTGCCGTCGAGCGTTGCCTGCAACGTGATGTGCTCGCCCTCGGCATGGGCACCGTCGCCGACCGCGCCGAGCCCGTCGAGGGTGTCGGTGCCCACCCCCGCGGTGAAGTTGCCGTCCGACCCGCCCCCGGAGGTCGCCGGTGGGGGCAACACGATCCCGAGCCGCTCACGCACGACGTCGTGGCGGGCCAGCAACGCCGCCGACCGCACCCCCTCCAGCGGCGGACGGGTGCCCAGGTGCTCGACGGCGACCGTCGCGCCGGGCCGCGTCGGCCGCAGTCCGGCGAGCGCACCTCTGAGCCGGTCCAGCTCGTCGGTCCGGGCCGCGCGCACGTCGATGCGGAACATCGCCTCGGCCGGGACGGTGTTCATCGTCGTGCCCGCTGCTGCCACCGTCGGGGTGACCGTCGTCCCCAGCGCCGGGTCGGCCAGCGCGGCCACGGCGGGCACCTGGGCGGCCAGCTCCATCAACGCGTTGATCCCCTTCTCCGGTTCGAGGCCGGCGTGCGCGGCCCGACCGGTGATGTCGGCCCGGTACAACGAGACGCCCTTGCGGACGTGCTTGACGGCGCCTCCCGGCGCGGAGGGCTCCAGCACGAGGACGGCGTCGCAGCCGCGGGCCACCTCCTCGATCAGGGCCTGGGACGTGGCCGATCCGGTTTCCTCGTCGGTGGTGACCAGCATCCCGATCCCGTCAGGGCACCCCACCGCCGCGGTGGCGTGCAGCCCCATGACCAGCCCGGCCTTCATGTCGAACACCCCCGGCCCGGTGACGTGGTCACTGTCGACGGTGAACGGCCAGCGCGCGAGGGTGCCCAGCGGCCAGACGGTGTCGATGTGGCCGAGCAGCAGGACGGTCGTCGACCCGTGCGGCCGGACGAGCGCATGGGGCCGTCCCTCGACGGTGACCAGCTCGGCCCGCCGACCGGTCCGCTGGGCGGCGAGCTCCACGAACCGGTCCAGGGCGACGGCGCACGCCGCCGGATCGGCGGTGGGCGACTCGATGCCGACCAGGTCGGCGGTGTCGGACAGGAACACGTCGGCGTCGACGGCATCGGCGTCGGGGACGGAAGCAGCAGCCATGGGGGCAGTCTCGCGCAGCGACGTGGGTCAGCAGTCCACGACGAGCGGCAGGTGGTCGCTGGGACCGGCGGGGCCGACCGATACCCGCACCCCACGCGGCATGTGTCGAACGAAGACCTGGTCCAGCTGGACCCGCGGCTTCCACGACGGGTAGGTCGCCTCGCCGCGCAGGTAGCGCCAGCCCGCGTCCCTGGTCGCGCCGTCGGGCCAGCCGACGGGGTTCAGCCCGCGGGCGTGCAGCGCCAGCCAGCCACCCCACATGGGCAGGTTGATGTCGCCCACGAGCACGCCGGGACCGTCGTGGTCGGCGACGGCCGCGTCCAGCGCCCGTCCCAGCTGGGGCACCGCCCACCAGAACATGTACGACAGGTGGGTCGTCGTCACCCGGACGCCATCGCCCACCGTGGCCGAGAGGGTGACGCGCGGCTCGTTGTCCCTGCCCGGGTTGACCGCCGACCCGCCGGGTTCACGCGATCCGGGTCCCCCGAAGGGCAGCCGCCGGCGCACCACGTCGTCCAGACCCACCCGCGAGAGCAGGCCGACCCCGTAGGCGGGTTCGACGACGTCGGGCGACGCCTCGTCCCATGCCTCGTCGGGGCTGCCCGCCAGCGCCGGGGCGAACACCCCCTCCATGCCGAGCCGGTCGGCCAGCCACGCGACCTGATCGCGTTCGCCCGACCGCATCAGCAGGCGGTCGACCTCCTGCAGCGCGACGACGTCGGCGTCCAGCGACGCGATCCACGTGGCCACCGCCTCGAGGTCGATCGCGTCCGGCGGAAGCGGCGCGCCCGGTCCCGACAGCCGGCGGATGTCGATGCCGTGCAGGATGTTGCAGGACGCGATGCGCACCCGGCTGATCAGTCCCGCTCGTGGACCGCCACGGCGGACGCGAGCTTCATCGCGACCGGCCCGAAGGCCAGGTCCCACACCCGTCCGCCGGCCGACAGGACGGCGTCGCGCCACAGCGGCCAGCGGTCCGCGGCCGTGCGGGGGATGAGCAGGTCGATCGACGGGGGGAGGGCCGTCGAGGGGGGCAGCACGCCGACGCTCGGGTAGCCCAGGAGCGCCACCGCGTCACCGTGCTCGGCCTCGACGTCGGGGTCGGAGAACGCCACGGTGATGCCGGCGCCGGTCGGCATCGGCGGCAACGACTCGGCCCAGGTGGGCGAGGTCACCGGAATCCGCAGCAGCAGCGGGGCGGCGCTGACGGGCAGTCGCAGCAGCTGACCGGGGGAGGGCGGAGACGTGGCGCGGGCCATGGATTGACCAGCATGGACGATCGAGCGCTCCGATCCACGCAGGCTGCACCGGAGGACTCCCGCGGAGGCAGGGACTCGGCCACATCCGACGCCCGACGCCTGCGTGGTCCACGTCGCCCGACTACTGTTCGCCGCCGGCACCCCCACGAGGAGCAGGTATGGACTCGAGTTCCGTCGCCCGACCCACGACGCTGGGTGGCCTCCGCGCCGCCGGCTACCCGGATCGGACCGTCAAGGAAGAGGTCGCGATCAACGCCGCCGCACGGCTGCGGGAAGGGGTGCCGCTGGTGGACGGCCTCGTCGGCTTCGAGGACACCGTCGTGCCGGCGCTCGAGACGGCCCTGCTCGCCGGCCACGACCTGATCCTCCTGGGCGAACGCGGTCAGGCGAAGAGCCGGATCGTCAGGTCCCTCACCGCGCTGCTCGACGACGCCGTGCCGGTCGTCGCGGGCAGCGAGGTCAACGACCACCCCTACCACCCCTTCACGCCGGCGGCTCGACGCCTGATCGACGAACGTGGCGAGGACACCCCGATCGAGTGGATCGGCCGCGACCAGCGCTACGCCGAGAAGCTGGCGACCCCCGACATCGCCGTCGCTGACCTCGTGGGCGACGTCGACCCGATCAAGGTGGCCGAGGGCCGGTACCTCGGTGACGACGAGACGATCCACTTCGGCCTCATCCCGCGGCACAACCGCGGCATCGTCGCCATCAACGAGCTGCCCGACCTGGCCGAGCGCATCCAGGTCGCCCTGCTGAACGTGATGGAGGAGCGCGACATCCAGGTCCGCGGGTACTCCCTGCGCCTGCCGCTGGACCTGCTGGTCGTCGCCACCGCCAACCCGGAGGACTACACCAACCGCGGCCGGATCATCACCCCGCTCAAGGACCGTTTCGGCTCGGAGATCCGCACCCACTATCCGCAGACGGTCGACCAGGAGGTCACCGTCATGCGGGCCGAGGGGAACCTGCCCGCCCACGATGGACTGCCGGCCGTGGTCGTGCCCACGTTCATGGCCGAGATCCTCGCCGCGTTCACCCGGTCCCTGCGGACCGCAGGGGAGGTCAACCAGCGCTCCGGGGTCAGCGTCCGCTTCTCCACGGGCAACTACGAGACGCTGGCCGCCAGCGCCGCACGCCGTGCCGTGCGCTGCGGCGAGGACACCGCCGTGGCCCGGCCCTCTGACCTGCCGGCCGTGATCGC
The DNA here is from genome assembly GCF_003073135.1 of Euzebya rosea. Classification (NCBI taxonomy): domain Bacteria; kingdom Bacillati; phylum Actinomycetota; class Nitriliruptoria; order Euzebyales; family Euzebyaceae; genus Euzebya; species Euzebya rosea. The sequence goes on from NZ_PGDQ01000003.1 coordinate 284,813, forward strand.
CGCGGCGATGGGCAAGATCGAGTTCGAGTCCTTCGAGGAGGGACGCGAGGCGGAGATCATGACCCGCCTGCTGCGCCGGTCCATCCTCGAGGTGTTCCGACGGCGCGTCCGCGGACCGGACGTCGCGGGCCTGCTCGACGCCTTCGAGACGGGGCTGGAGGTCACCACCGGCGACCTGATGAGCGGTCGCGACCTGATGGCGCAGCTCGACCGCATCCCCGGGTTGGCTGCGGTCCTCGGCAGCCTCGACGTCGAGGAGACCCCGGCGATGGCGGCGGCTGCCGTCGAGCTCTGCCTCGAGGGGCTCCACCTGTCCCGCCGACTGGACCGCTACGAGTCCGACACCGGCTACACCTACACCCAGCCATGAGCGTCCAGCCATGAGCGGCCCGATCCGCTACGGCCGGTGGAGCGGCACACAGGACCCGTGGGGGTCCGACCTGTCGCCCGACGAGGTCCTGGCCGAGATCGCCGACGACCTGCTGGACGGTGTCGACCCCTCCGAGGCCATCGAGGACCTCCTGCAGCGCGGCATCGACGGCCGGCTCGAGGGCCTGCAGGCACTGCAGGAACGGCTGCGTCGGGCCCGCGAGGAGGAGCTGGCCCGCATGGGGCTGACCGGCCCCCTCCAGCGGGTCGCCGAGCAGCTCGAGGAGATCGTCGAGCTCGAACGGACCGCCCTGCAGTTCGCCGAGGACCAGCTGTCGGCGGACGAACGGCGCGCCCGCCTCGACGCCATGCCGACCGACCCGGCCGGGATGCTCTCGGCCCTGCAGGACTACGACTTCCACGACGCCGGTGCCCAGCAGGCCTTCGACGACCTGCTGGCCGAGCTGCGCAACGACGTCGCCCAGGCCACGTTCGGGCGACTGGCCGATGCGATCGACGCGACCGACCCGGCGGACCTTGCCCGCATGCGGGACATGATGGCCGAGCTGAACGGCCTCATCGCCCGCCAGGAGGCAGGGGAGGACGTCCAGGAGGCGTTCGAGGCCTTCAAGGACCGCTACGACGACATGATCCCCGGCGACCCCGAGACGCTGGAGGACCTGCTGGAGGAGATGGCCCGTCGCATGGCGGCCATGAACCGCCTGCTGGCCGGCATGAGCCCCGAGCAGCGCCAGCAGCTGGCCGACCTCGCCGCGCAGATGCTCGGGGACGCCGCCGACCTGCAGATGCAGGCCGACCAGCTCGCCTCGAGCCTGCAGGGCATGTTCCCCGACATGGGGTGGGGCCAGGCCATGCCGGGCGCGCAGCCCACGGGAGAGGGGATGGGCTCCCTCAGCGACACCGTCGACTGGATGCAGCGGCTCCAGCAGCTCGACGACCTGGGACAGGCGCTCGGCCAGCGCTACCCGGGGGCACGGCTGGAGGACATCGACGCCGACGCACTGCGGTCCGTGCTGGGCGACGAGGCCGCCCAGAACCTGCGCGGCCTCCGGGACATCGAACGGCTGCTGGAGCAGTCCGGCGCCGTCCAGCGCAAGGGCGGCAGGCTCGAGCTGACCCCCAAGGGCGTTCGACGACTCGGCGAGCAGTCCCTCGCACGCATCTTCCGTCGGGCGTTCGAGGGCGCCGCGGGCGGCCACCGCACCGACACCACCGGCGGCGACGCGGAGCTGACCGGCTCGACCCGCGAGCTCCGCTTCGGCGACCCCTTCTCCGTCGACATCCCCAGGAGCATCAGGAACGCCGTCCTGCGCGAGGGCCCGTCCGACAGCGGGCGCGTGCGCCTGTCGGCGGAGGACTTCGAGCTCGCCGAGGCCGAACGGCGGGTCAGGGCCGTCACCGTGCTCCTGCTGGACATGTCCTACTCCATGCCGCTGCGCGGCAACTGGGACCACGCCAAGCGGCTGGCCCTCGCCCTGCAGTCGCTGATCGCCAGCCGGTTCCCGCAGGACCGCTTCCACATCGTCGGGTTCAGCGACTACGCCCGCCGGCTGCAGCCGGGTGACCTGCTGGTCTCCGGCTGGGAACGCGTCTGGGGCACCAACATGGAGCACGCCTTCCGGATCGCCCGCCGACTCCTGGCAGCCGAACCCGGCACCGAACGCCAGGTGATCATGGTCACCGACGGCGAGCCGACCGCGCACCTGACCGACGACGGCCAGGCGTTCTTCTCCTGGCCCCCGCATCCGATGACGTTCCGCAAGACCATGGCCGAGGCCATGCGGCTGACCCGCACGGGCTGCGACCTCAACGTCTTCATGCTCGATCACGACCCCGAGTCAGGGGACTTCGTCGAGGGTATGGTCCGTCGCGCCGGCGGGCGGGTCTTCTACCCGGACCTGACCGACCTCGGATCAGTGGTGGTCCGTGACTTCCTGAAACAACGATCGGCGTGACCCAGTGCTCCAGCTCAGCGCGCTGCGCGACCGCATCCGCAGCAGCCTGTTCTGGGTGCCGATGCTGTTCGTGCTCGGCGGCGCCCTCCTGGGACAGGTCGCCCTGGAAGTCGACTCGCGCATCGACGGGATCGCCGACGGGCTGACCGCCACGGTCGACAGCGCCCGAGCCGTCCTGCAGGTCGTGGCCGGAGCGACCCTGAGCTTCGCCGGTGTGGCGTTCTCCGTCAGCCTGCTGCTGATCTCCCTGGCGTCCAGCCAGTACTCGCCACGTGTCGTGCACGGGCTGTTCCGCGACCCGTTCAACAAGCGGATCATGGGCGTGGTCGTCGGCACGTTCACCTACTGCCTCATCGTGCTGCGCGCGGTCCGCGGTCCGCTGGAGGACAGCGGCTCCGCGCCGGTCGTGCCGAGCATGTCCATCGTCGTGGCCGTCGTCCTCGGCGTGGTGGCGATCCTGTCGATCGTGGCGTTCATCAGCCACAGCGCCCACTCCATGGACGTCTCGCGCATCCTCGAGCGGGTGACCGAGGAAGCGCTCGGTGAGGTGCACGCGCAGTGGCCCGAGACCGGCGCGACCCCCGAGCAGGGGGTGCTCGACGTCGCCGGGGACGAGGCCTTCACCGTCCGCTTCGACACCCACGGCTGGGTCCAGCAGGTCGACGTCGACCGGCTGCTCGGCGCGGTCGAGCCGGGCGCGATCGTGCACGTGGAGACCGTCGCCGGTCGCTACGCCATCGCCGGGACGCCCATCTGCCGCGTCGTGCCCACCCCCTCGGACCCCGACGGCGTCCGGGAGGCCCTCACCGGCGCGGTGACCATCGGGCCGACCCGCACGATGCAGGACGACGTGACCTACGGCGTCCGGCAGCTGGCCGACGTGGCGCTCAAGGCCCTGTCGCCCGGCATCAACGACCCGACCACCGCCCAGGACGCGATCTTCCACCTGGGCGCGGTCGTGGGCGAGCTGCTGCGCCGGCGTCCGCCGGATCGTCGGCGCGACGGGGAGGACGGCCGGGTGGTGTACCTCCACGAGGGCGTCACCCACACCGACGTCGTCGACCTCGCCTTCGACGAGATCCGCCTCGCGGCGCAGGACCTTCCCAGCGTGCAGGTCTACCTGCTGGAGGTGCTGCGCCTGCTGCGCGACGTGGTCGAGGACCCCGAGGTCGTCGGGGCCCTGACCGCGCAGGCCGACCGCATCCGCGACGACGCCGACCGGACCGACGCCGCCGAGGAGGACCAGGACCGGATCCGCGAGGCCCACCGCCGTCGGTTCGGGTGACCACCTGCTGTCGATCGGACCGGCAGGCAGACTCGCGGGCATGGACTCCATCCCCATCACCGGCGACCGCATCAAGCTCGGCCAGTTCCTGAAGCTCGCCAACCTGGTCGAGCAGGGGGCCGACGCCAAGCTGCTGCTGGCGGAGGAACGAGTCCTGGTCAACGGCGAGGTCGACGTCCGCCGTGGACGACAGCTGGTGAAGGGCGACACCGTCAGCGTCGACGACATGGCCTTCGAGGTCGGCTGAACATCGCGCCGGCCGCGCCGCGGGTCCGCGGCCGGCGTCGGGTCAGACGGCCGTCAGGTACCCGATCAGCACGATGACGGCGAGCAGCGTGTTGAAGGTCGCGTGCCACACCGTCGCGGCCATGACCGCCTCGCGTCGGGCGTGCCCCCGGTCGACGGTGACGATCGGCGCGGGTGGCCCCAGCACCAGGCGGCTGAACCCCTCTTCGTCGACGGCCAGCGGCAACCTGCCCGTGGGGAACACGACCCGTGGGGTGGCCTCCCGGCGGTAGGTGGCCAGGTAGATCCGACCGTAGGCGAACCCGGCGACGCCCACCGCGAGCGCGGCCCCCACTGGGATGAACATGATCAGGTGCACGAGGCCGAACCGCAGCGCCGACAGGACCTGACGGCCGAGCGACAGGTCTTCCCAGCCCAGCCGGAACGCCAGCTCCTCGGCATGGGCCAGGAGGGGGAACATCGCCACGAGCACGCCCAGGAACGCCGTGACGCCGAGGACGTCGACCCATGGCACCCCGGGGGGCGGGGAGGGGGCGCCGTCCGCGGCTGGCTCGGCCTGCTGGATCGGCGCCTCCAGCGCGGACTCGATCGGGGCGAAGATCACGTTGCCGTCCAGGCCCACCAGGGACCCGACCCCCAGCCGGGTGACCGGCACGAAGGTCCACAGCGACAGCGCGACGGTCAGGACCAGCACCATCAAGCCGAGCGCCCCGACCACGTGACGGAGCCGGATCGCCCGCCAGACGGCCAGCGCCAGGTCCCGGCGCTGCCATGCGGTGCGGGCGCGGACGGCAAGCAGGGCCACCACCCCAGCGATCACGAGCAGCCGAACCGTCTCCACGTCCGCCACGGTAGCCATCCACAGGAGGCCGGGCGACGTCACGGAGGTCGGGGACCCGGCGGCTAGCCTTCAGGGGATCGTGGAGAACACGCTGCTGCCCGCCCCCGAACGTGTGGCCGGAGAGGTCGTCTACGTCGTGTACGCCGACGACGCCTCCGGCTTCGGCGTGGTGTCCATGGACGAGGACCGCGACGGCGCGATCAAGGCATCCGGGCCGCTGGCCAGCCTGACGCCGGGACAGGCGGTCACGCTCGTCGGGCGCTGGACCGACCATCCCAAGCACGGCCGCACCTTCGAGGCGGACTTCTACGAGCTGGCGACCCCCCGGACGAAGAAGGGCCTGAAGACCTTCCTGGCCAGCGACCGCTTCCCCGGGGTGGGGGACGCCATCGCCGAACGGCTGGTCAAGACCTTCGGGACGGGTTTGGCCGAGGTCATCGCCACCCAGCCCGAGCGGCTGGCGGGCGTCACCGGCGTCTCCACGGCCCTGGCCGGCCGGATCCACGGGTCCTGGGTGTCGGCTGGCCTGCTGCCACAGGTGGTGCAGCTGCTCGCTGCCGTCGACCTCGGCCCGGCGGTCGCCCGCGCGGCCGTCAAGCGGTTCGGCGACGAAGCCGCCGAGCTGCTCACCACCGACCCCTACGCCTACCTCAGCCTGCCGGGTGTCCGCTGGAAGCACGCCGACGCGCTGGGACGCGCCGCCGGCATCGACGACGACGACCCGCGACGCCTCGCTGCCGGTGCCGCCGGGTTCCTGCGGGGGGCCTGCTGGCGGGGCGGACACACGGTGATGGCGGAGGAAGAGCTGCTCGCCCGGCTGCCCAGCGCCCTCGGTGGCGGGCTCGAGCGGGCCCGCCGGGCCATCGACGAGGCCGTGGAGAACGGCGAGATACGGCGCGAGGACCATCCGCTGGCCGACCTGCCGGTCCCGCGGGTCTCCCCGCCGCCGCTGCACGACGCCGAGCTCGCCGTGGCCGACCGCATCACCGTGCTGACCGCGGCCGACGGCTCGGGCAACCCGCTGCGCAACGCCGACGGCAACGACGACCGCCTGACCGACGAGCAGGCCCACGCCGTGGAGGCCGCCACGACGCACGCCGTCACGATCCTCACCGGCGGCCCGGGCACGGGCAAGACCTACGCGGTCACCGAGCTGGTCCGTCGGGCGACGGCAGCGGGGGCCAACGTCGCGCTCTGCGCCCCCACCGGCCGGGCGGCCAAGCGGCTGGAGGAGGTCACCGGCCACGCCGCCACCACGGTCCACCGGCTGCTCGAGGCCCGCCCCGAACCGGGGGAGGGGTTCGTGTTCGGCCGTACCGCCGACAACCCGCTGCCCCACGACCTCGTCGTCGCCGACGAGTGGTCGATGGCCGACGTGCACCTGGCGGCCGCGCTGCTCGACGCGCTGGCCCCACCGAGCCACCTGCTGCTCGTCGGTGACCCCGACCAGCTGCCCCCCGTCGGTCCCGGGGCGACGCTCCGGGACCTCCTGGCCGCCCGGAACGTCCCGGTCACCCGGCTGACGAAGGTGCACCGGCAGGCCGCGCAGAGCCGCATCGTCACGCTCGCCCACGAGCTGAACGCCGGCGGCGAGCCGATCGTGGTCGGCCGGGACGGTGACGTCTTCGCCGTGCCCGAGCGCACTCCGGCGATCCCGGCCCGCATCGCCGAGATCGTGGCCGAGCGCGCGCCGGCCTACTTCGACTGCACCCCCGCTGACGTGCAGGTGCTGGCCCCCATGTACCGCGGTGCGGCGGGGGTCGACGCGCTGAACACCGCGCTGAAGGACCGGCTGAACCCGGCAGGCAGCCGACGGGCGGTCTCGGGCTGGCACGAGGGCGACCGGGTCGTCGCCACCCGCAACGACCCGGAGGTGGACATCGCCAACGGCGACATCGGCGAGGTCGCGGCCACCGACGCCAAGGACGGCGTCGTCAGCGTGGCCTTCCCGCAGGGTGTCGTCGAGCTGAGCGGTGATCGCCTGAACCACCTGGCGCCCGCGTGGTGCCTGACGGTGCACAAGTCACAGGGCGGGGAGTGGCCCGTCGTCGTCCTCGTCCTGGATCGCAGCCAGATGTCGATGTTGACCCGTGAGCTGGTCTACACCGCCATCACCCGTGCCCGTCGTGGCCTGCTGCTGGTCGGCGATGCCGGGCTGCTGGTCCCGGCGGCCCGGCGGGTGGGCGGCGGCATGGCCGCACGCCACACGACGCTCGCCGCCCGGCTCGCCGCCGGTGACACGGATGCAACGGGAGCCGGCGATGATGCGGGTGCTCAAGGCGATGGGGATACAGTCGATGAAGAAGGACAGGAGGAATGACCATGAGCAGCTGGCCGGTGTCGGGCACACGTCGATTCGGATCGACGGCGCTTCCGCCCGAGCTGGAGGTCAGCCTCGTCCCGCTGCTGGAGGACGCACACGCCGACGACCCCTTCGTGCCGCACCAGCCCCGCGAGGGGATCACCCGTGCGGCCGAGCTCGTCCGGTCCGTGGGGCTGGAGGTCGTCACGATCCGCGGCTCCCTGCTGGTCGGCGGGGTCGAGGTCGACCACGTGTGGTTGGCCGTCACCGACCACAGCGGCGAACCGTGGGTGCTGGACACCGCCTTCCCGCTGCATCGCGAGTCGTTCCTCGCCGTCCTCCCGGGCTGGGTCGCCGGCGACGCCTCCACCGATGACCTCGTGGCCGCGGCGGACGGGGCGGCCCTGCTGGACCGAGTGCTCGCGTCGTTCCCGACGGGCACGGGCTACATCGGCGGACCCGTCTGGACCACCGGGCGTCGCTGAGTCGGTGACCTCCGTGACGGGGGTCCGGCCGAGGCTGCACGCCTGTACTAGGTTGTCGCGCGATCACCCGATCGCCGACCCCAGGAGCCCCCGATGGCAGACCGCACGCCCCACCAGAACGTCACCTTCCCCTCCAACGGCCACGAGGCCCACGGGTACCTGACCACGCCCGACAACGGCAGCGGCCCCGGCCTGATCGTGATCCAGGAGTGGTGGGGCCTGACCGACCACATCGCCGACGTCTGCGACCGGTTCGCCCGTCAGGGCTACGTGGCGCTGGCGCCCGACCTGTACGGCGGTTCGATCACCCACGACGCCGACGAGGCCGGTCAGATGATGCAGGACCTGCCCGAGGAGAAGGCGGCCACCGACCTCGCCGGTGCAGTCGACTACCTGCTGTCGCTGGATGCGGTGACGACCGACCGGGTCGGCGTCGTCGGCTTCTGCATGGGCGGCGGGTTCGTCATCCAGCTCGCAGCCCAGCAGGGTGACCGCATCGGTGCCGCCGTCCCGTTCTACGGCGTCCTGCAGTCCGAGCCCGACTTCTCCGCCATCACCGCCCCGGTCCTCGGCCACTACGCGGAGACCGACGACTTCGCGCCGCCCACCAAGGCGCTGGAGATGGGGCAGTCCATCCGTGATGCCGGCGGGTCGGCGGCGATACACGTCTACGGCGGGACCAACCACGCGTTCTTCAACGACGAGAACCGGCTGGGGACCCACGACCCCGACGAGGCGGCCGTCGCCTGGGCCCGGACCCTGTCGTTCCTCAACACCCACCTGGGCGCGGAGGGCTGAACGGACCGTCACGCGACGGTGGGTCGGTCGTTGGAGTGGATGTCCCCCCGATTCCAGGAGCATCCACGATGGACAACGTCACCCCGAAGCTGCGCAGCATCACGGGCGTCGCCCGCGCCCTGATCGCCACCGTCGGGGTCGACGAAGCCGTCACCATCCTGGTCACGCAGTTCGGCTGGGACGTTGCCTTCAGCGCGATGTCCCACGTCGAGGGCCCCGAGGGCTCCCGCGGGATGTGGCTGACCCTCGAGCGCGCCGGCACGTCCTGACGTCACGCCTGCCCTGTCATCGGGCGGACGGGAGGGTGGTCAGCCGCCCAGCCGGTGGGTGACCGCCAGGACGTCACCGCAGCGGGCGGTCCCGTCGGTGGAGAACCAGCACTCGCCGGTGGGGTGGGCCTGCCGCCGGCAGTGGAAGACGGCGGTGGAGGCGGCGCGGAGCGCCTGTACGTACAGCATGGCCGCGCGGTGGGCGTCCATGGTGGTGTTGCGCGGCGTGTCCGGTGCGAGCTCGCTGGCGAGGTGGCAGGCGGCGAACCCGCCGTCGTAGCTGGCCAGGGGACAGGCTGCGGCGCAGCCGTCCGGCCCGCACGAGGTGGCGGCGCAGAACGCGGCGGCGGCGGAACGAACCTGGGCGGCGAGGTGGTGTCCGCGGGAGACGGCGTCAGCGCCGTCCGTGGTGCCGATGGTGAGGCCGCTGATCTCCAGCAGCCACTCGGCGGTGGTGGTGGTCACGTGTTCCACAGTACGCATATCGGCAGGTGGAGCGGTGGACCTGAGGTCGTCCTCGTGGACAACCGGACCTGTACGCTGTTTACTCACGGTGCGTGCACATTACTGAAAGGGAATGCAGTGATCAAGGAGTTCAAGGAGTTCCTCATGAAGGGGAACGTCATCGACCTGGCCGTGGCCGTGGTCATCGGCGCCGCCTTCGCAGCGATCATCACCGCCCTGGTCGAGGGGATCATCAACCCGATCATCGCCGCCATCGTGGGCCAGCCCGACATCACCGAGGTCACGACCAGCATCGGCAGCGCCGAGCTGCTGACCGGGCAGGTCATCGGCGCGATCATCAACTTCGTCCTGGTCGGCCTGGTCCTGTTCCTGCTCGTCAAGGCCGCCAACAAGGCCATGGACGCCCGCAAGAAGGAGCCGGAAGAGGTCGAGGTGGTGGCCGACCCGGAGGAGATCGTCCTGCTCCGCCAGATCCGCGACTCCCTGTCCACCCGGGCCTAGCGCTCGGGCGTTCCCCCCACATCGGGCCCGAGCGGTCCGAGAGACGACCCCGCTGCGGCGGGGTCGTTCGTCGTCCCGGCCCGACGCAGCCGATCCATGATCGCGCGGCCGACGCCGGTGTCGGTGACCGACTCGACCACGACCACGTCGAGGCCGAGGTCGTCGGCCCGGCGCAGCGCGGCGTACAGCTCGCGGGCCATCGCGTCGTCGTCGGCGGGGGCGGCCAGCAACGTGACGTCGGCCGGCAGGCCCAGGGCGTCGCCGGTCACCACTCCCACGCGGACACCGCTGGAGGCCACGTCGGCGGCGACCTCCTGACCGCGGCCCACGGGGGCGATCCGCACCGCTGCCCGTGGCTGGTAGTGGGCATGGCGGGTCCCGGGCGACCGGGAGGGGTCACCTATGGCGCCGCGGTCGCCCAGCATCTCGCGGGTGACCGATCCCTCCCGCAGCACCACGGGGGCGTCGCCGCGGGCGTCGACCACCGTCGACTCGATCCCGATCGCGCACGGCCCGCCGTCGATGATCCAGTCCAGCTCCTCACCGAGGTCCGTGGCGACGTGCGCAGCGGTGGTGGGGGAGGGGCGGCCCGACCGGTTGGCGCTCGGGGCGGCGACCGGGGTGCCGGCGGTGTCGATCAGCAGCCGGGCGACCCGGGAGGCGGGCACCCGCACGGCCACGCTGTCCAGCCCGGCCGCGGTGGCCGTCGGCACGGAGTCGAGCCGGTCGAGGACCAGGGTGAGCGGGCCCGGCCAGAACCGTTCGGCCAGCGACGCTGCCAGGGGCGTGACCACGGCGACCCGCTGCATCCACGAGGCGTCGGCGAGGTGGACGATCAGCGGGTTGTCCGACGGCCGCCCCTTGGCGAGGAAGATCCGCTCGACGGCCGTGGTCGACAGCGCGTCGGCGCCCAGCCCGTAGACCGTTTCGGTGGGAAAGGCCACCAGCCCCCCGCTGCGGAGGGTCGCCGCCGGCGAGGTCAGCAGCGCCCGGAGGTCGCCGTCGGGCAGGTCGTCGGGGATGGAGAGGACGCTGGCGGTCACCGCGTCGCTTGGTCGTCGATGATGCGCGACGGGGCGGGGGGCATCAGCGCGAAGACCAGGTAGCGGACGACCGCCTCGACGTCGAGGTGGCGACCGATGCGTCCTCGCACGGCACGGACCAGCGAGCTCGATCCCTCCGGCAGTCCCTCCGCGCCCGGCACCATGCGTTCGGCCAGGGCGTCGAAGCGCTCCAGGCGGGCCTCCGGTCCACGGTCGGGGTCGGTGACCACGGCGCGCAGGCGGGCAAGCCAGCGACGGCCGCCGTTGAGCTCGAGGTGGTCGGCGAGGTTCCGTGTGGCGGTGTACAGCGGTTGCTGCGGGATGTCGATGGAGCCGAGCCCCAGCTCGAGGCGGGACAGGGCGCTGTCGATGTCCTCCGCGCAGCCGGCCCGGCGCAGGTCGCCGGTGTCGCGCAGTCGGACGAGCTCGACGGTGAGGTGCTGCTGCCGGGCCAGCGACGTCGGGGCGTCGAGGCACGCGCGGATACCGGCGGCCCACAGGTCCAGCCCAGCGCGATCGAGGGCCTTGGCCACGTCGAGCGCGAGCGTGTAGACCTCGCGGCCTTCCTCCAGGCGGGAGGGGGCCGGACGGGTCCTCCGCCAGTTCGCCACGTGGGTCACCTGCCGATCACGCACCTCTTCCCCGCTCGTCCTCCAACGTCAAGAGGCCGACGCTCCCCGGAACGGGGGAGAACGGGGAGCGCCGACCAGAACGGAGTGTACGTGAAACTGCCGCCGAATCAGAAGGCGGCGTCAGCGATCTCCATGACCTCCATGGACGTCGCGGCCATGATCTCGCGACGGGACGTGAGCTGGGGCAGCACGTTGTGGGCGAACCAGCGGGCGGCGGCCACCTTGCCGGTGTAGAACTCGCGGTCCGCGTCGCTGACGTCCTCGCTGTTCAGCTGGGTCAGGGCCACGTCGGCACCGCGCAGCGACAGCCAGCCGACGACGACCTCCGACAGGCTCATCAGGAACGGCGTGGTGGACAGGCCGACCTTGTACAGGTCCTCGCCGAGGAACTGCACGAGGCTGCCGAGCATGCCCTGCACGTCCTCGAGTGCCGTCGCCAGGCGCTGGCGCTCGGCCTGCAGGCCGTCGTCGGGCTTGCCGTCCTTGGCGAAGTTCTGGACCTCCGTCAGCAGGCGGGTCAGGGTCGCGCCCTGGTCCTTGCCGATCTTGCGGAAGAACAGGTCCATGCCCTGGATGCCGGTCGTGCCCTCGTAGAGGGTGTCGATCTTGGCGTCGCGGATGTACTGCTCGAGCGGCACGTCACGGGTGAAGCCGGACCCACCGAAGACCTGCAGCGCGACGGCGAGCAGCTCGTAGGACTTCTCCGAGCCGTAGCCCTTGACCATCGGGAGCAGCAGGTCGTTCATCTGCTCCCAGCCCTCGGCGGCCTCGGTGTCGCCGTTGTGGCGCGCCATGGCGATCTGGTCCTGGACCCAGCCGGTGTACATGACGAGGGCACGCATGCCCTCGACGTGGGCCTTCTGCATCATCAGGTTCCGGCGCACGTCGGGGTGGCGAATGATCTCCACCCGCGGGGCGGTCTTGTCCATGGCCTTCTTCAGGTCCGGCCCCTGGACGCGCTCCTTGGCGTACTCCAGCGCGTTGAGATAGCCCGTGGAGAGGGTGGAGATGGCCTTCGTGCCGACCAGCATGCGGGCGTACTCGATGACGCGGAACATCTGGGCGATGCCGTCGTGCACCTCGCCGACGAGGATGCCGCGGGCCGGGACGTCGGTGTCGGAGAAGTACAGCTCCGCCGTCGCCGAGGCCTTGATGCCCATCTTGTCCTCGATCGCACGGACCCAGACGCCGTTGCGTTCGCCGAGGGAGCCGTCCTCGTTGACCCAGTACTTGGGGACGACGTAGAGGCTGAGGCCCTTGGTGCCGGGGCCGGCGCCCTCGGGACGTGCCAGGACCAGGTGGATGACGTTGTCGGGCCAGTCGAAGTCACCGGAGGTGATGAACCGCTTGTTGCCCGTGATGGTCCACGTGCCGTCGCCGTTGTCGACCGCCTTGGCCCGCCCGGCCCCGACGTCGGAACCGGCCTCGGGCTCGGTGAGCACCATCGTGGCGCCCCACTTGTGCTCGATCATCGGCTCGACGAAGCGGGTGCGCTGCTCGTCGTTGCAGACCGAGTCGAGGATGGTCGCGAAGAACGGCCCGGCGGTGTACAGCATCGCCGAGGCGTTGGCGCCCAGCAGGAGCTCGCTGGCCGACCACGTGATGGACGGCGACGCGCCGTAGCCGCCGAGGTGGGGCGGCACGTACAGCAGGTGCCAGTCGTTGTCGAAGAACGCGTCGAGCGTCTCGTTGATCTCCGGCGGGAGGGTGACCTCGCCCTTCTCGGCGTCCAGCTGCAACGGCGTGCGATCGCCGGCGACGAAGCTGGCGGCGAAGTCCTCGCGGGCCAGCCGGTCGACCTCGCGGAGCACGTCCATGGCCGAGTCGGCATCCATCTGCTCGTAGGGGCCGGTGCCCAGGTGGTCCTGGACCCGGTTGACCTCGAACAGGTTGAAGAACATGTCGCGGAGGTTGCTCTTGTAGTGCGTCATCGACGGACTCCTTGGTTCCGGAGGGCGGAGGAGGCTGACCTGACCGAGGTCAGTTACCGACCGGTATGTTACCGCGTAGTAACAAGCTCGCCAACTCCATGGGCGGGACCTGGGGAACCCCGATCCCGGCGGAGGCGGATCGGGGTCGCGGCGGGGCGGGCCGAGTCGAGCCTGGCCTTCGGCTGCAACGTCTCGTGCACTTCGCCCGACATGGGCGTCGAGCTGCACGAGGGCCGCGTGGACTCGTGCACCTCAGTGCACCCGTGAACCGAGCTGCACAGTTCCGCCGGCGGTTCAGACGTACCGGGGGAGGCGGGTTGGCGTTGCGGCGGGGTCGGCCCGGGTCGAGGCTGGCCTTCGGCTGCCACGTCTCGTGCACTTCGGCCGACATGGGCACCGAGCTGCACGAGGGCCGCTTGGACTCGTGCACCTCAGTGCACCCGTGAACCGAGCTGCACAGTTCCGCCGGGTGGTGCACGCGTCCCCAGACCGCCGGTAGGGCGTCCTGCGGTCCTCCTCCGTCGTGTCCTCAGACGCGCTGTGTGCCTGGTGCAGGCGCCTCCAGACCCCCGGTGGGGCGTCCTGTGGGCCTCCTCCGTCGTGTCCTCAGACGCCCTTGTGCGCGCCCAGCGCGGCGAACGGCGTCGCGAAGAGGATGCGGAGGTCCTCGCGGAGGCTGACGCGGTCGACGTAGTCGAGGTCGACGTCAACATGTTCGTGCATGTCGCCCTCGCCGCGCATGGAGATCTGCCACAGGCCGGTCACGCCGGGCTTCACGGCGTGGCGGCGGTGCATCCACGGTTCGTAGTGGCGGTTGATCACGACCGGCAGCTCCGGGCGGGGGCCGACCAGGCTCATGTCGCCGCGGACGACGTTGATCAGCTGCGGCAGCTCGTCGATGGACAGCTTGCGCAGCGTGCGGCCGACCGCGGTGTGGCGGGGGTCGGCGTCGGTCTTGTGGGTCTGGCGACGCTCGATGCCGTCCCAGCGGCCCTCCGCCAGCGCCTCGAGGTCCTTCTGGCTCGTGGACCTGCGGTCGTGGCCCATGGTGCGCAGCTTCAGCACCGTGAACCGCCGGCCGTTCAGGCCGATGCGCTCCTGTCGGAAGATGACGCCCCTGCCCATCGTCATCCGCACGGCCAGCATGCCGGCCAGGAGGAGGGGCAGGGTCAGCAGGAGCAGAAGACCTCCAGCAAGGCGGTCCAGCGCAGGCTTGACCACCTTCACGTACACACCGTCGGGGCGGTCGGTGCCGTCGACCTGGGCCTGCAACCGCGCGATCGTGGCCTTCTCGTCCTCCGAGACGGTGCGTGGCGCGGCGACGACCGTCACGGCGTCGTAGGCCGGGCGGGCGTGGGCGGTCGGGCGTGCATCGACGTCGACGGCGGTGCCATCGATCACGTCGGCGGACGATCCGCTGGGGCTGTTGTCGGGATGGACGAGCATGGGTACGCAGGAGTCCTTGGGTTCTCACTCAGTGTGCCACTACGTTGCGTGTTTCGACAGTGCAGAGCGGATTCTTGAGTGCCATGTGCAGCGGTTCGCTGATGCAGGCGGGGCGGATGGGGGACGACCCGACCGGACATGCAAGGATCGGGGACGTGACGTTCACCGATTACGACTCCGTGTTCCGCAAGAAGTTGTTCGCCGATCGGGTGGCCCTGGTCACCGGTGGTGGGACGGGCATCGGCAGGGCCATCGCCCACGAGCTGGCAGCCCTCGGCGCCACGGTGGTCATCGCCGCACGCCGGGAGGAGCCGCTGCGGGAGACCGTGGCCGAGATCGAGGCGGCGGGCGGCTCGGCCGACCACGTGATCGCCAACATCCGCGATGCCGACGAGGTCGAGGCCATGGTGGCCACCGTGGTCGAACGGCACGGCCGGCTGGACCTGCTGGTCAACAACGCGGGGGGCCAGTTCCCCTCACCTGCGGAGCAGATCTCGCCCAACGGGTGGCGCACCGTCGTCGACCTCAACCTCAACGGCACGTTCCTCGTGACCCGTGCGGCCTTCAACGCCTGGATGGGGAAGCACGGAGGGGCCATC